>CAIUEN010000460.1 GCA_903898185.1 uncultured Verrucomicrobiales bacterium
ACTGGCCGAGATGACTGCGGGGCCTGATTTGGACAGGCTCTTAACAATCGTGCCGTTATTCAGCAACGGGAATGACCCAAGCGTCCCGAAAACGGGCGTTGGTTCAATTTCTCCAACGATTTCCACAGTAATCCAACTCGGAATAGGTTTCGATACCGCGGGTCACTACTGTCCGGTTAAGTTTTTGATGACAGCGATTCCGACTCGGTAGAATCGGCGTTTTCTCGCTGTTCGGTTTTTTTTGATTTCAATTCTGCGACGATTCTTGGAGGGTGAATTCCCGCATTCCTGCGGTTTTTCATCTTATGAACGAAGGTCGCACCGTCTTCGCCCAACTCCTGGATTTCCTGCCCCAATACGATTTCGACAAGTGTGTCGCTCGCTACCACGGCAACTTCCGCGTCCGCAAACTCCCCGCTTACGAACAGTTTCTCGTCCTGACTTTCGCGCAACTGACCTGGCGCGAAAGTCTCCGCGACATCGAAACCTGTCTGACCGCACTCGCTCCGAAGCTTTATCACTCCGGCTTTCGCCACAGCCTCGCCCGCAGCACGCTGGCCGATGCCAACGAAAACCGGAACTGGCGCATCTTCGCCGACTTCGCCCAAGTCCTCATCCAGCAAGCCTCCACCCTCTACGCCAACGAACCTTTTGGCGTGGAACTGCAAGCCGCCGCCTACGCGCTGGACTCCACCACCATTGATCTGTGCCTGGCGCTTTTCCCCTGGGCCCGTTTCCGCCGCCGCAAAGCCGCCCTCAAACTGCACACCCTGCTGACGCTGCACGGCAACTTCCCCACCGTCATTATTAGCACGCCAGGCCGCGTCCACGAAGTGAACCTCCTCGACCAACTCGTTTGGGAGGCGGGCGCGTTTTATATCATGGATCGCGGCTATCTGGACTTTGCGCGTCTGCATCGGTTGCATCAGTGTTCGGCCTTCTTCGTCACCCGCGCCAAGAACAACTTCCGCTGCACGCGTCGTTACTCCCGGCCCGTGGACAAATCCACCGGCCTGCGCTTCGATCAGACTGTGGAGTTGGCTGGCCCCAATGCCCGGCGACATTATCCCGATCCGCTGCGGCGCATCGGTTATCGCGATCCCAAGACCGGCAAGCCGCTGATTTTTCTGACCAACAATTTCACCCTGCCCGCACTGACCATCGCGCAGTTGTATCAACGTCGCTGGCAGATCGAACTGTTCTTCAAATGGATCAAGCAACATCTGCGGATCAAGGCGTTCTTCGGCACCAGTGAAAACGCGGTGCATACCCAAATCTGGAGCGCCATCGCCGTTTATCTGCTCGTAGCCATCCTGAAGAAACGTCTGCATCTGGATTCCAGTCTCTACACAATTCTACAGATTTTGAGTCTCACACTTTTTGAGAAAACACCCATTTTACAGGCTCTTTCTCAAACCCCACCCACTCCCGAATCTCCCAACCCCGAAAATCGCCAGTGTTTATTGGGTTTCTAAACCGGACACTACTGACCGCGGGTATCAATATTCCGCCACGATAGACGCCGGCCGGCAGGTGCATCCGTCCGCCTCCGGCCTCGATCACTGCCTTGAGGCAAGCCGAAAACGCTTCGGTGTTGTCCGTCTTGTCGTCGCCCAAGGCCCCGTATTTAAGAACATTGAACACCCATGATTTCACGGTGTCCGTACCGACGTTCGTTTTCACGCCTCCATCAACTGCGACGGCTGTGCCTGCAAAAAGCCAGGCACATATCGTTATCAAAACCATCGTCTGGCACGTAGTATACCACGCGCGGTTTAGATTGTTACGTGTGTTTTGGGGAATAGTTGGAAATTCCAAGTAAGCAACGAGGCGAGGGCCGACGCGTGTTCGTGATGGGCTGAGGCGGTGGTCTTGAGGAGGGCGGCT
>CAIUEN010000461.1 GCA_903898185.1 uncultured Verrucomicrobiales bacterium
CTGGGCGGTCGCCCCCTCAAAGAACCGACCTTAGCCTTGGAAGCCGGTTGATCGGGGAAAATAGAGAAATCAGCAAAAAAAAGACGCGATTGACGGGCGAGAATTCACCCGTGGCGCATCCAACTGCCGAATTTAGGTTCATCATCCACCACGAGGATCATCTCGCCTTGGCCGCACGGGGGAGGCGTTTTGCTGGAAGCCGTATCGGCAGGCGGGGCTTCCGGCGAGGCCGGGAAGTAAAGTTCGAAGGTCGTGCCTTGCCCCAGCTTGCTATCCACCCGCACAAAGCCTTCATGCCCGCGCACAATCTCCATTACGGTCGATAGCCCAAGGCCAGTGCCTTTGCCGATTTCCTTGGTGGTGAAGAAGGCTTCGAAGATGCGATTGAGATTCTCGGGCGCAATGCCGATGCCAGTGTCGCTCACGCGGACACACACATAGCTGCCAGGGCGGGCGTCAGGGGTGGTGGAAGCAAGCCCCTTGTCCACAATCACATTTTTGCCTTCAATGGTTAGCTTGCCTCCATCGGGCATGGCGTCCCGGGCGTTGATGCACAGATTCATGAGCACCTGATAGAGTTGAGTGGCGTCTCCCAGTACAGGCCAGAGGTTCACGGGTATATCCACGATTGATTGGATGTTACGAGGAAATGTTTCCTTGATGATCATGTCCATGTCACGCACCAGATGCCGCAAGGGCAGCGGGACACGCTCGCCGGGCTTTCCACGCGCAAAGCTGAGCAGTTGCTTGAGGACATCCGCTCCGCGCTTGACGCAGCCTTCTATGGTATTGAGTATCTCAAGACTGTCGGGATCCAAGATCGCGCTACGCAATAGAGGCGTGGTCATCAGTACGGGGGCGAGAATGTTATTGAGGTCGTGGGCAATGCCGCTGGCCAGCGTCCCGATGGCTTCGATGCGCTGAGAGCGCAGGAACTGCGCCTGAATCTTCTTTTGCTCAGTGATGTAGGTATTGATGGTCATGACTGACTTGGGCCGTCCATGCTCATCCCGTACCAGAGTTTTGCGGCTCATGGCGACAATGGGGCGTCCGTTCTTGGTTTGTAGCGTAGTCTCTCCGCTCCATTGCCCTTTTTCGAGCAGTGCCTTCATGGATCGCTCAAAGTCGATGGGATCGGGTTTGAGCAATTTGACAATCGGACATCCCAATGCCTCTTCCGCGCTCCAGCCTGTCAGCCGCTCACTGCCCTTGTTCCAGTACTGCACGCAGCCATTCATATCTCGCACGGTAATGGCGTCTTGGGCCAAGTCCAGCAACTCGGCTTGGGCGCGGATTCGCTCTTCGGCCTGTTTGCGCTCAGTGATCCCGTCGAATACCGCCACGAAATGATCCTGGCTTGGGCTATACACCGACACATCAAACCACATCTTCAGGGCTTCCACAAAGGTCTCAAATCTCTCAGACACTCCAGTGCGAGCGACACGTCCGTAGATTTCGAACAAACCAGAATCTGCTTCCCGGATGCCGGGAATAGCCTCGGACGCTTTCTTGCCCGCCACGTCCTTGAGTCCCGTCAGCTTTTCAAAAGCGCTGTTGACGATGAGATAGATGAAGTCGCTGGGCTGGCCTTGCTCAAAGAGCATCCGGCAATAGGCAAATCCGTTGAGCATGTTTTTGAATAGCGAACGGTAGTGCGCTTCGCTCTCCCGCAACGCCTTTTGCGCCGCGTGGTTGGCAGTTTGATCGCTAAAGACCAGCACTACGCCGCCAAGAACACCGTTGCTATCACGGATGGGCGCGGCGCTGTCGGCGATGAATCGCTCCGTCCCGTTGCGCGCGATGAGCAGCGTGTGGTTGGCCAGCGCCACCACCACGCCGTTGCGCAAGACGGATGTTACGGGGTTCTCTACTGTGGCGCGCGTCTCTTCATTAACGATGTGAAAGACTTCCCCCAGTAGCTTGCCTCGCGCTTCCGATAAGGTCCATCCGGTCAGATTCTCAGCCGCAGGGTTAATCTCCCTTACCCTGCCTTCAATATCGGTGGTGATGACCCCGTCGCCAATGCTAAGAAAAGTGGCGCGATACTGATGCTCCAGGTTGGAGCGCAGGCGGAACAGATCGATGTGCGCTCGCACCCGCGCAAGAAGCTCCTCGATTTGAAATGGCTTGGGGATGAAGTCCACAGCTCCCAGCTTGAAACCTTCCACCCGCTGCCCTGTATCGTTGACAACGCTGAGTAGTAGTACCGGAATGTCGCGGCTTTCTTCCCGAGCTTTGAGACGTCGCAGAACCTCGAAGCCATCCATGTCCGGCATGCGGATGTCCAGCAGAATCAATTCCGGTGGGCATGCCGCGACCGAAGCCAGCGCCAACTCTCCGCTGTCCGCCGGGCGAACATCGTAGCCGAAGCCGGTCAAGGTTTGCGTGAGCAATCTCAGGGTTTCATGAGTGTCGTCAACCACTAGAATGGAGCCTTGATGTGTCATGGGATTTGTTTTGTGAAAGTATCTGGATACGGAAGCAAAGCCTGAAGAATGGCGGTGTAGTTCAGGTTGAGAGCTCGATGATCAAGATCGCTGCCGAGTATTGGATCAAGTTTGGAAATCTGGCGGATTATTTCGTCTATGCGCGGCGAATCAAGCAAAACCAAGGCATCTCTTAGTTCAGCGCGTAGCGCCAATGGCAAGTTGGCCAACATTTCCGGACACAACGATTGGGAGGAGGACTCGGAATCGTCGGCTGAGACGCTTTCCCTTGCCAATCGCACGCCCAAGTGGCGCTCCAAGCAATCGAACACATGGTTCGCAAGAAACGGCTTGATCAGAAAGTCGTCCATGCCCGCTGCCATGACATTATCGCGCCCTTCCTTGAACGCGGATGCCGTGATGGCCGCGATTTTTACCGCCTGACCACCTTCCATGGCTCGGATCCGCCGGGTCGCCTCAAAACCATCCATTACCGGCATGCCAATGTCCATCCAGATGAAGTGCGGACGCCAGGATTGGAACAGCTCAATGCCGAGCAAACCGTTTTCCGCGACGCGCACACAAAAACCAACGCCTTCGAGCAACCGGCGCAACAGCAGCCGGTTTTCCGCCTGATCTTCGACAATCATTATGCGGAACTCAGACTGGCCGGGGGCGATGCCAACAACCCGCCCTCGATGGATCCTGGCGCTCACCTCGGCCTGTTCGGCCAACTGCACTGGCAACTCCACGCGAAACAGGGAGCCTTGATTCAGATGGCTATCCACGCTGATTTGGCCCCCCATCAGTTCAACGTATTTGCGCGTGATCGTCAGGCCCAGGCCCGTGCCTTTCTGCACCGTCTGGGCGCGAAGCTGCACGAAAGGCTCAAAAATGCTCGCCTGATCCTCAGCGGCAATCCCTATGCCGGTGTCTTGAACCTGAAAAATAAGCCGCAAGGGTTGCGAAGTCTCTGACTGGCGCAAAACCAGGGTAACGCTTCCCTGCTCGGTAAACTTGATTGCGTTACCCACCAGGTTGATAAGCACCTGCCGCAGTTTGGTGGCATCACCTCGGATAAAGCGGGGAAGTCCGGGGTGCTGATCGAGCATGAGTTGCAGATTCTTTTCTTCGGCGCGCACTCGCATCAAGTCCGTCACGCCGCGCACCAAGTCATCCAGATCGAAGGAGACAATTTCGGTTTCAACGCGTCCAGCCTCGATCTTGGCCACATCAAGCACGTCATTGATGAGACTCAACAAATGATCGCCACTGCGGTTGATCAGGTCCAAGGTGTGGCGCTGTTCCTGGGAAATGCCGGCTTCCTCACGCAACAAGCCGGAGAACCCAAGAATGGCATTCAAGGGCGTGCGCAGTTCGTGGCTCATGCTGGCCAAAAAGACGCTCTTGGCCCGGTTGGCGGCTTCGGCTTCGGCCTGGGCTTTTTGGGCGCGGGCGTTGGCTCGAAGCATGGCCTCAGCAACACAGGAAATCATCGTTCCGGTCAAGGCAAAAACGCCCAGCCCAATCCAATCCGCGCCATCTTTGATAAAGGGATGCTCCACCAGCGTTGGCCATAAGAATACAACCGTCAGACAAGCCAATAGGGTGGCCAGCAAACCTGCGGTAATGCCTCCATAAACAGCCACCAACATGACGGCAGGATAAAACGTCAGCCAAGCCAGCCGAGATCCCAGCATTTGCAACGGGTATATGCGCAAGGCGGCAGCGGCGGCAATCAAAACAAACGCCGCAAGAAAGCACTGCCATTTCCAAGGGATTGACCGATGCCAAACCCGGCGCCACATGAGCTCATTACGCTGCGTTTTGTTGTGACAAGTTGCTTTCATTTTAACAGCAAGTTGCTTGATCAGCTAAATCAATCTAAACGATTACGATTTCACTCGCAAGACGGTTTGCATTTCCCAAATCCAAACCTGCCAATAATGCGTGAACGAGGTTAGAAGTCCTAAGTATTTTTCACTGTCTGGTCAGTGTTCCTCATAAAGCGGGCAATCGCATTTATGAGTGCCTTGAAATCATAAGGTTTGCTCAGGAATGCCTGGGGCATTTCAGGATGGTCTCCTGCCATTACTTGGGCTTCACTGTAGCCGCTGGACAAAATCACCGGAAATCCGGGAGAAAGCTTGCGCAATGTTGTCAAAGTTTCCCATCCGTTCATGCGAGGCATCGTCAGATCGCACAAGACACAACCGATTTCGTCCCGATGCTTCCGAAACACTTCCACGGCATCGACGCCATCCACCGCTGTGAGCACTGTAAAACCAGATCGCTTGAGCACAATCTCGATGGATTTGCGCACAATGGGCTCATCATCGACCAACAGCACCGTGCCACCCCCTCCTGTTTGCAGAGCTTGGACCGGTGGCGCTGGCTTCAGAGGGACAGCTTCAGCCGATAGCGGCAAGAATACACGGAAGACGCTTCCCCGCTTCGGTTGACTCTCCACCGTGACACACCCGCCATGCGCTCGCACAATTCCAAGAACCGCAGACAGTCCCAAGCCTCGTCCTGTGAACTTGGTGGAGAAAAACGGGTCAAAGAGTTTATCCATATCCTCAGCGGCAATCCCGCAGCCTGCATCCGTCACTTCCAAACAAGCGTAGTCTGTGTCTTGCGGCTTGTAGTCAATGGGGAAACGGTTGGTGGCGGGAATCTCCGCCGCACAAACCGTCTTAACGGCCACACGAATGGCACTCCGGGTGTCGCCCAGTGCTTCCCATGCGTTGGTGACCAGATTGGTCAACACCTGCTGAATTTGATTCGCATTGGCATTGATGACTGGGCCGGGTGTCAGGAGATCGGTCTCCAAGACCATGTCCTTCGGCAGGTCAGCTTGAATATTGGACAATTGTCGTTGGCAAGCTTCGCAAAGATACAACGGTTCATATTTGGCAGCAGTTTGCCCGAGGTATGTCAGCATGAGGCTGCTCACTTTCGCAGCCTTGCGAGCCGACAGCATGGCATCGGTCAGGTTTTCGACGGCCATCACATTCTTGGGCAGATCGCTCATGGCCATCTGCAAGCCCATCATCACCGCTTGGAGTTGGTTGTTGAAGTGGTGGGCAATAGCCGCAGCCATGCGGCCCAAGCTTTCGGCCTTCTGGATTTGCCGGTTCTGTATCTCCAGGTTTTTCTGCATCGCTTCCAACCGTTTCTGTTCGGTGATGTCGCGGCCTGTCACAACGGATCCGACAATGTTGCCGTCATTATCACGAATAGGAGCGAAGCTGTAGTTTCCAACCCAGGTTTCGCCCGTGCCTTTGCGCCGCAGAATGTACTCGGCGTTGGTAACCGTCTCACCACGCAATGCCCGGGAGACTGCCCACTGTTCGAAGGGCGCCAGTTCGCCGTTGGGCATGAAAACATCCATAATGTCAGGGTATTCCGCAAGATGCTTGGCGCACTCATCCTTGTTCTTGAATCTGTGAAATGTCGCAAATGCATCGTTAAAGTCGATGAACTTGCCTTGGGCATCGGAAATGAACACAGCATCGGTCATGCTGGCCAAAGCCGATTTCAGCTTTGCTTCACTTTGACGCAACGCCTCCTCTGCCTGCTTGCGCTCGGTGATGTCCTGAACGCTGCCGATCATCCGTAAGGGCTGGCCGTGGTCATCAAATGTGACTTTGCCGAGGCTATGAACACAGCGCACCTGCTGGTCGTTATGACGAATAATCCGGTAAAAGCGATCAAAAGCGGACTTACCTTTCAGGACTTCGTCATTCAAGTAACGCAGTATTTCGGCACGATCCTGTGGGTGGATGAGCTGCAGCAATTCTGCAATATCTTTTGTGAAATCGGAGTCAACGATGCCAAACAATTCGTCCAACACCTCAGAGGTGGTAAACCTGCCGGTTTTGATGTCAAAAATATAAGAGCCGATCCGGGCTATGCGTTGCGCCTCCAACAGTTGCTCGCTTGTTTCTTGCAACTGCTCCATGATCTGCTTGCGTTCGGTGATGTCGGAAAAAGAGGTAACGACTGCGTAAGGCCGGTTTTCCCCCTCCTTGATCATCGGTTCACTGTTGGCGTTGAGCCACCTTTTCGATCCGTCTGGCAGATGAAGCCCTATCATCACATTGTGGCAGGGACGGCCCGTGTGCAGGCTGATCATTGCCGGATGGTCTTTGCCGGGGAAGGGAGAACCGTCTGTGCGCACGGTTTGCCAACGAGGGTCAACCGAAGTGCGCCCCTTGATCTCGTCACGCCTCAGTCCAAGCAACTTTTCCGCATACAGATTGCAATCGGTAATCGTTCCGTCCGCTGCTTGGACAACCACGCCTTCGGCCATAACCGAAAAAATTGAGGAATGACGGGTCTCGCTTTCTTGAAGCGCCTCCAACATGCGCTTGCGCTCTGTGGCGTCATACAGCGTCCAAATCGAACCTTCATCCTGATTCTGAGGGTCCACGCATCTGCCGGCGATATTGATCCATAAAAGCGAGCCATCCTTCCGCTTTATTTTCACTTCCGCAAAATAACTTTCCCCTTTTGATAGCTGCTCGTAACCAGTCATGCCCGCATGCTCGTAGTCCTCTCGGTTCGCATAAAATGCGGCAGTGTCCAAGCCAATGCTTTCCCCATCCACGTAGCCCAGCATGCGCTCAAAGGCGGGATTGGCCCACTGAACTTTCCGGTTCTTAAGATGGCAGACACCCACTGGAGTCGTGTCCAAGATGGTGCGCTGCTCGGCATTGATCCGCCGAAGACGATCTTCAAATCTAAGGCGCTGGAACACCGAACCGGTTTCCAACACCAGAATGCGAATGATCTCAATATCCGACGCACTGGGTGGCTCCACGCGACTGGAACCTACGTTTAAGAATCCAAACGGCTGATCGCCAACCATCAAAGCAATGCAATAACCATGTCGAATCCCATAGGCTCCGTCCAAATGATATTGCTTGGAGGGAATGTTCGCAATCTTATGGGGATCTTGCAAAGCGGCTTTCATGTAGTCTGTGCTCAAGGGACGGCGAGACGCCTGCTCGACAAGTGCCGGGTCCAAACCTATGTGATGCCTCAGGATGGCGTTCTGATCTTCGATAAGATAAATACCCGCGCCATCCATGTTTCCAGATTCTATTGCCAGTTGCACAAGACAGGCCAAGGCGGAATCCAAATCGGGGCACTTGTTGATCGCCACCAGGAAGTGGTGCAACTGTTCGTCAGTGCGGGCTGCTCGTTGCAGGGCTTCTTCGGCCCGCTTGCGCTCGGTGATATCGAAGACAATTGAATGGAAAACGGGGCGTCCGCCAAACTGAATGGCGCTCATCGATGCTTCCACATCTCGCAACTCGCCATTTGCCAAACGGTGTTGAAATTGGAACCGCTGCCCCCGTTCCGGTTGGATGGATGTCAATATCTCAAGCACCTCGGCGATTGGACGGGGGTTGATGTCGGGCATGCGCAAGGTCAGCAATTGCTCTCGGGGATAGCCGTAGAAACTGACAGCGGCCGCATTGGCCTCAACGATCGTTCCATCTTTGGGATCAATCAGCAGCATCACCGCTGAATTGGCGGCAAATTGATTGCGATAGGATTGCTCGCTCAGCGTTAGTTCTGTGGACAACTCTCTAGCCTTTTGCAATGCCTTAAATCGAGCGTTCTGCACGAAGAACAACACGGAGATCAGTAGGCTGATGCTTGTCCCGCCGAACAGCACAAGCCAGACCTTGCCGTAATCGGTTATGGATGACAGGCTGCCTGTCCGCGTAAAGCGCAGTGTCCATGGCCGACCTGACGAAACAACCTTACTCTGCATGGTCAATCGCGACGCGGTCCCCGTATGCTGAGCTCCGTTGGGCTGACTGTCGTAAAGAAGCGTATCGGGGGACACTGTCTCGCTGTCGAAAATCTCCAAATGGATTCGTTTCTGGCCGGTTAGATCCCACCTTCCCAAGATGCCTTGCATAAGGTCGTTCATCCGGTATGGGCTATAGACCCAACCCACAAGCGCGGCGCGTCTTTGCGCGATGGTATTATGCGGCATTCCCAGCCGATACACCGGCACATACATCAATGTGCCTGCTTGGACATTCTTCTCGGTCTCCTGCACCAGAACAACCTTTCCCGAGAGTGAGGCGGCATCTTGGTCCCGCGCTCGTTCCATCGCTGCCCGACGCACCGATTCACTGAACATGTCGTAGCCAAAGGCACGGAGATTTCGGTTCGTAAAAGGTTCGAGGTAGATGATGGATGAGTAAGTCTCCCGTTTGCTCTCGGGCCATACATGGTAATCAGGAAAGCCTTGAGCGCGAATCTCCTGAACATGCTGCGCCAGGTTCTGCGGGGGAATCAGCAGCGCAAAACCAATGCCCTGAATGCCAGGAAGGTACTGGACAACGTTCTGCCGCTCAGTGAAGCGGCACCAATCCTCACGGCTAACGCTCCCCGAGTTCTCGTAGAACGCCGCTCCGCTCCGCAGTATCTGTTCGTGAGCGCTGAGGCGGTCCTGAATCTTGATCTGAATTTCCTTGGACACGAAATCGAACTCTCGTTTTGCGTCTCTATCCGCATCCGATTTTGTGTAATAGGCAGCCAAGGCAGTAGCGATCAAACACGCCACCAAGAGCGCCCAACCTTGCCAAACTCCGTTGGAGACAGCGATTGTGGGGGCGTCTTTAACCACATTCTCACGCCTATTCATACTCTAATTTAGATTATCTCCTAAAAAACAAGTCGTGTGCAAGGCGAAATTTTTGAGACAAAATTCTTTCCTCTTGCATCACAGCAATTCTCATTATGAGCAAGAAACGGGAAAAACGTTGATCTGCCTGCGCATGAAGTTTTCGCCCCCCCCTGCGGAGCGTGAGGCACCGCACAGTCAGCACAACTAATCCGGTCATCCAACAGCCATTGCGCAGCCACTCCACAATTCGTCGCGGCGGTCCGGATGGTGACAGGAACCCGGACATTACCACGTTTGTATCAAACACCGCGCGGTTCATCTTCCGGAAGTTTGTCGTTCCTTGCGGGTGGCTATGATCTCACGATTGTTTTCATCCAACGATAACCGGTCTGTTTCGTTGCGCGCCGATTCCTCTCGAATGCGGCTCAAGGCCAGGCGTCTGCGCGAATCGCGGATGGATTGAATCATCGTTTCCGGATCTTCCGAAGTGTTCAAGCTCACCCAACGAACCCTCTGAAAACCTTCATGCATACACGTTGCGAGGCTGTGAAAAGACGAAAATTGGAATTGACACTTGAGCTACGCACCAGTACTCTTCTCTAAAAGAAGAGTTATGTCCGAAAATATTCCCAATAAGCCGGGCGCGTTGCCGCCCAAACAGGCTGAAAGCGTCAAGGTTCAGCCAAAAAAAGAAACTGTTCGCATCAATTTGCCGCCCAAACCGACGGCTTCTCCGACGATCAAACTGCCAACATTGCCAAACATTTCGACATCTGGGACGTCTGCCCCTTCCGCTGCTCCAAGCGCAGCAATGGCACCGAAACCGCCCTTTGCGCCGAGTATTCCCGCCCCCTCCACCCGCGTGATCGGCGGCAGCCCGAACCGGGCCGGGGCACCGCCGAGCGCAGGCCCTGGTGCCACAGTTGTCAGAGGGCCAGTCGGCCCTGTAGCTTTTTCGAGGATGGACAAGGCTCTAGCCGTGACTGTCGCAGTCGTCAGTGTGGCTGTTTTGGGCATTGCCATTTTTCTCGCATTTTTCCTAACCAATCAAGGTACTGCTTTGAGTTGATTAAAATAAAATTATTATGGCCTCAGCCAATATTATCGCGCTTAATCAAGCCAACTTTAAAAAACAAGTCCTCGACTCCGCCACTCCCGTTCTAGTCGATTTCTGGGCGGAATGGTGCGGACCGTGCAAAATGATTGCGCCGATTCTTGACGAACTGGCCGCCGAATACGGCGAGAAGATTCGGATCGGCAAAGTCAGTACTGATGAAGCCCCGGATTTAGCTGCTCAATACGGCATTCGCTCCATTCCAACCCTTTTATTATTTAAAGGCGGACAGGTGGTACAACAACTTGTCGGCATGCATTCCAAGAAGGATTTGAAATCCAGCTTGGACAGTGCGCTGGGCATCTGACTGCTGACATCCACGCGTGTCCGAGCATTACTACTCATTGTTGGATGCGACCATTGGTCACTTGGAGTCGCTGAAAAAAGAAGGGATACTCTATCTCAATGTGCAGGCTGGAACCCTGAACGATTTAGAAAAACCGACGCAAAAAATCAGCGTGATGTCTGTTGTGCAACCTCAGCGGTTGCCACCGGCGCAGGAAGCGACGAGGCTGAGGCCGGTTGAACAACCGGCAGACATAATCCCAAGGACCGTCCTGCCCGCGAATCCCATTCCGGCGCGAATCGAGACGCCGTCGATTATCGCCGAACCCAATCCTCCGCCGCAAAAATTTTCCAAAGAATTCGGCATTGCAGCCTTGAAGAAGAAGGTGTCTGGATGCGTCAAGTGCCCAAACTTGGTTGCGGCGAGAAGAAACGTCGTGTTTGGAGTTGGAGACATCAATGCCGCGTTGATGTTTGTAGGCGAAGCGCCGGGAGCGGACGAAGATCTCAAGGGCGAACCGTTTGTCGGAGCGGCAGGCCAGTTGTTGACGAGGATCATCGGCGCGATGGGATTGAGCCGTGAGAGCGTTTACATTGCCAACATCCTCAAGTGCCGCCCAGATACGCCAGGACAAACCAGCGGCAACCGCAAGCCGACACCCGCTGAGATGAAGACCTGCCTGCCGTATTTGCGCGAGCAGATCGAATTGATTGCGCCAAGAATGATTGTGGCGTTGGGGGCAACGGCAGTCGAGGGATTGCTTGGGCGCACCGAGGGCATATCGCGGTTACGCGGGAATTTTCAAAGTTTCCAGGGGATCTCAGTGATGCCGACCTACCACCCTGCTTACTTGCTACACAACGAGTCCATCAGGGAAAAACGCAAAGTCTGGGAAGATATGCTCCAAGTGATGGAGAAGTTGGGAGTTTCTATCAGCGAGAAGCAGCGAGGCTATTTCTTGAAGTGATCGCTCTCAACTGCCACAAGCAAGCTATTTTGCCAAAATGTCATGCCACTCCACTAGTATGGCGACTGCTTGATAAGATTATATATTACCATGTAATTACTGCCAAGTCCGTGGAATTGACGACTTCCACAATGTCAAAACGCCTGATTTTATTGGCTAATGCTTTTGACAATGTGTTCTATCCCACGGACTTGGCAGTATACGTCGTATTTATGCGTAACAACATATAACGATAATAACGATATTAAATAGTTGCTGTACTAATCTCCAGATTGCGGCA
>CAIUEN010000462.1 GCA_903898185.1 uncultured Verrucomicrobiales bacterium
AAACCTCATTCTGCCTCTTCTTTCCGCGTATTCCGCGTATTCTGCGGTTAACCCAAGTGCGGTTTCCAAGCTAAAACAAATCGATTCACTGACTTGCGCCTGACACCCATCTGCGACTTTCAAAATAAGCCTTTCACTTCTATTTGATTTCTTACGACATGAATAATGCATGATCTTTCCAGAGCAAAAAACCGATCAATTCAACTCCCTAGCGCAACCGCGCGGAAAATGGCAGGATTTATTTTAGCAAAGGCAAGTTGGTATTTCCTGTGGGGTCAGAAGGCGGTGGCCATGTTTGCGGAGGACATCCGAAGCGCTGGCCAGATCGTGGGTTTCGATTACCAGAATCGCGCGGTTATTGGCGACAAACCCCGAGGTGTTCTCCAAGTTGATGCCGCTTGTTGCCAGGCATTCGCAGATGGCATTTAGCGCTCCGGGCTGGTCTTTGACCTCAACGATCAGGACTTCAAGCGAATTGACCGTGACCCCTTCTTGCTTCAGGCGCGACATGGCTTCTTCCTGCTTGTCAACGAGCAGTTTCATCACTCCGAAGCCGCCAATTCCGGCGATGGTCACCCAGCGAATATTGATCGCCGCGTCGCTGAGGATTTTGGTAATCCGGGCGGCATAGCCCGGCTTGTTTTCGGAAAACGCGGCAATAAGTTTTACAGCGCTCATAATCTTCGTTTTATTCTTGGTTACAGCTTGCGGTTGTCGATCACGCGTCTGGCTTTTCCTTCGCTGACGGGCAGCGTGCCTGGAGGAACCAGATCAATCTTGGGCTTGGTGAGAATCTCGGCGCGCAATCGCGAGACGATTTCGTTTTGCAAACTCACCAGGTGCTCGACTTGCCCGTCGAAACCAGCCTCCGCCAGCTCGACCTTGACGGTCATTTCGTCGAGACCGTCGAGTAGAATGAGGTAATTGCGTCCGACTTGGGGAAGGCTCATGAGAATCTGCTCGATCTGCTGCGGGTAAATGTTGACACCTCGGACAATGAGCATGTCATCGGTGCGACCGGCGATGCGGTTGAGGCGGCGGTGAGTGCGTCCGCATGGGCACGGCTCTGGAATGACCGACGTGATGTCGCGAGTGCGGTAGCGCAGGATTGGCATGGCCTCGCGACAGAGCGTCGTGAGAACCAGTTCGCCGCGAGCGCCGTCGGCCAGCGGTTCGCCGGTGTGCGGATCAATGATTTCGAGGATGAAATTGTCTTCCCAGAGATGCATGCCGTGCTTGTGCTCGCATTCGAAGGCCACGCCCGGGCCGTTCATTTCCGAAAGGCCGTAGGAATTATACACGTCCACGCCAAGAAGTGTCTCGATCTTGCGGCGGGTCTCCTCGGTATAAGGCTCCGCGCCCACAAACGCCTTGCTCAATGCCAGGTCGCGTCGAGGATCGATACCCTTGCTTTCGAGGTAACCGGCAAAATAAAGGGCATAACTCGGCGTGATGTGCAGCGCTGTGCTGCGAAAATCCTGCATGAGCAACAGTTGTTTTTCCGTATTGCCCGGACCGGATGGGATGACCAGGCAGCCGACCTTTTCCGCGCCGTAGTGCATGACGAGTGCGCCGGTGAACAGCCCATAGGTCATCATGTTTTGGAAAACGTCGAGATGGGTGACTCCAGCCATCGTGAGGCATCGTGCCATCAGTTCGGCGGCGTTATCGACGTCTTTACGAGAGAAAAACAGAGCCTTGGGCTTGCCAGTCGTGCCGCTGGAAGTGTGAAGGCGCGACAATTGGCCGTCCTTAAGCGTGACCATCCCTTTGGGATAGGTGGCCCGAAGGTCGGCACTGGTGGTAAACGGCAGCCGTCGGACGTCGGCCAGCGACTTGATATCGCCCGGCTTGATCCCGCGCTCGGCGAGCTTCTGCTGGTAAAAAGGCACACATTTGGCAAGACGCCGCACGGTGGCCTGGAGACGTTTCAGTTGGAGCTGTTCCAGCGCGGAACGCTCCATCGTTTCTGTTTTTTGGTCCCAATATGTCTTCACGGGTTCGCAAGTATCTCTCAAACAAGCCCGATCAATCCAGCATAATCAAGCCCAAATCCAAACGACGCGTCGAAAATCGGGATACTCGTTTGGCGGCACAGTATAACTGCCAAACAAGGGAAGGCTCACAGTAGAGTAGGAGCGGAGTTTTCCTCCGCTCCCCTCGTCAAACCGTGCGTACAGATTTCCAGTCGAGCCCCAGCCACCCTTCCAGTTTGTGTTCTATCCACCCCGTGAGCCGGTCTCCTTGGTAGCGGGCCAGGACGACGAAGTCGTCCGCGTAGCGCACAAGTCGTGCTTTGGCCCACTGTGTCGGCCCATCGTGGCGATGGAACAATTTGTCAAACCAGTGCAGGTAGATGTTGGCCAGAAGGGGGGAGATGACTCCTCCCTGGGGCGTTCCTTTTGGGTTCGCCTTGGGGGGTTGTTTCTTCCCCTCTTTTAC
>CAIUEN010000463.1 GCA_903898185.1 uncultured Verrucomicrobiales bacterium
CGCCACAAACAAGTAACATTCTTACCCGTTCAAAGTATAAATGCGGCGACGGAACCAGAATGCGACGTGAACAAGGCTGATCAGGGCCGGCACCTCGATTAATGGACCCACAACGGCAGCGAAGGCCACGCCGGAGTCGAGGCCGAAGACTGAGATCGCCACGGCAATTGCGAGTTCAAAGTTATTGCCGGCTGAGGTGAAGGCGAGTGTCGCGGAGCGTGGATAGTCCGCGCCGAGCCGCTTCGCCATCACAAAACTCACCAGAAACATAATCGCAAAGTAAAGCAGGAGGGGAATCGCGATGCGAAGGACATCAAGGGGGAGTTGCACAATGGCATCTCCCTTGTAAGTGAACATCACGACGATGGTGAAGAGTAGCGCAGTGAGCGTGATCGGAGAGATGCGCGGGATGAACACTCGGTCATACCAATCCTCGCCCTTGAGCGGCACAAGAATCACCCGGCTTAGCGCTCCCGCTCCGAAGGGGATGCCAAGGTAGATCATCACACTCCAAAAAATCTCGATCATCCGGACGGGCACCATGGCGCCTTTCAGACCGAAGTAAGGCGGAAGCACAGTTATGAAAATCCAGGCGTAGAAGCTGTAAAATAATATTTGGGCAATGCTGTTGAGGGCAACGAGTCCGGCAGCATATTCGTTGCTCCCTTTGGCAAGTTGGTTCCAGACGAGCACCATTGCAATGCAGCGCGCAAGGCCCACCAGAATGAGCCCGACCATGTAGTCCGGGTGATCGCGCAGGAGCAGCGCCGCCAGCAGGAACATCAGCGCCGGGCCGACAACCCAGTTCTGCACGAGCGAGAGGCTGAGGATGCGGGTGTCAGCGAAGACCTTGGGAAGTTGCGAGTATTTCACCTTGGCCAGCGGAGGATACATCATCAAAATCAAACCGACGGCGATGGGCAAGTTCGTTGTGCCGACGGTCATGGGCGCAAAAAACGACGCAGGGTTGCTGATCACGAAATGGCCCAGCATGACGCCGAGTCCCATGGCGGCGAAAATCCAGACCGTGAGGTAACGATCCAGGAACGACATGTTCTTGGCAACGGCTTCGGGCGCTTTTGATGGAGGTAATGGTGCTGGCATAGTTCCAACGGGGAGGTTGAGTTTGTTACAGATAAACAAAGCTTGCTTTGTAACTATTCAAATCAGTGGGAGAAATTAGCGTCTCGCTGACGCTCGCCGGAGGATGGGCACAGGCAAGGATGCCTATGCTACCCGAATAGTTATTTCGCTCTTTCATAAGTCATGCCTATTGGATCGCGCAGAGCGCTTCCGGCAACGTCTCCACAAATTTGCGAATCTCATCCCGCACGCGCCTGTAAACCGCCAACTTCTCCTCCCCGTCAGGCAGGTGTTTGGTTAATTTGGGAGGGTCTTCAAACCCCACATGCGCCACCTTGGCCTTCCCCAAAAAGACGGGGCAATTCTCGTTGGCATGACCGCATACAGTCACGACGTAATCAAAATGAACCGCTCCGATCTCATCGGGAGTCTTCGAGAAATGCTTTGAAATATCCACACCCGCCTCAGCCATGACTTTGATCGCGTTGGGGTTCATGCCGTGCTTCTCGATGCCAGCAGAATAGGCTTCAATGACGCCGCCTCGCAAATGCCGCGCCCACCCCTCTGCCATTTGGCTGCGACAGGAATTGCCGGTGCAGAGGAACAATATTTTCAACTTTAGCGTTTGCATAATTCAGATGGGCGAATACTTGGCATTTTTGCGAGATGGGCGGCGTCTTCCAGAATTTTCGGGTTCTTAGCCAGCGCATTTCTTACCCAATCAATGGCCTCTCGTACGGACGCCGGAGCCTCCTTGCCGGGCAGTGAGTAATACATCCAGCGTCCCTCTTTCCTGGAATTTGTCAGCCCTGCTTGGTAAAGAATGGAGAGATGCTTGGAGGTTGTGGAAGCAGACAGGCCAAAGAGTTCGGTAATCTGGCAGACGCACAGTTCTCCCCGAGCCAGAGCCATCAAAATACGAACTCTATTCTCGTCAGACAACGCTTTTGGAAGCGGCATGAATTCACGCATTTGCATCTCCTGCATTTCGATATAAGACGAAATATAGATGCATCTTTATTCAAACCAAGTCAACACCTCATCTACTTGTTTTGTCACAAATGAGGAGATTCTCGCAGATGACACCTCAAGTAAAGGCGCAGTATTCGCAATCATCGTAATCAGAGAAGCGATTTTTCTTGCGCCTCTTGAAGCAATAATGCAAGTGTTGGCGCAACAACCTCAATCGGTGCCGGTTGTAAGGTTGATTCTTATGGAATCCTACGATATTCAACGTCCGCAGACGTCCTCAGTATGGAGGTTCCCCATCCTTTTGCCCCATAGTCGTCTCAACAAAACAGAACATGTGTATGACTGAATACTGGAAAAAGAAGCTTGCCGCCTACCTGCATGACCCACCCAGCAAGGCGCTGGACATCTCCACTCACGGCGAGCGGTCCGACGCCGCTTTTCGCCAGGCTGGCTTCGTGGACACTGAAATCGGAGGTTACTTCTCCCAAGCGGATCATTCGGCGGCGGCGGCAGATCGACTGCCTTTTCCTGACTCGCGCGCATCGGGTCTTCGTTGCGCCTTTGACGGCGTTCGCAACACCTTCGTTCACCCTCTTGGCCTGAGTGACGGCGGGGCATTGCCGCTGCCGTTCCATGCCGAGTTCAAGAGCGTTGAACAAGGATTTGAAGGTGAAAACTCCGTCCAACCCGCCCTTTCCGCAGCTTCCCAAGAGGCGTTCTCCGGCGAGGGTGAGCTTTGGCGGGCACGCCTATTTGCGCACTGGCGCCTCTGGCCGAAACACTCGATGGAATATGACTATCGTTTGGCCTTTCTACCTGCCGACACGCGCATTAGCGACCATTCGATCTGGAACCACATGCAGGTAGTTTCGGCTCTTCAAGGATGTGTTGGCAAGCCGGGATTCCAGCCTGCGTTTCTCAAGTTTCAACTGGGGCCCGTGCAAGAGCCCGTGCAAGATTTCATTGCCGCCGCCCGCAGCACTCGCGATCTTTGGAGCGCCAGTTACCTGCTTTCATGGCTCATGGCTGCTGGACTGAAAGCCCTTTCCGCCGAAGTGGGTCCCGATGCTGTCATTTTCCCCAACCTGCGGGGACAACCGCTCTTCGATTTGCACTGGCGTGATGATTTGTGGAACAAAGCGAAAATTGGCGATCAGACCGTTTGGGACTCCCTCAATTGGTCGAACCGTGACCTGCTCACTCCCAATCTGCCAAACGTGTTCCTTGCTGTAGTCCCGGCGGATAGGGCGTCCGAATTAGGGATCAAGATAGCCGATGCTATTCAGAACGAATGGAAGCATATCGCAAAAGCCGTTTGGACAGAGTGCAAGAAGGCAGGTTTAACCGTGGATGAGGGCGGCATCAGTGAACTCGACCGCGAAGCCCGGTTCAACGCCCAGATCGACCGATTCCTATCGACCTCATGGCAGGCCACGCCGTGGCCCGAGAAGCTGGAGGATGCTTTGAAACTTGCCGAAGGTTTCGGCAAAGAAATGCCCATCCAGATAGCGCGTCAACGCGCGCAAGACGTGGTGAATATGGCAACGAAGCAGATGCCAGTCGAACACCGGGATGGACGTTACTACGTCGGTGGCAAAGATGGCCCCAAGACCGAACTCAACAATATCGGCCTCGGATGGTCGGTCATTCTTGCCTTCAACAGTTGGCAGCTTGACGCAGTCCGGCAGACACGGAATTTTGACGCCGCCAACGCGGGCGGTTGGGAAACTGGCGTGTTCAACAGCAAGGATGCCCTGACCGGACGTGACGAAGCAGTCGCGGGAGGAGACGAGTGGTCAAAACGGGCAGCAGACGCTCACGGGTTTTGGACCTCGCTTTTCAAGAAGAACGACTGGATCAGCGCGTCAACCTTGATTAAACGGGTTTGGCACCGCGCTTACCTCGAAAAAGTTTGGGGACTCAAGACCGACTCGCAGGGTTTTCCAATGCCAAATACTCGTGGTATCGCGGCACATCAGCCAGAAGAAGACTGCGGAGACGACGAAACGGCCGAGGAGGCAGCCCCTTCCGAAAAATACTTTGCCGTCCTTGCCTTTGATGGTGACGAGATTGGGAAATGGGTGAGCGGGGAGAAAACACCCATGTTTGCCAGCCAGTTGGCAGACTACAGCGATGGCACCAATACCCAACGTTTTGGCTCAAAACCCTATTTTGAGAAATCCGAGTTTGGCAAGTTTCTCAAGACACAGCGTCCACTTTCGCCCAGCTACCACCTTCAACTCAGCGAAGCTCTAAGCAATTTCGCGTCGCTTTGTGCGCGGCCCATTGTGGAAGCCTTTGACGGACGGCTCATTTATGCCGGAGGCGATGATGTCCTTGCGCTCTTGCCCGCCAACACCGCGTTGGCTTGCGCGGAGGCGCTACGGTTGGCATTCACAGGGCGTGAGGTCAGAGGTCCGAAGGGACAGGTAATCTTCCGTTGCGCGGCACCGGGATTTCTGTCCACAGACTGTTGGAAGGATAATCATGGTCGCGGCCGCCCCATTCCGTTCCTCGTCCCCGGTCCTGCCGCCGACGCTTCGGTTGGCATCGCCATCGCGCACTTCAAATCGCCCCTTCAAGACGTGGTCCGCGAAGCCCAAGCCGCCGAGAAGCGCGCCAAGGAAAAAAAACTGGGCCGCAGCGCCGTGGCTGTTACCCTCTTCAAACACTCAGGGGAAACCATCAAGTGGGGCACGAAATGGGAAAGTGGAGGGCTGGCGCTTTACCGTACGATTGCCGCAGCGTTGGAGTTTGAGCAACTCAGCGGCAGGTTTCCATACCAGTTTATCAAGTTGCTATCCAGTTACATTACCGAATCCACGCCATTGGAAAAGGCTGACGAAAAAGCTTCCGGAGCCGTCCAAACCGTCGATGCCTTTCGCGTCGCTGAGGTGGTGCGGCAGGAGTTCAATCATGCGCTCAGCGGTCAGCGCGGGCCCAAGTTTCAGAAAGAAGTTGGCGAACAAGTTATTTCGAAGCTGAGAGCCGATTTGGATCATTACCTCGCCAGCTTCAAGGCCAAAACCCCCGAAGAGCAGATTCAATCCCTCATCGGCCTTTGTCAAACCGTTGCCTTCGCTCATCGCACCACCCCCGAAAAAACAGCATGAAAGCCGAAGCGCACCTCGTGGGGCAGGTCTCTGACCTGCCGGTAAAAGGAGTCTCTGACTCCTCGAACCCTTCTCCCATAACACCGAACTCAGGAACGGGCCTTCAGAGAAGGCCCCAACCGACAGGTCACACCGTGGGGCAGGTCTCTGACCTGCCGGTAAAAGGAGTCTCTGACTCCTCGAACCCTTCTTCCATAACAGCGAACTCAGGAACGGGCCTTCAGAGAAGGCCCGAACCGGCAGGTCAGAGACCTGCCCCACAGTACCAGTCCCAACTGCCTTCCAAGTTGGTTGCGGGCATTCATTCGCGTGGCGCACTGCCGCACCTCAAGCGTGAGGGGACAAGTTACTTTGTCACATTCCGACTCGATGGGACGATTCCCCAGGAAATCCTCCTAAAATTCAAGCGCGAGCGTGAAAGTATCATCCATCGTGCCGAAGCCGGGAACCGTCCACTCACCTGGCAGGAACAAAAAGAACTGTTCAACTGGTATTCAGAACGGGTGGATGGATGGCTTAACGCTGGCCACGGTGATTGTTGGCTGCGACAGCCGGAGATCGCCAGTCTGGTTGCTGGAGCGATTCGGCATTTTGAAGGTCAGCGCTACACACTATCCGACTGGGTGGTTATGCCAAACCATGTGCATGTCGTCATCCATGCAGAACCACCGCACACGCTGAGCACCATTCTCAAAAGTTGGAAGGGCTTTACCGCTGTTCACGCCAATCGACTTCTCAACCGCGCTGGGACAGCCTTCTGGCAATCCGAGGCCTACGACCACTGCTGTCGCGACGACGAAGACCTTGCCCGGTGTTGCGCTTATACGCGCACAAATCCAGTTGCCGCCGGCCTCTGTTCCCGTCCTGAAGACTGGCCTTGGAGCAGCGCCCGCCCAGACGTGGGGCAGGTCTCTGACCTGCCGGTAAAAGGAGTCTCCGACTCCTCGAACCCTTCTTCCATAACAGCGAACCCAAGAACGGGCCTTCAGAGAAGGCCCCAACCGGCAGGTCAGAGACCTGCCCCACAATCTTTTACCCAATGAACACCATTCTTCTCCAACCGACCGACGTTCTGTTTTTCCGCGACGGCAGGCCAATGACTGGCGCGCTCGCCGGTCACGGCGCGGCATGGCCTTTGCCCAATACCATCAATTCGGCCTTTCATGCCGCTTTGCACCGCTCCGGATTCGCAGAGAAGGCACATTCGCATCGGCGTGGAGCGCGTGGCAGTTACGCCGGAGACGCCCAACGCGACCGCAAGTTTGGTTCGCTGGTCACTGCGGGGCCTTTTCCGGTCAAAGATAAGAAAACGTGGTTTTTTCCCCGCCCGCATGACCTTCAAGACGCAACACTCAAACCGGCGCTGCTGCCCGTCGATGCATTTGACCATGCCCGATCAAGTCTTCCCAAACCGCTGAAATACGCGGCAGCAAACCTCCTGCCGCCAAACAAGGAATCCGGGGCCAAGGCGTGGCTTTCAAAAGAAGCCTGTGAGCGTTATCTGAACGGTTCTGATTCGACATTGAAAGCAGATGAGTCGATGAATGACGAGGAATTTTTTGATACCGAACACTCCATTGGCATCGCCATCGATTCTGAAACCGGCACCGCAGGCCAGGGCGACGCAACGGGCAAACTTTATTCGGCTCATTACCTGCGCCTGCGCGAGAAGTGGCAGCTTGGCGTTTGCGCGGGCGCTGAGGACAAGGATTTCGCCCTTCCACAACAAGGCAACGATCTTGTCAAAGCTCTCCTGACCGACGGCCATCGCCAAATCATTATTGGCGGGCAGCAAAGGATTTGCTCCGCCTCGCGAGTGGACAGCTCCGCGTTGCCTTTGCCACGCGGAAAAACAGACCGATTTCACGAGCGAAACGGCAAGTTTCTCGTGAAGTGGATTCTCCTGACCCCGGCAGTTTGGCCAGAGATCAAGGCAGACGCCACGCGAACCATCAACGGCCACCCCGGCGGGTGGCTTCCCAACTGGATCAACTCTCAAACTGGAGAAGTTCTTCTCAAGGCGGGAGACACCGTGCGCCGCGACCGTGAAAACCGAGACGTTTGGCGTCAACGGGTTCGGCAACAAGAAAATGTCTTTGCCAAATTGGTCGCTGCCATTGTGCCCAAGCCCCTCGTTATCACCGGCTGGGCCTTGCCTGACGAATCCATTGGCGAGCTGGGCGGCGCACAAAGCTCGCATCTCGCCGTGCCCGCTGGCGCGGTTTATTACTTCGAGGCCGATTCGGCCAGCGAGGCTAAAAAACTGGCCAATGCCCTCAACTGGCATGGCGTAACCGATGGAACGGAGATCAAAAACCGTCGCAGCGCGCTCTTAGGTGAGAAAGGCTTCGGCTTGGGTGTCTGCGGCACATGGGAGTTTTTTCAGGAGGCAAAGGCGTGAAAAGAACTAGCCGCTCAGTCCAGCCCTTGAAACGGGTTAATGACCCTTACCCCGTCATAGACCTGACCATGACTCAGATCTTCGCTGTACAGAGTTTCGGCTCCAAGCTCCTTCGCTGCGGCCACGATGGCGGCATCATAGGGGTGGATTCCATAGCGCGCCGACAATCCCTGCGCCTCGAAAAAAAGACCTGCCGTCCCGGTCACCAAAGGATGTGCCAGTATCTTTTCCAGAAAAGCCCTCACTTTCTCCGGATCGACCGGCACCCGCATCTTGCGCGTGGCCACCACCCAAGTTTCCATGATTATCTGATAGGACGTCCCGAAATCCTTGGTTGCCAGCAAATCTGCCGCCCGATCACGCTTTCGCCGCTCCGTCGGCGCATCGGACAACGCATAGACCAGCACGTTGCTGTCCAGCATCGCTTCAGCGGCGGGCATTACGTTCCTCTCTCGACGGCATCCGGCCAACTTCGCCACCAAAAGTGCCGATCATTTCAAGAATCTCCCGACGCGCCTGCTCTCGCCGGACATCCTGCTCCGAGAGATCGCGAAGATAATCTCGAACCAATTCGGTCACAGTCGTTTTGCGTTGCGCCGCAAGCGCGCTCGACTGTTCGTAAAGCGCGTCATCCAGCGTTACTGTCACATTCTTCATGCCTTTACTTTAACTGTGAAACTGTGATAAATCAATTCCAGTTAACCACGGACTTGGTGCTTAGTCTCCATCAAAAGGTCGGCATGTCCGCAGTCGTCCAATAGACAGACAATTCAACCAGATTCAATCAAACTACTGACAATAAAGAAAATCGAATATAAGCATGCAAACTAAAATCCTCTACTTGTTTACCCGCACACCGCTCCATGTCGGAGCAGGCGCCAGCGTCGGCGCCATCGACCAACCCGTCCAGCGCGAACGCCATACAGGATTTCCGATCATTCCGGGCAGTTCCGTCAAAGGCGTCTTGCGCGATCATCTGCGCTCGCTTGACAATTCCACGCTCAACAGCCTCTTCGGCGAAGAGAAGGCTGCTGGGAAATACACGGCGGGAAAAATCAGCTTCGGCGAGGCCCGGTTACTGGCTTTTCCGGTGCGATCTGCGAAGGGCGCATTTGCGCTGGCAACCTCCGCGCTGACCCTTCAGCGGTTCGCTCGTGATGCGGGATGCTCTGTCAAAGTGCCTCCTGCTCCAACGGATATGACCTGCCTGGCTGGCAGCAAGCTGGTGATCGAGAAGAACGGGCAAAAAGGCGTCGTGCTTGAGGAATACCGCTTCAAAGTGTCAGAAGCATTCCCAACGGAATGGGAAGGCATTCTCACAAAGCTGCTCTCTGACGCCGTTCTTTCGGGCGCGGAAGGTCGTTTTGTTCTTCTCTCTGATGGTGACCTCTCCCACTTTACCGTAAATGCCTGCCAGGTGAACCAGCACGTCCGCATCGATGATGAATCGGGGACAGCGGAAGATGGCGGCTTATTCAACGAGGAAGCAGTCCCTTCGGAGACTCTTTTCTACGCGCCGATGACGGTTCTGTCGCGCGGTTCCGATGATAACGAAGTTTTCAAGGCGCTCGCTCGCGAGCAACTCATCCAGTTCGGCGGCAACGGAACCACAGGGTTGGGTTTTTGCAGCATTAAACTCGGAAACTAAGAAAGGAATACCATGCGAAATCTCGAACAAATCCGTGCGGCAAACGCGCTTAGCTTTGCCAATAAAGGCGCCGTGTCTGGAGATAAAGGTGGCGAACTTATAAAAAAGATTGCCCCACTGATCCAAAATCATGGTCTCTTGGCCACCGCTTCATTCTCGTTCGGCGAAAAGGAAGGCTGGCAACGAGTTTTTGATGCCATTGCCCAGCATTTGGCGGACAAGGATATCGGCATTGTTGGCAGTGATGTGAAGGATCGGCTGAGCCTGATGACATTCCTGACTCAGCCTTCGACCACAAGCGAAACCCTGAAACTGGCGACCACCGAGACGATGGCTTGGCTGACCTTCGCGCGCCGCTTCGTGAAGAAAGTCTGACTATGGCCCAAATTCCCATTGCCAGTGATGTGGCCGAACTCATCGGCACTGCCGCTGAAAAGGTCGAGAATCGCAGCCTCTTGCTGGACAAGTTCACTTTTCATAAGCGATGGCCGCTGGAGACAGACGAGCGCGGTCGCGAGGTCAAGTGGGATGATGCTTCGCGCTGGAGTTTCGTGCGCATCGCGGATGGCGCAAGCCAGTTGTTGACTCGCGAGGCGGCAGCCAAACGTTACCGCGCTGGAGGGCAAAACGTCGAAGCCGACAACCGCGATCGTCTTTTGGCCGAGGCCAAAATCGCCGAGTCACTTGCCAAAGTCGCATGGGACTCCAAAGAACTATCCGCGCTTCGATCCCGCCATACGCGTCGCTTTCTGAGTTTGTTTCGAGGGGCATTTGCGGCGCGCGCGTCGGTGACTATTGGACAGTTGGAAGGCCGTCTTGCCATTAACTTGGCAGACAGCCTCATCACAAATGCAGGCATCAGTCTTGATCGCTTGTTTGGTCTTCCCTACATCTCCGGCTCCGCCATCAAGGGTGTCTGCCGACACATTGCGATGGAGGAATTGAAGGCTTCCACTGGTGGCAATCAGAAAAAGATATTTGACGCCTTTCGCTTGGTGTTCGGCACGGCTGATAACGACTTTACCAATGGCGCATTACGCCCCTTCCAAGATCTGTTGACTGGACGGGCTGAAAACCAGAAGGGCGCCGTTGCGTTTCTTCCTGCTTACCCGGTAAACGAAGCGCGAATCGTCGTGGATTTGACCAATGTTCACTACCCTGACTATTACCGCTCAGGCCGCCCGGAGGACTTGGCTAAAGAGCGCCCGCAGCCCAATCCGTTTCCTGCCGTTGAAGTGGGCGCGCAATTTGCCTTTTGCCTTGTCCTGAATGCCATTGATGACGATCCAACCCTGCTCCAAAATGCCGCTCGTTGGTTGGAGTCAGCGCTGACCATTCAGGGGATCGGGGCCAAGACCGCAGCGGGCTACGGGTGGTTCTCGCTTCGTCCAGATGTCCTGCAGCAATTGCTCGACGAAGATCGTCGTGAGTTGGATATTGCTGCCGCGAAAGCCAAAGCTGAGGCGGAAACCAAAGCCAAGGCGGACGCAGAAGCCGCCCGGCGGGCCTCCATGCCGCCGGAGGAACAAGCGAAAGATCGGTATGCCGCCATGAACCAGCAAGATTTCGCCACTGCCGTTTCAGGAATTGCCACGCTGAGTGTCGCAGAGCAAAAAGGTCTCCTGCTTTCTCTGCTCCTGCCCAGTCGGCGTGAAACGTGGAAGAGTTGGAAGAAGAGCGACAAGCCAGCCAACAAAACTCGTGTGGAATCGCTGGCCGCCATAGCTAAAACCCTTGGAATCAATTTGCCATGAGCACCTACAAACTGGAATTTATCACGCCTCTCTTTAGTCGCGGAGCTTACGAAGATCGTCCTGAAGTTCGATCAGCTTCCATTCGCGGACAGCTTCATTGGTGGTTCCGCGCCTTGGGTGGAAATGCTGCGGACGAGAAGGCCATCTTCGGCGGCGTCCACAATGGACCCACGTCCAGCAAAGTTGTCATTCGAGTTTCTTCTCCCGTTGGGTCAATCGGCAGCGTGAACACGTTGCCGCACAAAAGCGGTGGCCAAGCCAGCCCAAAAACGGCTTTCCAGATCGGCACGCGTTTCGACCTTCATGTGCTCATGCGTCTTGGTGGCTTGGACGTCCGTCTTCAGACGGCGCTAAACCGAACCTTGGAAGCCTGGATGCTGCTGGGCACGCTGGGGCTCCGCAGCACCCGCGCCGCCGGAAGTTTCCGCTGGGAACCGGCTTCAGCAACCGACCAGGATAGCCTGCGTCCACCCGCCGATTTTGCGACTTATGAAGCCCGTTGCGCCAAACTTCTGACCAATGCTCCATTGCGCTTCGCGTTGCTGGGGCAGCCTTATAAGGCCGCTGAACAAGCCCGTCGCGATGTTTCCGACACTCTCGGTGGGCGCGACGATGGCCAGGGCCAAAATGATTTGGCTCGCTTAAGAGATCCGCTTGGAAAAATTCACGGAGGACGCAAAACCTCGCCCCTGCGTTTCCGGATAGTTGGCTTCGGCGCCGAATTTCGAATCGCCGCCCTTTGGGACGCGCGAACCGCTGTCACCGGCAACCAACCCTCTGACTTGGCCGGCATCATCAATCTGCTCAAACAGCGCAAACCCGCCTTGGGTGTGCAACTCGCCAGTTCAAGTCTTGGATGAGCCTGCGCAATTGCCCTGCAAGCAACCAGATCGCTTCGTGGGGCAGGTCTCCGACCTGCCGGTTCGCGTAGTCTCAGACTCCGCGTTCATCATCAGTGACTTGGCAAAATCACTCCCGACTGAGCGCCGTTGGAGTACAGATTCGCACCTCCAGATTTCCATAATTCTTGTCATAAGCGCGATCTCCAGAGGGAGTTACCAGGTAGTTTCTCCCTTTGGGATAGTAGCTGCGGAAGAGCTTGATGGCCGAGCAGTCAAACGCGCCTGGGTCCCATTTACATTCAATGGCGTCCACTTCATCGCGGCGATGGGCCAGAACGAAATCGACTTCCCTCCCCGTCTTGTCGCGCCAGTAGCGGACTGGCGTGTCTTGGAAATGAGCTTGGAGATGCTCAAGAACCAAGTGCTCCCAGAGGGCCCCAGAGTCGTCTTGGCGCAATGGATCCCAACCGCGCGCAAAGCTCACAAACCCGGTGTCAAAGCCATATACCTTGGGTTGTTTGACGATTTCGTTCTGGCCACCGCCGTGGAATGGGCGCACCACCGAGATGGCATGGGTGATTTCCAGCGCGCGCAAATGGCTTTCTACTGTGGGCCGCGTACTGCCAAGCGCGGTGGCGGTTTTTGTCACTTCGAACTGTCCGCCGCTCTGCCGCAAAAGATATTCAAAAAGCTCGTTGAACCGGTTCATGTCCCGAAAACCAAAGAGGCGCTGGATGTCACGCGCGAAAAACGAATCAATCCACTCGCGGTAAAATGCGGACAGCTTCGATGGTGCCAACAGCGCGGGTGGCAACCCTCCATGAAACAGCCGTTGCGGCAGCGTTACGCCGAATGCAGGCAGCTCATCCCACAGCGCGGGCGCCAAATGCACCAGACGTTTTCTGCCTGTCAATGTATCTCGAAACTTCTTGCTCGCCGCCAACGTGGATGAACCCGTGGCGAGAATCTTCAGCTTTGGAAATACGTCCGCGCCGATTTTGAGCACACGGGCGGGATCGCGCAACTGATGAATCTCATCGAAAACCACCACCGGTTTGGAGCAACCGCGAAAAAAGACCACGGGATCGCGAACCATATCCTCAACGATGGGCAGGTCGCAATTGATGTAAAGAATGCGCTCAGGGCCGAGCCCCTCGGCCAAGGTGGTCTTGCCGACTCTTCGGACACCACAAAGCCAGACAATGGGTGCCACTCGCCAGGATTCCTCGATTCGTTTGAGCCAGAAAGGTCGCAAAATCATGCTATCGCACTATGCATTTAGTCTGACTAAATGTAAAGTGCGATAGCATACTGTAAACAGGTAAGCTTTTGCATTTCGTTATTGGACATTCCTTGTTCGATATTGGATATTCAATCGCAGTCATGCGCAGGTTTGGCGGCGTATGGTCTGCTAATCCCATGAGCGAACAAGAATTTCTCGCCGCACTCACCGGCAATGACTCGGACCTTCGTCTTGCCGTAAACGCGTTGCGTTGCGCCGGCCAGAGGTTCTGCCTCATCGGGGGCCTGGCGGTAAACCATTACGTCGAGCCGGTAGTCACCTTGGATGCCGATTTTGCCGTTGCCGCGTCCGCCGACCGTGCCTGTGCCCCTCTTTCCGGCAAGCGTCAGCGAGACGTTAATTTCTCCCCCTGACCTGAATAGTTGCAGCAATTTCACATGATGAAAAAGAACTCAAAATGACTAACCCCATTACTCTCATACAACTGATCAGCGAACAGACAATGCAGAACCTTGTGCCTCTGCTTGCGCTGAAGCCGACACACGTCATTCACATTGCCACCCCAAAGACTGCGTCGCGCTCGGCTCAGATTGTGGAAGCGGCGCGGCAGGCACAAGTCTGCACGGAACTGGAAAGCATTCGGTTATCCGAGATGCCGACCATTCCAGAAACATCGCGTGCGGTGCAACGCGCCATTGAGGCAGTTCGGAAGACGCAGGCAACTCCAGTTGTCAATTTTACAGGCGGCACCAAACTAATGTCGATTGGCGCTTATGAGGCGGTCATGCGTGAGCAGGTTACATCGCTTTACGTGGATACAGATCACCAGCAATTCATTGACGGGCATTCGGGACCAAAGTTGAACACCGTGCTTGGAGATGACTTCAGTTTCACGCCTTTCCAAAAATCGCTTACCGTGAATGCCATTGCTGTCGCCAATGGGAGGCAACGGGTCACAGGGGGACGTGATTGGCAGGCATTCCTCCCGCTGGTGAGTCACTTTTTGCAGTCAGAATCAGATGAAGATGCCACATGGAAAGCCGTCCATGGTACGGATGGGATCTGCCCAAACGCCCGCGAACCCCGTTACGCTGCCGACTGGCTCCCGCTAATGGGTTATCCGCTGCAACTGCCTCAGCGCGTCGGCGAGTTGGGACTGGCTGCCGGACTTCTTAGATCGGATGGAGCAAGGTTTCTTCTGCCAGACACAAATCGGGCGAAATTGGAGGAAGTGGCGGCGACTCAGCGTCCTTCTGCTCAAGATTACTTCGATGCTGTTCGGCCTCTCCAATTCGCGCTTGCCATTCTCTCGGGAGGATGGTGGGAAGTGGCCGTGACTGACGCAGCGCATCGTAGCGGTCAGTTCCGCGATTTGCGTTGGTCTGTCAATGTTGGCGAGCGCAAGAATGGCTTCGATGCTGAGGAAGACATTGTTGGTGTGGACGGTGTGCAGATCGCCTATTTCTCCTGCAAACGGGGTGGAGCGAAAGGAAAACTGGTGCATCAACTCGACGAATTAGACAACAGGGCTCGCAGTATCGGTGGGCATTTCACCCGCCGTTTTCTAGCTGTTTATCTGAGGCCATTCGGACAGAATGCAGCCAACCTGCAAAAACGCGCAAAGGAATTGGGCGGAATTCAGATTGTTACCCCACAGGACTTGCGGAATCTGGATGTCTTCGCGCGTAAGAATCGATGATTTACCGTCTTATAGCCCTTTCTCGATACACATCACTCCCATGAAATCTGTAACCAAAAGAAAATCTTTGCGCCCAGCCGTTTCGAAGCCATCGGATTCCAAACTCCCGACTACTTCGAATCACGATTTACGCACCATTCTCCTCGCCGTCACTGGCATGTCCCCAGCCATCCTCACCGAGACGGTCTGGGCGCTGGCCTACCCTCGTAATCCCGGCGAATCGCCGATCCTTCCGGACGAAGTCATCGTGGTCACCACCACTCGCGGCGAGGCGGATCTTAAACGCGAACTGCTCACACCCATTGCTGCCTTGGGCGGACACACCGTCTGGGAATCGTTGCGACAAAGAATCCTTGGAGCCTCCGTCACACATGACACCCGCATTAACCTCGCGCCAATCCGTGTCATCACCCGTCCTGACGCCGCCTCGGGCCGCGCGATTCTTCTGGACGACATTCGCACTCCCGAAGAAAACAACGCCGCCGCCGAGTTCATTCTCGATGAAATCCGCCGCGTCACCGCCAACGATGACACCCGCCTGATTGCCTCCCTGGCCGGCGGTCGCAAGACTATGGGCGCTCTCCTGACTTCAGCCATCTCGCTCCTGGGCCGACCGCAAGACCGCCTCACCCACGTCCTGGTCAATGACCCATTTGACAATCCACACCTTCGCCCGCACTTCTTCTTTCCGTCCGAGCCGCCGGTCGAGCACAGCCTTGCCCTTCCCGATGGTTCGAAACGCGTTGTGTCCAGCGCCGAGGCGCGGCTTGACCTTGCCGATGTCCCCTTCGCGCCGCTCAGCAGCCTTTTCCACGATCAGTTGGGACGTCTGCCCGGCGGGTTCATGAGTCTGATCCGCCTTGTCACCCAACTGGTGGACAAAACCGCGCAGCCTGTCGATATACAATTGACAGATGAGGTTACAAAAATCCTGATTAACGGAACCCCTGTGAAAATCACCGGGCGGGATCTTCCGTTTTTCTTGTTCCTGCTTGAAAATGCCAGAAACGGTCGGCGGCCTTTTGGCTCCCACAAAGAAGCCGAGGAACCATTTGGGATTTTCCTCAAAAAATGGATGCCCCAACATTCTGAAATCAATCTCGATTCAGGAGGTGATCTCTGGAGCAAAAGGCCTCCAGGCTCCGACGATTTTCGCAAACGATTGGACTCGCTTCGGAAACGTTTGACAAACGCCCGGCTCGGCGATGTCGCCCTTCGCCTCTTTCCCAGTCGCGGATGCGTTGGGTTTCCACCTGAGATTTTGGCCTGAACTATTCAAGTAGCATAGGCATCCTTGCCTGTGCCCCCCTCCCTCCGGCGAGCGTCAGCGAGACGCTAACTATTCCGGCGACGTTGGGTTTCCACCTGAAATTTTAGCCTGAACTACTCAGGTAGCATAGGCATCCTTGCCTGTGCCCCTCCCTCCGACGAGCGTCAGCGAGACGCTAATCTATTCCGGCGACCAGACAGCTACACCTGATGTTCGCAGACGTCCAATTAGATGCGTAGCGTCCCGCAATAAGCCATGTTGAGGACATGAAATTAAACATTATTTGGATGGCTATTTATCGGCCGCAGCTTTGATCTGGCAGGCTCTTATTACTTTTTACAAAACCAAAAAGGAAACCCATGCCTACCATTGTCATCTCCGATTCCTCAACCACTTTATCAGTGGATCAAACCCACTTTACCCTGCGCTCAAACGGTCGAAAAATTGGCCGAATCCCTCCCGGAATCATTGATCAAGTCGTTGTCTTCCATGGCGTTGATGTCGCCCGATCCGCTCTCAGCCGTCTCGGTTCCATGGGAATCCCTGTGACATTCCTGGACCGGGAATCTCGAGTGGAATCGCGACTGGTGCCTGCTTGGAAGTTTAACGCCCTGCCGCGCTTGGGACAGGCAAAAGCCTTTTTTGATCCATCCCAGCGCCTGCTTTTGGCGCGCCGTTTTGTTCACGCCAAGCTCTGCAATGCCGCTGCCATTCTCCAGCAGCACGCAGGCAACCATCCGGAAACCAACCTTGGCTCGATTGCTTCCCAAATTCGGCAGTTCGCCGCATCGCTCCCCAATGCCATGACCATTGCCGAAATCATGGGCATTGAGGGCATCGCCGGAAAACAGTATTTCTCAGGACTGTCGCGTATGATACGCGTTGAGTGGACCGAGTTTCGAGGGCGCAACCGCCAACCGCCGCTCGACCCCGTCAATGCCGTCCTTTCCTACGCGTACGCCGTGCTGGCTCACCAACTCATGGCCTATCTTGAATCGGTGGGTTTGGATCCCTATATCGGCTTCCTTCACAGTATTGAGCTTCGCAGGCCGGTACTTGCTTTGGACATGATGGAGCCGTTTCGTCCGGTGCTTGGAGATCGCCTGATGCTGCGCCTCTTGAACCTGGGCACTTTGCGCCAGGAACATTTCGAGGAATCTCGAGGGTCTGGCCACGGCATATTCATCAATTATCCAGGACGGATGGCACTGCTCCAAGTCTTTGCCGAGTGGAGCCAAAGCTGTGACGAAGCCCTCGGTGAGGGTTTTCATGCCCCCGGCTATTGGCTCCTCAAGGAAGCGGAGAGATTTGAAAAACTGGCTCGGCACCACACCCTGGAACAGTTTGTCCCATACTACTTGCAACCTCGTGATGCCGAACAATGCCCCAAATAAACCATTGTGCCCCGACCTGGAAAAATGCTTCACATCGTTAGTTACGATTTTCCGTCATCACCTGCAGGTGATAAACGCCGAGCCCGACTGGCAAAACTCTTAACTGGGTTGGGACTGCGTGTTCAATATTCAGTTTTTGAATTGGAAATTCCTTCGGAGCGGATCGAAGAGGTCTGTTCTCAAATACGCGACCGGATTGATGCTCACGAAGATAGCGTTCGCATTTACCCCATTTGTTCCGCCTGTATTGAACGAACTGAGCGCCTTGGGCGGGAAGCCGTTATTGAGCACGGGCCTCTACTCCTGTGGTAACGGTTACGTAATGTTTTAAAGCTCTAATCTACAGACTGTTATAGCGAATCCTATTTCAAGCTTGTCTGTCCGCCCGCTTTAATCGGCATTTATCATGGTTGTTACGCAAAGACAGTTTGCAATTGCTTGGTATTGAGAGCATTGTATCTCGTGGAGTTCAGAAGAACACCCCGCCGAAAGGCATTGGTGACCATATAGGTTTCCACCACCGGTGTAGCTGTATTTAAAGTTCAGAAGAACACCCCGCCGAAAGGCATTGGTGACTCAAGGCACCGGAATACGGGAGCTGTCTAAGCTTACTAGTTCAGAAGAACACCCCGCCGAAAGGCATTGGTGACTTGCAGTTTGACCAACACTGCTTCGGTTAAATCCGGTTCAGAAGAACACCCCGCCGAAAGGCATTGGTGACGAGTTTGCTCTTACTTGTACCGTTGATTCTATCCGGGTTCAGAAGAACACCCCGCCGAAAGGCATTGGTGACTCTACCATTTTCACATGTTTTCATAGGCTCATCGTGGTAGTTCAGAAGAACACCCCGCC
>CAIUEN010000464.1 GCA_903898185.1 uncultured Verrucomicrobiales bacterium
AGTCTTTTTACTCAAGCCGCACAGCCCACATTTTGAACGTCCTGTTCGGTGCTATCGAAATACCGGGTGGAATCATTATTAGCAAAGTTCCGGCGGATGTCGCCAAGAATGGTCTGAACAAGCTCGCAGATCGGATTCCTCAAGTCAAGGATCCTCGGGTAGATGGCTGCGGTTGGAAATACAAGCACTTCGATGCAGGGTCAGGCCTACTGCACCTCCTCTTCGCTGCCATGGGTACCGGTGACCCTTATCCCATCGGTGCTTACATCGCCTATCGCCACGATCCCTTGACGAGCATGCCGGATCCGGATGCCGTGAAACAAGCCTTGGATAAGCTGAAGCTTATTGTCTCGATTGATGTAAATTATTCAGAGATGGCTTGGTACAGCGACGTCATGTTACCCGAGTCTACGTATCTCGAACGGGGAAACATTCTGGCAGAAAAAGGTGGCCTCAGACCCATGTTTCACATGCGGGATCAGGCAGTTGCCCCCCGTTTTGACAGCAGGCCTGGTTGGTGGATTTTTTGTGAATTGGGTAAGCGGTTGGACTTGACTCAATATTTTGATTTCGAATCCATAGAGGAGATTTGGAGCTACCAACTAGAAGGGACAGGAGTAACCGTTGCCCAAGTTCGTGACAACGGTCTTTTTGCTCTCGCGGACAAGCCCATCCTTTGGAATCGGCAAGATGGTTTGAAGTTTAAGACCCCATCAGGGAAAATCGAATTTCAGAATAATGTCCTAGAAGAAGTAGGTCTTGGGAGCCTGGCCGAGTTTGCTCCGCCCATTAGCCTGGGAGGAAATGAGTTTAGACTGCTGTTCGGTCGGTCAGCCATACACACCCACGGTCAGACAATGAACAATCCGCTTCTGAACGAGTTGCTGCCAGAAAACCCGATCTGGATACATCCAGAGAGGGCGTATGAATTGGGCATTGAGGACGGAGACACTGTGGAGGTGAGCAATCAGGGGCATGCTTTTTGTGGAAAAGCCAAGATAACTCAGTGGATTCATCAGGATGCTATTTTCATGGTACATGGCTTTGGCCGGACGGTGCCATTACAAACCCGGGCGTTCGGAAAAGGGATAGCTGATCAACGCCTTCAGAAGGGGTTGCTTACGACATTCGACCAAGCAGGAGGAGGCAACGCTCTGTGTGAATGTACGGTCCAGGTTCGTTTAGCGGTTAAATAGGAGAGATAGAATTATGAGCAAATACTACCTGTTACAGGACTCTGATAGGTGCATCGGCTGCCTGGCCTGTGAGGTTAGCTGCAAAACCAACAAGTCTCTGGGTGTCGGCCCCGCCCTATGTAAAAACAACCTTGTAGGACCGGTGAAGGTCAATGGTGTGCCACGAGTGCGATTTGTCTTTATGCCGTGTTTCCATTGTGAAGAACCTTGGTGCTTGAGGGTGTGTCCGTCTGGGGCCGTCAAGAAACGCAGTTCAGATGGAATCGTATACATTGAACCAGCATCCTGTATAGGATGCAAGAGTTGTATTACCGCTTGCCCATGGGGCTCTTGTCAATGGAACCCCCAAACCAATAAAGCCATAAAATGTGATTACTGCAAGGACCGGCTGGATGCAGGTCTCAAGCCAGCGTGCGTCACCAAGTGTCTTACTCAGTGCTTGGATTTCGGCGATGCGGCGAGAATACCCGATTACCGTCGTCAGCGCTTCGCTCTGACCTTGGGGCCCTTCGTCATAAAG
>CAIUEN010000465.1 GCA_903898185.1 uncultured Verrucomicrobiales bacterium
ACAATGCTCATGTGTGTGTTTGGTAGTGCGCCGTTGCCTGATAGGAATTGCTGACATGGCCACACCCAAGCGTCGAGCGCGGTACTGCCCGAGAAAATTGCGACAACCGGTGAGCAGTTGGCCAAGACTGCGAAAAAACACTTACCGAAAAGATGGTGTCAGTTAGTCAATTGGATAAATCCATGTGTGAATTCCTATACCGCATTGATGTTATGGGAAAGAATACCGAAGCAAGAATACGCACCAACGCGGGATCCAAACAGGTGAGATCCAAACAGGTGAGATACTTGACTTTTTGCTGTTTTGTGCAAAACTACTTTTTTATGAGACGTGAGCATAGTTCGCATAAATTTGAGACGCTGGTGGTGGGTGGCCCGATGGACAGGGGGCAAGTCACCATGGATTCGGGCGTAACTGGGTTCACGATCAAAATTCCTGGGGCAAAAGAGGAATTCAATTACGTTGAGGATTTTCTTCGTGTGGGAGAACGAGAATATCGCTTATTTCGTGAAGAGCATATTCTCTTGGATGATGTGCTAGATATGCTCTTCACTGGCTACTCCAAGAATTTCGAACCTGTCATTCCGATGTCGGAATGGGAGTTGTGGGTTTCCAAGTCTGATCAAGCGTAGCGTTTATGGATTCTCTCTTTCTAGCACCTGCAAGGGCGTGGGTTCATCGTTAACCATTCCTTTGAGTTTGGTCTGTTGTACCACACGAGAACCCGTGCGGTTTGTAACCCTTTTTTCGGTAAGTTCAGACTTCCTGCTGTCAGGGAAAATAATGAGACTTTCCTGATACCAAAAACCGTTCGTCTCCCAAGGAAGTTATCGCTAAAACGCCTTAATGAACTCACTCATAATCCCCGATATTTTAAAATGCGTGGGCGAGGTCAGGAAGTTTGAGGTTACCGCTGTAACGTGGAGCTCCAATACCTTTCGACAACAAGCCATGATCGTGACATTGCATCAGAAAATCGGACAACGGCGCATTCATTCGTTTTCAATGCCTTTCGGCAAGAAGCCTGTTGTTCCTGCGTCACTACTATAAGTCTTTGATCATGTGTAATCGAAATGGTTTTCAGGATTGGTCTGTAGAAACGGTAACACATGCGCCTTCGAGCATTGAAGCCTTGCGTGATGTGCCACTCAACCATCTCAGTTTGACAATGCATCGGAGGGGCAACGCCTGTCCCAAAATCATATTAGCGGCGGTGCATATGTCAAAATTGTCAAGGATCAGTGCATGAAGCTTGTCATTCGTGATTGGCCCTACAAAACTAAATGGCTTTTTGTTCGCGGATTCCGGAAGGCGTGTCAATGCATCTTTGAATGGCACCAAATCTCCTGCGTAATGGGTGATATTGCCATGATGCAGATCTTTCTCAACACAGTAGTTTTGCCAAGCGTTATCTCTGTCTGCGGGGTTACCTGGTTTAGGCAACATGGAATCGAAAGCTTTTCGCTCTGTTATTAGTCGTTGACTAAAGAATTCGCGAGTTTCTCTCATTGTTTCAAAGAACTCGTCATGCGAGATTGTTTTCAGGCATGGAAGCATGCGCTCTGGACAACCAATCAACGGGTCTATTGGACTTGGGATTTGAATTTTCTCATCGGCTTGCTTGCCGGAAAATTTCCAATTTTCCAGATGGCTGATAAAATCGATGAATTGTGACGAAATCGAAAAAGACCAATCCATTTGCTGAACCGACTTCTTTGGCGAGGAGTCACGGATACTTTGGAACGCATCAAAGGAGGCGTTTTCATAATCAGCCAGCATCGCGTCGGCCTTGGAATTATCGTAGCCGCCGAGCTTAACCAGGAAGGTTTTCGCTCCTTCTGGCGCTAACCTACGGTCGGCCAAAGCCTTTGCTTTTAATTCCAGAATCAATTCGTCTGCATCTGTCGCCAGGATGGTTTTGGGGCCAGAGGTTGAGAGAATTGAAGACGGTGACACCTGAACGGTTGGCTTTGGGGCTGTAATGGAATAGCCCTTCTTGGGGCCGACAAGGCGTTTTGTGCAATAGGCTTCGAGTTGATAGCGGCGAAAAACTACTTTTGTTCCGTGCTTTTCGTATTCAACGTGAAGGGCCTTCATCTCATATTCAAGAGAGCGCACTGAAATTCCAAGATGCACCGCCGCCTCTTTTTTTGAAAAGGCTTGGTCGCCGGTGTTTTTGTGTGTGCCGTTGATCATTGTCAGGATAAATTATAGCACAATTTTCAGAGGAATGAGAGAAATCATGGTAACTATTCATGTC
>CAIUEN010000466.1 GCA_903898185.1 uncultured Verrucomicrobiales bacterium
ACGCCGTCGTCTTCGACCTCGAGGACGATGGCCCGGGGATTCCCGATTGCTATCATAAGCAGATTTTTGATCAGTACTTCCAGTATATAACGGTTGATGGATTTCCGGTTCGTGGGCACGGCCTTGGTCTGGCCGGCGCCCAAGCTCTCGCAGAGGCTCTCGGAGGCGGACTGTCACTGGTCAAGAGTCCTCAGGGTGCGGAATTCGTTGTCCGGGTCAAGTGTTCAACCAAGAAGTGATAGCGCTACTTTGGATATGGAAAATTCTGGCGGGGACGGCAAATACATATTTATTAGTTTTATGAACAATATGTGGGCTTTGTGAGGCTTTGCCGCCGCTCAAACACAATAGTACATAGACTGAAGGTACACACTTTGTGTTTGAGACTGACGACTGCCCGACGTCCGCCGGGAAAATTTCTATTGAGGCCTTTTGAGTTTTACACACCCCCTTTCCAAAGCAGTGGCCCTTTTCAGTGTTCAGCGAAGCCCGAGAACGCTCGCGGTATTTTTTATAATTTGAGCCTGCATTAATGATTGATCGATCATATGAGGAGGTCTTTATGAACCGGGAAACGTTTCTGATTATAGGTATTGTGGCTGCCCTGGGGATTATTACTGCCATCATGCTTGCTTCCCCGGCTGAAGCGGGCATGCTGGAAGAGGCAATTGCTAAGACCCCACAGGGAGTTGGTAAGGGTATGATAGATCCCAAAGCTGAGCCTGGCTTCCTGGGCATTCCCGGCGCGCCCAAACCTTTCTGGGTTTACACCATCTTGTGGGGAATGTGGGTAGGCTGGATCTTTTCCTCGGTTGGCGCCTTCGGTGGAGTAATGGCTGGAGTTGGCCACATCACCGTGTTCGGTCTGGCTGATTACGGAAAAACCTTCAAGGACACAAATCCCACCCTGAACAAGCTTCTCACCGATTCCATTCGGGTTTGCAACCAATATCTTGTAGGGCTATCAGCCTTGATTTCTTCCACGACCTACTACCGGATGGGAAGACTCGTATTGCCTCTGGGCCTCTGTTTGGCCGGCGGCGGTATACTAGGAGCCTACATCATACCTGTGCTTACGGCAGGCAAGATTAACCTGAGTATGTACGTGGGATGGTTTGGTATCATCGTTTTCGCGGTGGCCGGTGTGCTTTATTATGAAACCACGGCTAGAGGACAGGCCAGCAGGAAGGCTGCCAAGGCTGCGACCAAGGCTTTCGAAGACGCTCACATCAAGAAGAGTTCAGATGCTACTACAAAAGGAGATGACCGGACTCACGGTGTGCGTGTCACTAAGATGGGAGTACGGAAGATTGTTTTCACTTTTTATGGTGTGGAATTTTCCTTCAATCCTCTGTGGCCCATCATCGGAGGCTTTGTCATCTCGGCAATTTCTGCATTCATTGGAGTAGGTGGCGGTTTTCTTTACGTGCCTTTCCTGACTTCGGTTGCCAGACTCCCGATGTTTATTGTGGCGGGAACTTCCGCTCTTGCGGTTCTGATCAGCATGATTACTTCAATTTTCACCTTCATGTTCATCAAGAGCGTCCCAGTGGATTGGTTGCTGATAGGCACAGAGTTGATCGGGATTTTTGTCGGCTCAATTTTGGGTCCGGTTACCTCCAAGAACATACCCGAGGTCTGGTTAA
>CAIUEN010000467.1 GCA_903898185.1 uncultured Verrucomicrobiales bacterium
TTAAAAGACCGATCACCAAGCTCCTGTTTTCGGGCTCTGCCAGTATTCGTTTGATGGACGATGTTGATTGCATCGCCCAAGGAATACAGAATCGCGAGGCTTTTGTCCCGCTTTTTCATATGGGGCAAGCGCAGGGCTAGGGTGAGTGTATGACGCAGCATAAATGGCAAAATGTTCGCCTCAATAACTACTGCACAAAAATTGGCAGTGGATCGACTCCGCATGGCGGCGAACAGGTCTATCAGGCGGAAGGCACGGCACCTATTCGGAGCCAGTTGAATTGTGAAAACTGAAAACTGGCAAACTTTCTTTTCCCATGCTTAAGTACCCGACTGATGATTGTCGATGAGACCCAGTGGCTGGCACTGTTGAAAAAGCGGTTTGGCTTTGCCTCCTTCAGGCCGCTGCAGAAAGAGATTATTCACGATGCCGTGAACGGACGCGATGTGTTCGCGCTGCTTCCGACCGGCGGCGGCAAATCGCTCTGTTTTCAAATGCCGGCGCTGATCTGCCCCAATCTTACGGTGGTGGCATCGCCGCTGATCGCGTTGATGAAAGACCAGGTGGACGCGCTTCAGGCCAGCGGCATCCCTGCGACATTTCTCAATTCATCGCTCAACCCGACGGAATCGCGCCGTCGTCTTTATGGCTTGCACACCGGCCAATACCGCTTGCTCTATGTCGCTCCAGAGCGATTGATGCTCTCCGGGTTCATGGAAGATATCAAGAAATGGAATCCAAACCTCATTGCCGTCGATGAAGCGCATTGCATCAGCGAGTGGGGCCACGACTTTCGCCCTGAGTATCGCCAACTTGCCCGATTGCGCGAGTTCCTGCCGCAAACGCCGATGATGGCGCTGACGGCGACAGCCACCCATCGGGTGCGCGCCGATATCTTGACGCAGTTGCGCCTGCGCAATCCCAAATGTTACGTCGCCAGTTTCAACCGGCCCAATCTCACCTACCGGGTGGTGGCAAAATCCAAGCCGTCGGCCCAAGTCTTGCAGCTTTTGCGGGCGCGACCTCATGACAGCGGCATTGTGTATTGTCAAAGTCGTAACAGCGCCGAAAAACTGGCTGAATTCCTTGGCGCCAATCGCGTTCAGGCCCGCCCGTATCATGCGGGACTCACACCCGGGCAGCGCACTGAAAACCAGGAGGCGTTCTTGCGCGACGAAGTGCGTGTCATCTGCGCGACCATTGCGTTCGGGATGGGTATCAACAAGCCAAACGTGCGATTCGTGATTCATTACGATTTGCCAAAGAACATCGAAGGCTATTACCAGGAAACCGGACGCGCTGGTCGCGACGGATTGCCCAGCGATTGCGTGCTGCTCTTCAGCGCCAGCGACGTTGTCAAGCAGACCGGGTTCATCGATGAAAAAACCGATCCGCGCGAGCAAAAAATCGCCCGCGAACAACTTCAACAGATGGTGCATTATGCCGAGGCGTCCAACTGTCGGCGGGTGGAATTGCTCGAATACTTTGGCGAAACGCACGCAGAGGAAAATTGCGGCGGTTGCGACAACTGCCTGACGCCTCGCGATACGATGGATGGCACCCTGGCGGCGCAGAAATTTCTCTCGTGCGTCTATCGGATACGCGAGAAATCGGGCTTTGGCGTGGGCCTCAATCATGTGATCGAAGTGCTCACAGGAGCGGATACCGATAAACTCCGACGCTGGGGACATGAGAAGCTTTCCACCTACGGAATCGGCCGCGAGCACGACCGTCCGGAATGGGCTGCGATTGGGCGGGAACTGGTTCGGTTCGGCTTTCTGCGGCAGACGTCCGAAAAGTTCAGCACGCTGGAGCTGACCGATGAAGGCCGGGCCGCGCTCCGTGAGCGTCGAAAGGTTACTTTGACACGCCCGATGAAAGCCATCGAAATGAAGCAGGCCGCGCCGCGCGCGGGCGAAATCGCGTGCGACGAAGTGCTGTTCGACCGTTTGCGGCAGTTGCGCAAACGCCTGGGTGATGAGCGAAACGTCCCTGCCTACATCATTCTCTCCGATGTTGCTTTGAAGCAAATGGCGAGGTTTTACCCTTCAAAACCCGCTGACTTCGCCCGCATCAGCGGCGTGGGCGAAAAGAAATTGATCGAGTTCGGCTCTCAATTTCTCGAAGAAATCAGCATTCATTTGCAGCATCATCCCCGGCAGGTTTTCGGCGATGACTTTGCGCTTCCAGCGGAGATGCCAGTGACGCGGATGGAAGCATCGGCAGGCATCAGCGCCAGCATTCGGATAACTCTGGATGCCTTTAACAGCGGGCAATCGGTCGAGCGGATCGCGACAGATCGCGGACTGGCTGTCAGCACCATTTACACGCACTTGGGCGAAGCCGCCGAAGCGGGCGAACCGGTGGAACTGGAGCGGTTCTTTACTGCGGAGCAGGTCAAGGAAGTGGCAGCAGCATTCGCCGCCAACAGCGGAACGGGTCTCAAGACCGTGCGTGAGGCGCTTGGAAACCGCTATGAATACGGGCCACTGAGAATTTTTAGGGCGTTGATGGAGGGGGCGTTGAATCGTTGAATCGTGAATCGTTGAATCGTGAATCGTGAATCGTGAATCGTGAATCGGTGAATTCCTCCTTTGCTGAACTGTAACCGCGATGTAACAATTCAACGAATCACGAAAATTGACATCACGGCGCGGCGCGTGATACGTTGCCGCCCAGGTTGTTATTGGTTATGACCTCGTTTCTTAACCAGCACGTTCTCGTCTTGAACCGCCTGTGGCAGGCAGTCAATATCTGCACAGCGCGGCGCGCTCTGGCCTTGGTCTTCGAAGGTCACGCGCAAGTCGTCGTTAATGACAGCGACGGCGCCTTCCAAACGTACAATTTTTCCCAATGGCGGGATGTCTCGGAGCAGGAACCCCACGCGGACTGCATTTCGACTGTCTCATTCAAAATCCGCGTCCCGCGCGTCATTCTACTGAGCATGTTTGATCATATCCCCAAGAAGGAGGTCAAGTTCACCCGTCACAATATTTTTGAGCGCGACCGCAACACATGCCAGTATTGCGGCTGTGTGTTCGACCGCGAAGACCTCAACCTGGACCATGTGACCCCGCGCGACCGCGGTGGCGCAACCACTTGGGAAAACATTGTCTGCTCGTGCATCCCGTGCAACACGCACAAGGCCAATCGCACTCCTCAAGAAGCCGGCATGCATTTGATTCACAAACCCAAACGCCCAAAATGGCGGCCATTTGTGCAGGTCACCCTCGGTCTGCCGCATCACGATAGCTGGAAACATTTCCTGGACCTCGCCTACTGGAACGTCGAACTGGGCGAAGATGTCGTCTGAAACGCTACTTGCTGCCCGGTTTCGTAGCGGGCAGCTTCGCCAGGTCCGGAGGTAGCTTGTCTGCATCGAACGTTTCCACGTTGAGAGCGATCAGGCTGCAAAGCGGAATACCCAGGTTCACAGTGCCGCTGGAACGATCCACGATCATCGCCACTCCGAGGACGTTCCCCTGGTTCGCGCGCACGATGTCGATGGTCTCCTTGACGCGCCCACCCTTGGTGACCACATCCTCAACCACCAGGATTCTTTCGCCGGGCGCAATTCGAAATCCACGGCGCATGACCAGCTTGCCGTCTTCCTTCTCGACGAAAATGAATCGAACTCCGAGTTGGCGGGCGACCTCCTGGCCGATGACCAGTCCGCCCATAGCCGGGGAAATAACAGTGATCGCGCCAAGCCCGCGCACCTTGTCCGCCAAGGCATGGCCAAGCTTTTCAACAATCGGCATTTGCTGCAATGCCATTGCACACTGGAAGAACTGGCGGCTGTGCAATCCGCTGCGGAGAACAAAATGCCCATCCAACAACGCCCCGGTATCGCGAAAAATCTGCAACGCTTCTTCTGTCGTCATGCCGGACAGCGTAGGGGAGAAGGGGGAAGTTTGCCAGTTTTCTCCAACGGAAACGGCGTGGCTTGCCCCACGCCGTTTCACTTGTCGGTTCCTCCTCCTTAGCGATTAGACGTCGTAATACAGGAAGAATTCATAGGGATGCGGGCGCAGGCGCAAGGCATCATGCTCTTTGCGCTTATGGCTGACCCACATTTCCAGGAAGTCTTTTGTAAAGACGTCGCCTTTCAGCAGGAATTCGTGGTCTTTTTCCAGTTCGTCCAAGGCTTCGCCCAGACTGCCGGGGACGTTGGGGATCTTCTTCAACTCTTCGGGCGGCAACTCGTAGATGTTCTTGTCCATCGGTTCGCCAGGCTCGATCTTGTTGAGAACGCCATCCAGACCGGCCATCATCAGGGCAGTGCAGGTCAGGTAGATGTTCGAGGCGGGATCGGGCGGGCGATACTCAATGCGCTTGGCCTTCGGGTTTTCGCTGAAGGTCGGAATGCGGATCGCTGCCGAGCGGTTGCGGGCGCTGTAAGCCAGATTGACCGGTGCTTCGTAGCCGGGCACCAAGCGCTTATAGGAGTTGGTGGTCGGGTTACAGATGCCGCAGAGAGCTTTGGCATGTTTGAGGACGCCGCCGATGTACCAGAGGGCCATCTGGCTTAATCCCGCATATTCCTTGCCCGCAAACAACGGTTTGCCCTTCTTCCAAAGGCTCATGTGGGTGTGCATCCCCGATCCATTGTCGCCAAACAAGGGTTTGGGCATGAAGGTGGCAGTCTTGCCGTGTCTGCGGGCAACATTTTTGACGCAATACTTGAAGAGCATCATGTTGTCGCCGGTCTTGACCAGGGTGTCGAATCGAAAATCGATTTCAGCCTGGCCAGCGGTCGCCACTTCATGGTGCTGACGTTCGATGTGCATGCCCAATTCCTCCATCACCAAAACCATTTCGGTGCGGATGTCCTGCTGTTGATCGGTTGGGGCGACCGGGAAATAACCTTCCTTATAGCGGATCTTGTTTCCCAAGTTGGGACTTTCATCACGGCCCGTGTTCCAAGCGCCTTCTTCAGAATCAACGCTGTAGAAGGTGCCATTGGTCTTGTGGTCGTACTGAATGTTGTCGAAGATGAAGAACTCAGCTTCGGGACCGAAGACCGCCTGGTCGGCGATGCCGGTGGATTCGAGATACTGCTCGCCTCTGCGGGCGATGCCGCGAGGATCGCGGTTGTAGAGTTCCTTGGTGCCGGTCTCAGCGATGGTGCAGGTCAACGAGAGTGTCGGCACTTCGCAGAACGGGTCGATGAAAGCAGTGTTGGGGTCGGGCATGGCCAGCATGTCCGAGGCTTCAATGGATTTCCATCCACGAATGGAGGAACCGTCAAAGCCGAATCCGTCCGCGAAAACCTCTTCGGTCAATTCGCGAATGGGCACGCTGAAGTGCTGCCAGGTTCCGAAAGTATCGACGAATTTCACGTCAACCATTTTGGCCTCTTTCTTTTGGGCCAGTTCTATGACTTGTTTGGGTGTGCTCATGAGTTTATTGAACAAATGCCTGTTAGGTTAAGAATGCCGCGTTGCGCCAAACATGAAATTGCGTTCATGCTATGGCGCAAGCGGCAAAGTGTTTCGATTTAGTCGTTGTAGCCTTCTTCACCGTGTTCGGCGAGGTCGAGGCCGAGGCTTTCGTTGTCCTCAGTCGGCCGCAGTCCGATGGTGAATTTGACAATGTAAGCAATCACGACCGTGCCGATGACCGCCAAGAGCAGCGTCACGCCGATGGCTTTGGCTTGCTCCATCCAGAGACCACCGTTGGCAACCAAGGCGGCCAAGCCGTTCTTGGTGGCTGGATTGGCTGAAGTGGCGTCCTTGATCAGGGCGAGGTTGCCATTGACGCTCGATGTCGCCAGAAAACCGGTGAGCAGAGCACCCATCGTTCCACCGACCGCATGCACGCCGAAGGTATCCAGAGCGTCGTCATATCCAATCCAGCCTTTGACCTTGGTCACGAAGAAGAACGGAACCAAGCCGGCGCAAATGCCGATGATCACAGAACCGCTGACATCCACAAACCCGCAAGCTGGAGTGATGACTACCAGTCCGGCCACCGCGCCGGAGCAGAAACCGAGCACGCTGGGTTTGCCGCGAACAATGTACTCAGCCATCGGCCACACGAACGAGGCCACAGCGGTCGCGATTGTCGTTGTGGTGAAGGCGTTGGCGGCGATTCCATCGGCGGCTACGGCGCTGCCGGCGTTAAACCCATACCAACCGACCCAAAGCATGCCGGTGCCGACCATACACAAAACCATGCTGTGCGGGGGCATCGGTTCCTTGCCAAAACCCATGCGCTTGCCAAGGATCAGACAGAGGATCAGCGCGGACCAACCGGAGGACATGTGAACTACTGTGCCGCCAGCGAAGTCGATCGCCTTGATCTTGGCATCCGCGTTCCAGACGCCGTTCATCATGCCGTCCACACCCCAGACCATGTGCGCAAGCGGGAAGTAAACGACGAACATCCATAGCGTAATGAATAGCAGGATGGCCGAGAATTTCATGCGTTCAGCAATGGCGCCGATGATCAGCGCGGGGGTGATGATCGCGAACATCAATTGATACATTGAGAACACGTTGTGAGATACCCAGGCCGAGTAGTCGGTGTTGGGATCTGAAGTGACACCCTTCAAAAAGGACCAATCAAGACTGCCCAAGATCCCCCCGCCGCTGTGAAACGCCAGGCTGTAGCCGCACAGCCACCAAAGGATGGTGACCAATCCGGCGATGCCAAAGCATTGCGCAAGCACCGAGAGCACGTTCTTCTTGCGAACCAAGCCGCCGTAGAACAAAGCCAGGCCCGGCAGTGTCATGAATAGCACCAGCGCGGCACAAACCATTTGGAAAGAATTGTGACCGGGGCCGGAACCGCTGACCTTGGAACTGACGTTCGTATCGGCCACGCTGCTGCGGGCGCCGTTATTGACGTAGGCTTCCAAATCGGCCAACCGTTGCTCCACGGATGGGTCTTTCAGGGCCGGGGCCGCCGGGGCTGCTGCCGCCAAGACGGCTGCGGGAGCATTCGTTGAAACCTCCGCGTTTGCCGCAAAGCTGCACGCCGCGAAGGCCGCGGCCAATCCAAACAATAAAACTAACTTTTTCATTTCTGTATTTTTCTGGTTGATGGTGATCTTAAAGAGGTTGGTTAAACTGCCGTATCACCTTTTTCTTCGGTGCGGATGCGCACGGCGTCCTCAACGTTGCTGACAAATATCTTGCCGTCGCCGATCTTTCCGGTCTTGGCAGCCTTGACAATGGCCTCGATCGCAGTTTCAAGCCGGGAGTCGGGAAGAACAACTTCGAGTTTTATTTTGGGAAGGAAATCGACCGTATATTCACTGCCACGGTAAATTTCCGTATGCCCCTTCTGACGGCCAAACCCCTTGACCTCGCTTACAGTCATGCCTTCGATCCCCAACTCGCTCAGGGCGTCTTTAACTTCCTCCAACTTGAATGGTTTGATAATAGCTTCGATTTTTTTCATATTAGATAAATTGCTACATGCTTGGTTATTAACACTGACTGTTCAGGCTATAGCAGCAGGCGTGCCAGAGGGGGTGATTGCATTCTTTTACAATCGTAACAGGCTTGTTATTAGTCTATTGCAACTTAGCAAAGTTTTCCAGAAGAACCGCAGTCTGTTGCCTTTTGCGCAGGCTGATTTGTTTTAATCAGTGAATTCTGTGCCCGCGCCTCACGGCTTTCGTAACTGTTCAAGTGCAGCAATTCTCATTATGTGGGGCAGACCTCTGGTCTGCCAGCACCTCGTTATCGAGGTGCAGTGATTAGTTGTGCTGACTGTGCGGTGCCTCTGGCTCCGCAGGGGGGCGAAAACTCCGTGCGCAGGCAGATCAGCGTTTCTCCCATTGTTTGCTCAAAATGAGAATTGCAGTGTAAAAAACGAGTAAGAAAAAATGAAAACAAGCTGAACTGTTAAGAGAATGATCACAAACGAAACATTTCCCCCTAAAGCGGCGCTGGCCACGGATCGCAAAGCGTCTGCCGCATCGAAAAGCGCCTTCCAAGCCTGTTTAGACCGCGACAGGGTCAGCGACAGGGTGTTTGGAGTTGAATCGTCCAAATGCCTTATTTTATTGGTGCCCGCGACAGGACTTGAACCTGTACGATGTTACTCACTAGAACCTGAATCTAGCGCGTCTGCCAATTCCGCCACGCGGGCGCACCTAAATGCCAACAACGGTTCAACTATGGCAGAACCTGTTTCGTTGGCAAGAGTATTTACGAAACGGTCGAAGCCCGTCATTCCGACAGAGATCGCTTGCAATCTGTTCAAAGCCACTCCATGCTGAAGGCGCAATTGCAACTGTGGAACTCGCCTTGAGCGAGTCTTATATAGATGAGCACAACGCCAGAAACTGAATTTGATTTGGAAAAGCTGTTCCTGCCCTCTTGGGCTCAGGAAGCGCCGAATGTTAATAAATACGCTTCCTTCAAAGGTGAGGAACGGGAATCGCGGGGAAGTGATCGCCCAGGTGGACGCCGTCCCCCACGGCGCGACGGTGGTGGCCAAGGTCCCAGCCGAGGTCCGCGCCCTGGCGGAGCTGGCACACAAGGACGTGGAGATCGCTTCGGAGATTCGCGCCGTCGGCAGGACGGTCCCAGTTACGCCGACCAGCCTGCTGAACGCCGCGAACCACCCCCACCCCCTCCGCAGATTGATTTGACAATTCTGCCGGATGAAAAAGGCACCGAATTCCTCGCCCGCCAGATTAAGATCACTGGACGCGCCTATCCGTTGTTCGACATCGCCCACCTGATCCTGCAAAAACCCGAACGCCAGCAGGTGCGCTTTGATGTCGTCAAGAAAAAGAGCGGCGAAGTCGAACAGCCCCTTTATCTTTGCGCCTTGGACGAGTCGCTTTGGCTTTCGATTAACGATGCCGTTGAGCACATCTTATCGAAGCATTTTGACACATTTTATCAGTCCGAGCGCACCCAGACTGATCCGCCCAAAGGCACCTACACCTTTGTAGCTCAGTGCGGAATCAGCGGTGTCATTCTAGGCCCGCCCAATCACCACGATTACCAGAATCAACTCCGTAAACTGCACGCCGAGCGATTCGCGCGCATGCCTTTCGAGGCGTTCAAGGCGCGCATCAAGATCGTCAAGGACGAGGCCATTGTAAAAAAGTGGATTGAGGATCAGAGTTTCAAAACTGAGTACGTCTGCCTCAACATCCCTGATGCCACCAAACTCGCCAGCCGAGAAGAGGTCGAAAAGCATTTCCGCGAGGTGCATCTGCCCAACATCGTCAAGCAGGTCGAAACCTGCACGGTGTCCGGCGCTGCCGCCCGTCTGTTGCGCTGCCCGGCTCTTCAACGCCTGATGCGCAGCGCCTTGGAAGACCAGCGTCGGTTTCCGTTGAGGCTGGCCACCACGCTCAGCCAGCAGTTTGCCAATCACGGTCTGCAATTCTTCAAAGTCAATCGCACTGTGACCCATGTCTCGGTGGCGCGTCCGCACTTTTTGGACCTTGAGGCGACCCCTGTTTCCGAAGGCGTCAAACGTATTGTTGATTTTGTCAACGCCACCTCCAAATGCACCCGGCGCAAGCTGATCGAAGCCTTGGTTTCCAAGTCAGCGGCCGCCCCCGCCCCGAAGCCTGCGGCTCCGGTCACGCAGGCTGCCAGTCCGTCCGCCGACGGCCCCACAGCGTCAGCGCCAGCCGAAGCCCCCGTTCAAGAGACATCGCCTGAGCTCAACGCCCTGAACGCCGATCTGCATTGGCTGATTCACCAAGGGCATGTGATTGAGTTTGCGAATGGTTTATTGGAAACCGCCAAGAGACCGCTGCCCAAGCCAACCAAGCCCGAACCCAAGCCCGCTGCCGCGCCAAAAGTCGCGCCTGCTCTGGAATCTGCCGCGTCGGAGGTTCCCGTTTCTGCCGCTTTGGCCGAAGCTGCCGCGCATTCCGCGCTGCCGCAGCCCGAAACTATCGCTGCTGAGCCTGCCAAGGAATCGGTTGCTCAAACGGACGCTCCGCTTGCGCCCGCTCCGGCAGAGTCTCAAGGCCAAGTCTCACCGCCGCCCGATCCGGCTGTTTAGAGTTGTCCGAGGGTTATCACTGATTGCATGCGGCGAGAATGCCTTTCGCCGCAATGCTGTCCGGCAGTGATCGGGAATTGAAAGAATTGTTTTATGCCTTTTAGCAAATTTGGCCTTACGCCCACGGTCCTGGAAGGGGTCAAGGCGATGGGCTACCGTGAGCCTACGCCCATCCAACTTCGCGCCATACCTTTGATCCTGGCTGGCAAGGATGTTATTGGCAGCGCTCAGACCGGAACCGGTAAAACCGCTGCGTTCACCCTGCCGATCCTTTCGCAACTTGGCGACCATGCTGCGCTTAGCCGAGTCTTGGTGCTTGAGCCGACACGCGAGCTTGCCGCGCAAGTCGAAACCTCCATTCACGATCTTGCCCGTTTCACCAAAATCCGCACCGCAGTGCTCTACGGAGGCGTCGGTTACGCCCGCCAGATCAGTCAATTGCAGGCCGGGGCCGATATCATCATCGCCACGCCTGGCCGGTTGCTCGATCACATCGAACGCGGCGCCGCAAATCTCAGCCACGTCCAATACTTGGTGCTCGACGAAGCTGACCGCATGCTCGACATGGGCTTCCTTCCCGATGTCCGTCGGATCATCGAAAAGTGCGGTCGCCAGCGTCACACGTCGCTTTTCTCAGCCACCATTCCGGCACAGATCGAGACCCTGATCCAATGGGCGATGAAAAGCCCGGAGACGGTCGAGATCGGCGCGCGCCGGACGCCCGCCGAAACGGTACAGCACGTCATCTACCCGGTTTCTGATGACCAGAAAACCGATCTGCTCATCCAATTGCTCAAGAGGTTGGACTTTGACTCGGTGATCGTCTTCTGCCGCACCAAGCATGGGGCCGACCGCATAGCTGGCCTGCTTAAACGCGCCCAGCACGCCGTGGCGGTTCTCCATTCCAATCGCACTCAGCGCGAGCGCGAGGACGCGCTTAAGGGCTTCCGTGAGGGCAAATACGAAGTGCTGGTCGCCACCGACATCGCCTCGCGTGGGCTTGACATCGCCGACGTCAGCCACGTTGTCAACTTCGATGTCCCGCAGCATCCCGAGGATTACATTCACCGCATCGGGCGCACCGGCCGCGCCGAGCATACCGGTGATGCCCTGACTCTCATGACCGCCGGCGATGCCAGCCATGTCTTCGCCATCGAACGTTTCATCAGCCAGAGCATCGCGCGAGTGAAGCTCGATAATTTTGACTACAAATACACCGCGCTTTTCGAAGAGAGCAAACCCGGCCAAAAAGCGGGTTTTCCTGGCAAGGTTCGTGGCGGCCGCATCCGAGGGGGGTACACGTTTGGGCCTTCAAAGCGCAGGTAGAACTCAATTTTGAGACAGCAATTCTCATTGTAACAGACAGGCAAGAATACCCAACATTGAGTGGAAGATTTCAGCCTCCGCGCTCTCCGCGCCTCCGCGTGAGTTCTCCTGAATATCCAATATCGAACAAGGAATTTCCAATAATGAAGTGAGAAATCCTGACAACAACTTCTGTTTCTCGCGCTCATCCTTATTTTCATGTAACGTCAAACATTCAGTTGTGGATTTCAAATTTCAAATTTGAGATTCAGCCCAACAGCTCCTTGCCAAAATGCGAATTGCTGGCCAAAAGACTTCGGACGGTGAAAGAATCGGGCTCGTTATTTCGCCTTTTCATGGCTAAAACCGGGGCTGAAATTATGCGAGACCGAAACTGAACTTACAGTTGGCCGCCCTTTCCAACTTCATTATTGGACATTCCTTGTTCGATATTGGATATTCAATCCCAGTCATGCGCAGGCCAGGAAGGCGGGAATCTTCCATTGATTGGATATTCTTGTTGCCTGCCATAGTGAGAACTGCTGATTTTGAGATGTTGCGCATGGGGCTTCCCGGCGGTAAGATAACCAATGTGAAGTTACCGCCATTGATTTTGGCTTCTGCCTCTCCACGACGCTCAGAACTGCTCCGGCAGCTAAATGCCGAGTTTCGGGTTGTACCGAGCAACGCCACGGAGATTCGTTCCGAGGACCTCAGCCCCGGCGAGCTTTCGCAAATCAACGCGTATCGCAAAGCGCGCGTCATCTCCAAACAGCATCCCGACGACCTGGTCATCGGGATGGACACGCTGGTGGCGCTGGATGATGTCGTTTTTGGCAAGCCGTCCTCTCTCGCTGAAGCCCGCGAGATGTTGCAGCGCTTGCAGGGACGCTTGCATGTGGTTGTCACCGGGGTCTGCCTGATCCACTTGCGCCACCATCGCCAGCGGATTTTTGCCGAGCTGACGCAGGTCACGCTAAAACCGCTGAGCGTGACGCAAATTGAGGCATATCATGCTGCGGTCAACCCTTTGGACAAGGCTGGTGCTTATGGCATCCAAGAGCAGGGGGATATGCTGGTGGAATCGGTGGAAGGCTCGTTCTCGAATGTCGTTGGATTGCCGGTCGAACGGTTGCGCGCCGAGCTGGAATGCTTTGCGTGAATGAACAAGTACTGGCACGTCATCAAGATCGGGATTCAAAACACGCTGGTTTACCGGACTAATTTCCTGTTTCGCGCGGGTTTTTCGCTGGTGCCGCTGATGGCAACCATACTTCTTTGGCGCACAATCTACGCTCAGTCTTCAGGCATGGTAGGCAGTTACACGTTGGATGGGATGATCTCGTATTACTTGCTGATCACGATTGTTGATGCGCTGACGGCAGTCAACGAAGACGATTGGCAGATCGCCTCTGATATCAAGGACGGCAATATCAGCCAGTTCCTGCTCAAACCGATTGATTATATGAGCTACCGACTCTGCCTTTTTTTTTCCGGGCGAATAGTGTTCACGGTTTTGTCTGTTCTGCCGGTCGGCTTGTTCATCTTCTATTGGAGGGAACAGTTGACAGCCCCGCCGGACCTGCCCACGTTTGGCTGGTTTCTAATCTCGACAGCTTTGGCGGGAATGCTCCAGTTTATGATGTCCTTCATCATGGCGCTCCTGGCCTTTTGGCTGCTGGAGGTCTCGACGGTGATCTTTATCGTCTTTGCCTTTGAATACATCGCGGGAGGGCACCTCTTTCCGCTGAATATTCTACCGGCGCCGCTCGCGCAATTCCTGAACTACACGCCATTTCCGTATCAACTCTTTTTTCCCGTGAGCATCTACTTGGGGCAGGCGCGGGGGGCGGATCTCTGGCGTGGACTTGCCCTTCAGACCGCGTGGGTGGCGATTTTTTATGTGCTCGCGCGGGCCGTGTGGAACCGGGGGATTCGGAAATACGCAGCCGTTGGAGGATAAGCATGAGCCTTCCCACCCCACCCCAATCCGTGGCTCCCTCCCAGTTCAAGCGTTACCTGACCCTCTACGCCGCGCTCTGGCGCAACTCGGTTGTGCGCGAGATGACCTTTAAGGGTAATTTCCTGATGTGGATTTTTGTCGAAATCCTCTGGTTCGCGCTCCAATTGAGCTTCATCGGCGTGATCTATCTGCACACCGAGCATATTGGCGACTGGACCAAGTGGGAAGTCGTGATGCTGGTGGGTGCCAGTCATTTCATTCAGCAAATGTTCCAGGCATTTTTCCTGACCAACTGCGTGCAATTATCGGAACTCGTTCGCACGGGAAGGCTTGATTTTATGCTGTTGCTGCCTGTCAACACCCGGTTCCTGATCTCGCTGCGACAGGTGGACTTGGGCGGTTTTGTCAATGGCATGTTAGGCTTGGCGGTGATGGCTTATTCGGGGCATCAATTGGGTTTGACCGTGCCGATTGAGCGCGCCATCGGTTTTCTCTTTCTGTGCGGCGCCGGTGTTTTCATCCACTACTCGTTGATGTTTCTGCTATCGAGCGTGGCGTTCTGGACAGTGCGCGCCCAGGGAATTGTTTGGGGATATTACAACCTGTTCAATATCGCGCGTCTGCCCGATGGCGCGTTCAAGGGGGGCTTCCGTATATTTTTCCGTTTTTTGATTCCGATGCTCCTGGTGGCCAACGTGCCCGTTAAACTGCTCATTCACAGGCTGGAATCCTCGTGGGAAATGCTATTGCTCGTGGCAATGAGCCTCGCATGCTTCGCAGTGTCCGAATTATTCTGGCAATATTCAATCCGGCGCTACACCAGCGCCAGCGCGTGACGGAAGTCATCAGCAATTCTCATTTTGGCTTGGCGCGGGCGTAATTGGAAGCTGGCACTGGTCTTGCGTGGGTCGCTTCCTACTTCATTATTGGATATTCCTTGTTCGATATTGGATATTCAGGAGCACTCACGCGGAGGCGCGGAGAGCGCGGAGGCTGAAATCTTCCACTCAATGTTGGGTATCTTGCCTGCCTGCCAAAATGAAAATTGCTTCGCACACCACTGTTTCTGTGGCGAGAAGACAGTTGCTTTGGCATAATTGCACAAGTATGATTTTTCTAAATGGGTGAGAATATTGCTTTTTTAACCAAGCAAAAGGAACTATCTACCCGTTTACAGTATAGTTTTTTCGCATGAACGAATCGGAACAGACAAATATCAACACAGCGCCAGCAGGGGATGAGGCTTCGGCTCAAGCTGAGGAATTGCCGGCGCAAATTCCATTGGCAGCCGAACAGATTGAATCGCTCAAAGACCGCGCATCCAAAGCGGACGAGTATTGGGATCGCCTGCTCCGTCAGACGGCCGACTTCGATAATTACAAGAAACGTGTCGCGAGAGAGCGTCAGGATGCGGTCAAGTACGCCAACGAGGGATTACTCTCCAAGCTGATTCCCGTTCTGGACACCTTCGAAATGGCGCTGGCCGCCACCAATGCCGAAACCGGGTCCGCTCAATCCTTACAGGCTGGGATTGCAATGATTCAGAGCCAGCTCAAGAATGTCTTGGTCGAGGCAGGACTCGAGGAAATCGACGCCATAGGAAAGAAATTCGACCCCAATTTCCACGAGACTGTCGCCCAAAAGGAAACTGCGGAATTTCCCGAAGATCATGTGGTCCAGCAGATCCGCAAGGGCTATAAATTCCGTGACCGATTGGTCAGGGCTGCATCCGTGATCATAGCAAAACCGCCCGTCGCCTGAGTTCACATAACGTTGTTCGCCCAAATCTATGGCAAAACGAGACTACTACGAAGTACTCGAAGTGAACCGGGAAGCCGACGCTGACGAGATCAAAAAGGCGTATCGCAAGCTCGCCATCAAACATCACCCGGACAAAAATCCACACGATAAGTCCGCGGAAGAGAAATTCAAGGAACTTGGCGAAGCCTACGAGGTTTTGAGCGACCCGCAATCGCGCGCCGCGTATAATCAATATGGCCATAAGGCATTTGATCCGCGAGCCCGCGCCGGGGCTGGCGGCTTCGCGCGAGGCGGGGGCGGATTTCACGATCCGACGGACATTTTCCGCGAGGTTTTCGGGGGCAGCAGCATTTTTGAGGATTTATTCGGCGGCATGGGCGAACGCCGCGAAGGCGGCGCTCAACGCGGTTCCGATTTGCGTTATGACATGGAAATCACCTTCATGGAAGCCGCGCAAGGGTGCGAAAAGGACGTGCCAGTCACCAAGCTCGACCAGTGCGATATTTGCCAGGGCAGTGGCGCTGAACGCAGCGCCACAGTCAAAAAATGCTCAACCTGCGGCGGACGCGGCCAGGTCATCAGCTCGCGTGGAATTTTCAGCATCGCTCAAACCTGCCCACGATGCGAAGGGCGCGGCCAGGTGGTTGATAAGCCGTGCGCCGCCTGCCGCGGTTCAGGTCGGCGTGAACGCTCGTCCAAAATCAAAATCAAAATTCCACCAGGTGTCGATACCGGGGCGCGGTTGCGCTCGGTTGGCAACGGCGAGGCGGGGGGGCACGGCGGCACGTCCGGCGATCTCTACGTGGTTCTCCACGTCAAATCCCACGACATTTTCGTCCGGGAGGGCGACGATCTGATCTGCGAAGTTCCAATCAGTTTTATCCAGGCCGCCTTGGGAGCGGAGATTGAGGTTCCGACCCTGACTTCTGTGGCGCAAATCCGCATTCCCCCAGGCACGCAATCCTCGACCGTCTTCCGCATCAAAGGCAAGGGCGTCAAAAACATTCAGGGCTACGGCTGGGGGGATTTGCTGGCGCGCGTGGTGGTTGAAGTGCCGACAAAACTCAACAATGCCCAGCGCGCCAAACTCCAGGAGTTTTCCGAACTGTGCGACGAAAGTGTCAACCCGATTGCCAAGAGCTTTCTGGAACGGGCGAAGAATCTCTTTCGCGTATAATAGGGTATCGCATCAGGGAGCGCTCCAACATCATCACAGGGCCAGTGACAAACTGGCCCGGGCGTCTGGCTTTGATGGAACAGAAACTCAGGGCGAGACTTTGAGGGAAAAAGGAACAACCGCAGAGCAGAGTAAGGGAGTTGGAACATAAAAAAGCACCAGCGATTTGGCCCAAAAGGTGTAGAAGAATCGAAGTTGAACGCCTCCCTAGTACATTGAACATTTAAAGACGTGGTATATATTAGGGGGTAGCTATGCGTCGTATTGCTATCCAATTATCAGAAGAAGAGCGTAAGACTTTAAATTGTTTTCGCCAGAAAGGGTTACATCATGCTCGCGAAAACAA
>CAIUEN010000468.1 GCA_903898185.1 uncultured Verrucomicrobiales bacterium
GGAAATCCCAAGCGTAGTATAAATATTCTGCAAGGCGCTCTCCGCTTTGGTTGCCTTGCGGATGTTCAAGGTGCGACCGTCCCTTTGGGTGAAGGATGCCGTCACTCGCTGCTGCACGGAAAGAATATTTCTGAGCGACGTCCATCCCAGCTTGTTCCCATGGCTCTTCAGTTGGCGTCGAATTACCTGCACCAACTGATACGCCAGTACCGTGATAAACAGATGCCCTTCTGTCCGTTCTGCTTTGTGATGGAAGATGGGGCGTAATCCCAGTTCCGATTTTAAACTGCGGAACACTGCTTCCAGGTCGGTCAACATGGTGTAGGTATGCCACAACTTGGCTTCATCCCAGGTGGTTTCGTTGCTGCGCAGGCAATAGACGCCGGGATGGGTTACCGCGGTCCCTTTTTTGGGTACTTTCTGCCAGACAATGGCCGTGACCAGTTTTCCGCTTTCGTCTGGGGTCAGTTCAATCTCATAGTGCTGGGCAATGCCGCGGCATTTCTGTTTTAAGCGGCCGATCCGTTCGGTGATCTTGTCAACCTTCTTTTCGCCATGCGGTTTGGTCAGTGATTCTCCGATCTTGGCCAGCCCGGTCTCAAAGCGCTCCGCAAAACGAGTGTTGATCGCGGTTTCCTTGTGCTCTCGCCCTTCGGAATAACAGTACAGCCGGACTTCCTGGCCGTCTTCGCTCAGGACTCGTTGCAGTTTTATCGTGTCTTCTTGTGCAGTTAAGGTCTCCACGGACTGGGTCTCATCAAACTGACGATTGCGTTCCCGACTAACTACCAAGTAGCGATACTTGTGCTCTTGCAGCCAGGTAATGTTCTTCTGGGTGGCAATCCCCCGGTCCATGATAACCAGGGCGCCCTTGGGGGCGTTCAGTTCTTTGAGCATTCCCTCCAGAGTAGTAGCCTCGGCAACGTTTCCTTCGAACATCTTGGACCGACGAATAAAACCGCTGCCGTCAAGGATAACTGCCAGTGTCACCAGCGGACAGTCACTGCGCTTCTCCTTGGAATGACCATTCTTGGCCTTACCGTTGCCTGAGGCATCCCCTTCGAAATAAGTATTGGTCAGGTCATAGAGCGTTACGGTCGTCTCCAGGCTGAACAGATCCTCGATCCGCCGGAACAGGCCTTGTTCAATCCGTTCCCGATGCCGCAGCAGTTGATCCGAGGCCCGATACAACCGAATCGCAGGCATCGTCTCAAAGTCAAACGCCACTAACTCTCCCAAGGAGCTGTTATTTTTGAGCCAGGTATAAGTGGCATCCTCACTGGCCGGCTGGGCCATCCGGCCGATAATATTACCGATAGCTGCCATGCGCTGTGGTCCGTTCATCCCCACCGAGGCCAGAAGATCTTCCAGACCCAGCGCTGACATGGCCGAAAGAGCAACATGTTCCACACCCACCGACCGGGGACGGGATAACTCCAACGAGTTGGTATCGACTTCCTGGAAATCACACCCCGTATCTCCCGCAGGTGAAGCCGGAGCTGGAGATGCCGCCAGCAGACGACCGGCATACATGGCCGCCAACTTCTCAATCTCGACCGTTTCGAACACCAGAGTCTTCTGCCCGGAGTGCTGCCGTTCAATACAGGAACACAAGGCAGGCCACTGCTCTTTCGGTAGAGGAAAGTTACTGCCCAAGTTCAAAAGGGTCTTCTGGCGCACCTGGGAACCGACCCGTTCTGAGGTAACAAGACGGTAGGTAAAATATGAGCCACCCTTAATATCACTACGAGTTTTAGTTTGACGAATGAACATGGCGCAATGGTATCACACGGCAGGGGCCTGAGGCAAGGCAATTTATAAATTATGGCACTACATTTTCAGTTTAGCCGGACTCTCATTGATATTATTGCTTTTTTTGGGATTTATACCTCGAAAATGGGCAAAAAGGTCGTCCGGGTGTCAAAGATGGGTTAGCGGTTTTACTGTGTAATAATTTAGTTCGCCATAAAATAGTACTCTGCACTGATGGCCAGAAGTCTCTGCAGAACGCTATAGTGTCATTTTTCTCTTGGCACACGAATATATTGCTGATTTTGGACTGGTTTCATATTGTCAAGAAGTTTAAGGAAGATTTGAGTCTTGCCTGTAAAGGGCGAGAAATCCGCAATAATCATTTAAGACAAATATTGCCTATGCTGTGGTTTGGTTTAATCGATAAAGCCAAGAATTACATAACAGCTATTCCGCTTACTGATATCAAGAGTAAAGAGCCGATAACTCGGTTAGTTGAATATCTTGAACGTAATCGTAAGCGAATACCTTGCTATGCCATGCGCAGCAGATTGAAGCTGCCCAATTCAAGCAATCCGGTGGAACGAAGTAACAACATAGTGACCGCTATGCGACAAAAACATAATGGTATGAGTTGGTCTAACAATGGATCATATGCGCTAACAGCATTAAATGCAGTTGTAGTAAATCAAAGCACCAATCAGTGGGTAGCGACTGGGAAGCTCCCATTTTTATTGGTGGGAAAAGCTGCTTAGGCTAATCGTACAGTGCGCAAAACTTGCACTCTTGATGGTCAACAGAGCGACGAAATACTGCAAA
>CAIUEN010000469.1 GCA_903898185.1 uncultured Verrucomicrobiales bacterium
CCTCAAATTGAGCACGGCTGATGGTTCCAAAAAGTGGGAATTTTTTGAGGCATGAAATCGGCTGTTTTTCTACAGGCTAGTCAGAGACTCCGTCAACTGGCAGGTCAGAGACCTCCCCACAATGTTACTTTTTGGTCACGCACCCTGTCTTCAGTCTTCACTTTTCCGAAAATCATCGTAAGCTCCGCAGATGCCAATCTCCAAGTCGATTTTCGGATTCCAGCCCAACGCGAATAGGCGCGATGAATCCATGAGTTTGCGCGGCGTGCCGTCGGGCTTGGATTTATCCCAAATAATCTCGCCTTCAAAGCCGACCACCTTGCGAACCAACCCGGCCAATTCGCGAATGGTGATTTCACTCCCGGAACCGACGTTAATTGTCTGTTCCTGGCTGTAATTCTCCATCAGAAAGACGCAGGCGGCGCCTAAGTCATCGGAGTGGAGGAATTCACGGTAAGGCGACCCGGTTCCCCAGCAGGTGACTGAGGTCGCATGGGCTGCCTTGGCTTCGTGAAACTTGCGTATCAGCGCCGGAAGAACATGCGAGCTGTTCAAGTCGTAGTTGTCGTTTGCGCCGTAGAGGTTGGTTGGCATGGCGCTAATGAAATCGGCACCGTATTGCCTCCGGTATGCCTGGCACATTTTGAGACCCGCTATCTTGGCCACCGCGTACCATTCGTTGGTTGGCTCAAGGGGGCCGGTCAGCAAATACTCTTCCTTCAAGGGCTGAGGCGCCAGCTTTGGATAGATGCACGAACTCCCCAGAAAAAGAAGCTTCCTGACACTCGCGCGCCACGCCTCGTGGATAATGTTATTTTGAATTTGCAGGTTCTCAAAGATGAACTCCGCCGGACGGTCGTTGTTAGCTGCAATCCCACCGACTTTCGCGGCGGCGACAAACACGTATTCCGGCTTTTCGTCCGCATAGAATTTGCGCACCGCCTGCGTTTCCATGAGATCCAATTCCGAACGTGTCCTGCCGATCAACTGCTTGAAACCGCGGGCTTCCAGAGCGCGCCAGATGGCGCTGCCGACCAAGCCGCGATGGCCTGCAACATAAATACGCGAATCCTGTTTCATGAATGCAATCGCTGGATGGGCGGTGCCGCTAACCTGTAACTCGGATTTTGCCGGCCCGGTGGTCTGCCAAGAGTTGGACGTCAGCATCGACCATCAGCTTTGCCAAGTCGATGAACTTGGTCTGGGGCTCCCAGTTCAATTTAAGCCGGGCTTTGGTTGCATCGCCGATCAGCAATTCCACTTCGGCAGGGCGATAGTAGCGGGGATCAATCTCCACATGCTTGCTCCAATCCAGTCCGACATGCCCGAACGCCACATCAAGAAACTCACGAATCGAATGCGTCTCTCCGGTCGCCACGACATAATCATCGGGGGCATTCTGCTGCAACATAAGCCACATCGCCTCGACATATTCCTTGGCGTAGCCCCAGTCGCGCTTGGCGTCGAGGTTTCCCAAGTAGAGCTTATCTTGAAGCCCGGCCTTGATGTGCGCCACCGCGCGGGTGATTTTGCGGGTCACAAAGGTTTCGCCACGCCGCGGTGACTCATGGTTGAACAGAATGCCGTTGCTGGCGTGCAACCCGTAGGATTCGCGGTAATTGACCGTAATCCAATAGGCGAAGACCTTGGCGCAACCATAGGGGCTGCGAGGGTAAAATGGGGTTTTCTCGTTCTGCGGCACCTGTTGCACCAACCCGAACATCTCGCTCGACGATGCCTGGTAGAATCGCGGCTTTAATCCGGTTTCACGAATGGCTTCAAGCAACCGTATGGCGCCGGTGGCAGTGATGTCAGTCGTGTACTCGGCGGCATCGAAACTGACGCGCACATGGCTTTGCGCCGCCAGGTTATAAATCTCATTGGGCTGGATCTTGCCCAGCAATCGCGCCAAGCCACTGCCGTCGCTCAAGTCGCCATAATGAAGGAACAGGCGGCCATCGCTGGTATGAGAATCGGTATAAATAGATTCCAAACGGCCAGTGTTGAAAGTGCTCGCCCGGCGGATGATGCCGTGGACTTCATATCCTTTGGAGAGAAGCAGTTCAGCCAAATAGGAACCGTCCTGTCCGGTGATGCCAGTAATGAGTGCGCGTGATGCCATAAATTAATAGGTATTACATGAACTAACCTGCGCCAGATTGACTAATCAAGTGTCCGATGTCAAACCCTGAAATCGCAATGAAAAACGAAGACAGGCTGAACCCGACACCACTAACGCTGTCTTATTCGTTGTAATGGGCGAGGACTTCGATTTCTACATTCGCGCCTTTGGGGAGGGCGGCGACCTGGACGGTGGAACGAGCAGGGAAATCGCCTGTGAAATAGGTGGCGTAGGTCTCGTTCATGCCAGTGAAGTCACCCAGGTTCGTCATGAAAACAGTGGTTTTGACGACGTTCGAAAAATCAAGGCCCTGGTCTTGCAGGATCAGCTTGATGTTCTCAAGCGCGCGCTGGGTCTGCGCGCGAATGTCGCCGACAACAAGCGCCCCAGTTTCCGGAACGATTGGTATCTGACCGGAACAGAAAAGGAGTCCGCCCAAGCGAACTGCCTGGCTGTAAGGGCCG
>CAIUEN010000470.1 GCA_903898185.1 uncultured Verrucomicrobiales bacterium
GGATCATCTCCGACGTGAGACCGAATCATTCGTCAGCGACTGCATCACTACTCTTCGCACCCAGACCGCCCAACTTTGCACCGACATGCTCGCCAGCATTAGCACGAGCGAAACCGGCGTCCACCAGAAGACGCTGAATAGACTGATCCATTTCATCGAGCAATTCAGAAGTCTCAACTTTGCGGGTGACCAAGAGATGGAAGCCCAACTCGACGAAGTTCGTCAGCAACTCCTGTCGCGAACCGCCGAGGAGTACAGGAGCAACCAAGGCTGGAAACAGCAACTGGTACAAGGTTTGACCGGTCTGGCTGACAAGGCTCGCCAAATGGCCACAGCGGACAAGACGGCAATGGTTCGCAACTTTGGGGAAATGGGAAAACGCAAATTCTCCTTGGCGGCCTGATTGTCTATGAACTCCCAGATGATGCGAATGCGGGTGGATGACTTGATGGTCACCACCCTGATCCAAGCAGAGTCGATTCCGGCCAAACCGCAATCCTTGGCGTCTTACATGTTCAAAAACAGGCTGAACAACTTGTTGTTTATCTGTTTAGAATTTATTAGAAAAACTCAAAAAGAAGCCATTTATTGGAGCTTTTTTTTGGATTTTGCATTACGGGGTTTTGGCTTGCTTAACACCCTGTAATCAAACGCATTACGACAAACTTCCATGACATACATAGAAACTGCATGTTTGGCGTGTGTATGGTTGATGTTTAAATGTTATTACCAGTATTATTTTTTTTCCAACAGATTCATTGATTTAATGTTGGGTATCATTAGCATGATAATACAAGCAAGACGGCGAATTTCGCCGTCTGGCGTAGATTATCATTTGTTGTAATTATTGCTTCCAACGGTGATGCTGTTTGTCCATTTGGATTGTTGGCTGTTCCCACGTTCCAGCCAGGAATGAATCCACGTCTGCGCGCGGATAATTGTGAGTTCGTCTGGTGACCGATCGAAGGCCAGCCATACGCGCCCAGCGTTTTATGGTTCGTTGTGAGCGCCCTGCACGGGCGGCGAATTCCCTAATTGAGACAAGTTCTGTTTTTTTCATTTTATTATTTTTTGAAAATGGGCCTTGGGTTTCCCCAAGGCCCATAGGAGCTTTTTACGCCGCTTGTGCTGATTTCACAGACGTTGCGATTGTTGTGATTGTGACTAATTCAGAAGTGGCCTCTACTTTTTCCACTACCGATGTTTCAGCAATTGCCTCATTCACGGCGGCATCGATTTCAGCATTTGCGTTTTGTTTGGTCTGCTCAATACTGGCGACCTCACTTGCCATTGCTTCTAATCGCGCCAACTCGGTTGGATCAACGGCCAATGCCGCCTTTTCCTCTGCTTCTCTCTTGTTGCGAATGATTGCGTGGCGAATGACGAGGCGTACGCGTCCAAGATCGTCCTCGTCAGCGAGACGTAGGAGTTCAGAAGCTTCGTATGCTCTGGAAATGTCGATCCGGTGTCGCTCAGCCCAGGCAATCGTTCCGGCCTGGCAATTCCCTGCATCAATAGAATCTTGGAAATGCACCATAATTCCTTTGATCTCCGTCTCGTCCACAGCCTTCTGGGCCTCTGCTCGTAAGCGAACAGTGTGGGCTTGGGCGACCTTCCCAACTAACCAAGTATCAGATGCTGATTGCATTTCAGTAGATGTTAGATGGTAGCGATCCTGCCTTGACACAGTATTTGCCAAAGCAACACCGTTTTTGTCAAAAACCCAAACGTGACCAGCGGGGGCAAATCGGATATAAATCCGGTCTAAAAGCTGATGTTGTAGAAGCTCACCATCTCTAGCAACAACAGCATAACACGGAATTTCGCAAATATGTAACGCCATCACCGCTGTGCGAGGATTTCCATTCTCCCACATTGTCTCGTGGTCTTGATCAACGAGCACATGCTCAGTTTGCACCCACCCTGCCTGTACACTCCACTTGACTCTACTCCGCAAATCCAACTCCCCCAAAATGCCTGGTGGGGGTGTTATCAGGGTGACGGTGCCTAAAGGTGCTGTAGGTTTTGATAAGTGTGAATACTTCTTGTCAAATTGCGATAGTGCCACAGACGCCACATGATGGGCACCAATTGCATCTGCCAGCGAAGCCTTGGCCGTATTGCGGTCTGCGCCACGAGCTTTTCGCATGGCTCGTTTCGCTATTCTAAGGGCGTCACTGCTTTTTTTCTCTGTTTGCGACAGTTGGTCGCGCAATGAAATTCTTTCTGATTCGTAGGCTTCCAGAGCATTATTTGCATGCTCTTCGGCCCTGAACCAATAGTAGAGCGTGGCAAGGTTGGTTACGTTTATTGCGTTTATTGCGTTTATTGCTTTTGTAGCCGCTGATTTTTTTGTTCTTATTTTTATCATAATTTATAATTTTTACTGACCACAAAATTATAAACGGCAGGAATGAAACGGTTTGGTCCGGTTTGTCCACTTTGTTCCAAAGCTATCGGAAAATACAGGGCGTAAGCATGTTACGGAAGTTCGGACAGTTGCTCGAACAAAAATTGGCGTCCGCGCGAAATTGTGGAAGCTTGCTGTATTTTTGGAATTCTCGGTGGAAATTGTCTAAAGAATTACAATTCAATTTTCCATTTTTCCCCACCCCTCAAAGGCTCATTCCATGAGCCTCCTTTCGCTTCATAAATTCCATTCAATCACTTATGTCACATTTTACGACCATCAAAACACAGATACGCGACACCGAGGCATTGAGAGCCGCATGCTCCGAACTCGGTCTCGAATTGCTCCAAAATGCAGAAGCTCGTGGTTATTACACGCAGACC
>CAIUEN010000471.1 GCA_903898185.1 uncultured Verrucomicrobiales bacterium
CAACCTCAAAAAGATTTTCCATTGTAATGAGCGCAAAGAAACAAATTTCCAAGATTCTTCTTGTCGATGATGATCCTTCTGTTCGACGCATCTGTCGCATTGTTCTGGAACGTGCTGGTTTCAGTGTTGTAGAGGCTGATTCCGGGCATGCGGCCCAGATCGCCTGGGAAACCCACGCCCAAGGTATTGATTTATTGGTGACCGATTATGAGATGCCAGGGTTGACCGGCTTGCAACTTTCGGCGTTGCTCCGCACCGCTAAGCCAAGTTTGAAAGTCCTGCTGATCAGTGGGCACCTTCGAGAGTCAATCCCTCATTGCATCGAATTTTTACAAAAACCGTTCTCTGCGAGTGATCTGACCGAAGCAGTCCATCGTTGCCTTGCTTCCTAACCCCAACTGTCATGCTATGACAACAATAGAAGTCAAACACCAGATCAATCGCTTTCGCCTATGGGCAAGCCAGTGTGAAAACTTGGCAAGTATTCCCCGCATTTCTGGTCAGACAGAAATCAAAGGACGGGCTCTGGCCGATGCCTACCGGCATTGTGCCGACGCCTTGGAACGCGCCTTGGAAGGTCGCAACACCCATCAGCCACATAATCAGCAATAGGAACCACAAATCGAGTCATCTCCGATGGCTCTTCACTCTCGAATCAAACCAATTCAGGTGAGATTCAAATCTCAGAAACCATCAAATACACAAACAATAGGAGTTAATACAATGAACACAAGCACAGCAACAGCACGTAACAACAACGCTAATCACACTGCCACCGCCGAGAAACCCTGGCGCGGAATTTTCTTCCGTGGGCCTCAGATGATCAAAACCAATACTGGCAAAGAAGTCACCATGTGGTCGGTTTATCAGGGTGACGATCGGGGCAACCCAGCGGGTCGCGTGTACGAAATCAAGGACTACACCCGCGCCGAGAAACTCGCCCAGGTCATGTCGCATGACCGCGAACTCGAATTGATCAATGAGTCTGCGGAAATCGCGGCTTGATCGACACATGAGCGACATTCGGCGGCTTGGTGCCGTCGAATGCGCTTCAACCCAAACAAAAACAGGAAACCAATATGAAGAATAATCTCATCATCTCCATTATCATTCTCGCAATCGGTGCCATGATCACCGGATGCACCAACAAAGAAGCAAAGGCACAGGCGTTGCTTGTTGAAGCTATTTCGTACAGCGAAGGCACCCCACCGGAGGCGGGCCAACAAAAGGCTTTGAAACTCGCAGAAACTACAGGCTTCAAGCCGGGAACCGATGGCTCGGGACTGACGGTTCGTGAGGTTGTAATGGTTGGTAGTCGGTTGCTCGTTGACCAGATTCTCACGCAATACCCAAGCAGTCAGGCGGCAATCAAAGCGGCAGAAATGAGAATTCAGATCAATCAGCGTCTTCAGGCAATCGCCAATGATCGAGCGCATAGCCAATTCAATTATAATTGACACATGTCTTTCTCAAAGCGAAACCTTTCCGTTACCGCGTGGAATTGAAAACATTAGCACAGCAAAGGATACCCATTACCTATCATTTTTTTGCCTTTTAAAAACCTCAGAGTTGCAGTCAAACAGTAGAACCAGAAGATTTATTTAAAGGCCCACCTTGATCCCCAATTCTTCTATTTATGCGGCAATTCTTCAGATTCACGCTGCTGGTTATGACGATGTTTCGTTTCAGCTTCAACCTCGGCAGGGCACTCGGAAATGCCTTTGCACGACGACGGGGAAAAGGCGCACCAGCAGTGCATGCCCATGAATATGAGGAATGAGACAGGAGTGTACGGTCTGAATAGTCAGCAAATCACACTGGCCAACGCAGAGCCTTGGCCAGTGTGATTTGCTCAGAAAAATCAAGAAATTGAAAATAAATCTATTTCTTTCGTAAATACTTGCACAACAATCTATTACAACAAAAAGTCCATAACATACACTGAAACTGCATGTTTGGCGTGTGATGTGGTGTGTTGGTTGATGGGTGATTGGTCGTGATGTGGTTGGAATGTAAGATGTATTATATATTCCTTTCTTGGCGAAATTTCTCAAAAAACACTGAAAACAGTGTTCTTCTGGAAGGGGCATTTGCGACAGTTCTATTCAGCCCGTTTTCCTGATAATGGACAATACAGACTTTACGGCATCGGCTCACAGCGGTGTACAGCCAGCGTCTTGTTGTAACTCGACTCCACAAGAGAGCCACCACTCCAATATCTGTTTCGAGCCCTTGCGCACTGTGGCCGGTTATGGCTCTGCTTCTTCGAATTTGATCACGGTCTACAACAAATTCCCTTTTAATGTCGTCCTGAACACGTATCTTGTTCTTCTCTTCCAGCATCTCAACCACGATCAGAGGGGTGCCTTTGCAAGCTCCAATCCGCAACTCTGCCTTCCCTGGATCGGTCATAACAACCTCCTCACCTGCTAGGAATTTATCGACACCGAGCGTCACAGTTTGACCTTTCTGTTCACACTCAATCTCCTTATAGCGTGCGGCGATCTCCTCACTGCCTAAGCGATCCAGTGGACAGAAAAACTTGGTTGAGCCTGATACTGACGGTCCATAATAGCTAGTATTGTATAATTCCAAAATTGCTGGGACAAATTCCCTAATTCCAAGCCAATCTCCTGCTTGCTCGCTCTTAGTGCGCGACTTCTTGGCTGGAATGAGCAGAAGGCCGCGGTCATTTTCATATTTGAAACCCAATTTTTCGTATTTTTCAACGTTGCCATCCTTGACGGCACGAAAAAACTCAACGATACCGTTGGCTTCTTCTGTTCCATCTTTGGTTTTCAACCGAAAATTATCTTTCTTTTCATCAAGCGTCCACCCTTTCATCGGGTTTAGTTCGAGACATTTGAGCAAGTCTTCCGCAATCTGTCCGGGTCCAACCGGCAAGAGTTGGCCAGGACCAATTGAAAGAATGACGTTAGCATTTTTATGCCAGCGTTCAGCGGCCATGCCTGCGGCATCTGTTCCTAGCTGACCAAGTTCATCAAGCACAAACAAACCCACGTCTAGCATTTGTCCGCTCTTGTACTGGGAAGGGTCGACCGTGACACTGTGCGAAGCATGCACAGTCCTGACTTTCACTTCATCGAGGATTGTCTTATCCTGACACAACTCAGCGATCTTGTTCTCTAAGTTCCGCGCGGAAAAATTCAAGGCGCTTCCCACTATGAGCTTTGGCTTTGGTTTGGTGCTCTTTGTTTCCTTTATCCATTCTATTATCGACTCAGCGACAGAGTGAGTTTTGCCTGTGCCCGGCTCCCCATAAACAATTGTTCCATTCCCTCCTTTATGGGCGTATTCAACAATAAAATTCGCAAAGCGAATTTCCCCCTCGACGTAATCTCGCCAAGCATACCACTTGCCGCCTCGATGAGGCTCCGGAACCCATTTGCTTACGTCTACCACATAACCCGATTTTAGAATCGCTCTCCATTCGGCATCGGCTAGAGCCTGATTCCCTTCACAAATTGCTCCGATTATGTTTCGAGCTTCGGTGTCCCGATGGTAAATATGACCATCGCGCTCCAAAGTCGCTCGTACGGCTTGCAAGGTGCCCGAATGCCGGTCGGTGTGGTCAGAATTCCTGTCTTCGCGCCTTTTGGAGGCTTTCAGTCGCCCTATTACGTCATTTATCACCATAGAGTTTTTCGAAATACCTATCCGTCTTTTCAAGTCGGTCGATTACTACGTCTCTCGGAAGCCCTGCTGTGAGACATCCCAGTTGACTCGATTCAAGCTTCGAAAGTAATCCACAAACCCTGTCGTCCATATTGATGGCTTCATTTGCTTCATCAAGAACCTCGTCAGACGCCTCGCTCACTGAGTTGTCTTTGCTTGGTGGTTGGTTTGCAGGGGAATCGACACTAGCGGTTGGATTTTCTTCACGCCACCTTACGCAGAATTCTATCGGAACAATCCAAACAGAGCCACCGGCGATTCCTCTGTTCTCAATCCCATATCGTTTGTTTTTCAGACTATTGAGCACTTTGAGTATCTCCTCTGGGGCATGGGGGACAATTTCCTCCAAGTCAGCCATGTAAATCCGATCCTTTCCACTGTTCCGCAAAAGGAAAATGGCTGTCTTCACCTTCGCGACTATGGCTGGCTCGTAAATGGCAAAAAGCTTCTCGCAATGCAACAGATCGCACCGAACAAAGACGTTGGCGATTTCTTCAACTTGTTTGTTTTCAATCGCTTTTTTCGTAATTTCTTGGTGGTAGGCGTCTTCGATCAGAAGAGAGTTGAGCCAAGGCACGTCATCTTTGTTTGGTTTGAGGTCGAGCAATTTCCTAAGATCCTCTGTTTCTGGACGCAGTAATATTCCATAAAATCGTCGCTTTCCGTAGATGGATTTACGTTTTACGATTTTGTTAATGTCTCGCAACAGAAGTTGTTGAAGCTGTTCAGGGATCGCTTCGCCATCTTTATAAGATCCCAGCGCTTTGTGTGTATCTTTGGACAACTTTCTTGCGATGCAGGAAGAGACCTTATCCGACTTGTGCTTCAACTTCGTCGCAAACGATTTCAAGTCTATGAAGTTATTGAGCGTGAACCTCGTAAAGAGTGCATTTTTAACTATTTTCCTCACAAGCTCCCATAGTGGTTTAAAATCCCTCCCCACATCCCCCTTCGACGTCAACATGTCAAATGCATCATCCCCATTCAAGCATCGGTCGCGGAGTGCCGTGTATGAATGCGCAAGATTCTTGAATGCTTGTGTTCCGTTTTGCCAAGGTCTGCTACTGCTTTCTGGACCGAACTTCTTCCCCTGGTCTTTTCGGAGTTCGTGCCAGATAGCCAGGAACAGGTCCCAATCGATGGGTGGTGGTTTTCCAAGGTGGTCTTTATAGTAATTATAGACGCGCTGGGTTCTATGCACGGGGTCACCACCTGGCCAATAAGCAAGAGCCACCGCCTTTGAAATATCAATTTCCTCGCCTGACTTGATTTGCCTCTGAAATTCCGACATGACCACCCGGGTAGCCCGACGTTCAAGCTCATATGTTTTAACGCACAACAGTCCCGATCTTCTGTTGGCTTCCCAAGGGGGAACTTCCTTGGCTTTTGGCGTATCTCTTTTGGTCGCTTTGAAAACGTCCAATTCCAAATGAATCGCCATTTTCCCAACTGCAGTAACAAAATCATCCACAGACTTGAACGCGGTAGGGAACAGTGATGGCTTTGGGGCTAGGTAGATCAGTTCTTGGCGCCCCTGCTGTTCCTCATGTAAGCTGTTTGCGCGGAAAAAGAAAGGCAAGCGCGACAGTTGGATCAGTCTGATGGTATTGGGATCAGCTCCCAATGCCGTCAAAGCGCGCTTCGCCGGTTCAACTGATGCGCTCCATTCAGCCATTGATTTGGCTCCGATGTGCAACAGCACATGATAGCTGGAAGAGCCAGATGTGGCGATGGAAACAACACGGAATGGAAGAAGCCTGACAAGGCGCAACCAAAGATCCTTGGGAGCATCGTCGCTTTCCAACAGCGCAAATGAAAAGCTGGCACAAGATTCGAGGCTCCTCGAACTGTTCTTTCCGTTTTCCTTGGCATTGGGATGAATTTCTCCATCGACCGGATTGATCAAGAAAAAAACACCTTCGCGGATAGATGGATTGGTCGAACTGGGTGCTGGACAGCCAGTCCTCTTTATTACGACCGGTTCCACCACGTTTCTTAGGAATGGCTTTCCATCTTCGCCTAATACCGTTTTTCCATCTTTGCCGGTCACGATAGTCGTGACCGGTTTCCCGTCTTCGCCAACCACATTTTCGTACTCAAACTTCAACCGTTCCCAGCCTTTTTGGAGGCTCCATTCGAACTGCCCCTGACTTACTCGATTCATGAAAATCCTAAAGCGAGGTGCAAACACTTCCGTAAGATTTGACAGAGTCGCTAACATATCCTCGACTTTGGTACCAGGCGAAAGTGGCGGAAATGGTGGCGTCGCATCTTTTCCTAAGTGGAGATCAAGAAATTCTTTAAGAAGTTCCTTGCTGTAAACCACCTCGGATTTCTTTCGTTTGCTGTTTGGATTTGGCTCAGGTGAAGGTGACATGAGGTATTGGGAGCAACCATGCCAGCAACGGCGCAATTGCAAATTGTCGCCATCTTTGCCCGAATTTGGTATTCTGGCATCGAATTGCGTGTAACATTAGCATGGTTGTATTGCAGAAACCACGCTATGTAGCAATTTTGCGACACATTTCATCTCTATGCGGTAGTTATCGGCATAGATGCGACATAACTTGAAGCCAATATGCAACCGCTGGCACATCGCCTTTCGCTTTTTCGCTAAAGTTTCCTGTGCTTTTGCCGATTTGACACTATGCAAGACAAGGAAAGTCCCGAATCGATGTCTCTCAACTCTGGTGCGCAGGAAGAAGATTTCGAATCGCTTGGGATTGAGGAAGCTGGCCGCATTGGAACCAAGCCTCGATTCCTGATCCACAGCAAGTCAGTCATCAACACCGAAAGCGAGTTTGAAGAAAAACAGCTTTGCGGAGGACCGACTTTCACAGCAGGACACGCCTGTGTTTTCTCCTGCAAGTTTTGCTATGTGCATTCAATTCTTTCACGAAACAAGCGCCTGATTACCATCATGAAGCAGAAGGGCCTCGGATTTCAGGATATTGTCGTTGAAATCGCAGATGCTCCTCTGGTGGGCCGGAAATCTCTGCTAAGCCGAGGGAAACCAAAGTATAATGACCCATCCGATCAACGAGTCATTTTTGGTTCACCGTTGGTTGATGTTGCGGGCACCATGGATCAGGCTGATGTCACTGTGGAAATCTGCTTGGAAATTCTCAAATTAACACATTGGCACATCCGGCTCCTGTCCAAGAGTCATCTTCTACTGCGCGTAGCAAAAGGGATTCCACATGAATTCAGAAGCAGAATGATTTTCGGGCTTTCCACAGGCACTCTCGATTCGTCCCTTGCCAAAGCCTATGAGGTGGGGACGTCGCACGTTTCCAACCGGTTGGAGACTCTTCACAAACTGCAAGACGATGGTTACCGCACTTTTGGAATGGTTTGTCCGATCCTACCCCAGGAAAATTATGATCAGTTTGCGCAGGAAGTGGCAAAAGAACTTCGAGTCGGCAACTGCGAGCATGTTTGGGCCGAGGTGATCAACCAACGCGGTAATTCGTTGCGTGCGACCAGCCAGGCTCTCCGTGAAGCTAACAGAACCAAAGAAGCCGACCTCGTGGACAAAGTTGTTGAAGACGCGACTGCCTGGGAAGAATATGCTCAAAACACTTTCCTGGCCTTGCAGAAAGTTATCCCACCTGAAAAATTCCGGTTTCTGCAGTACGTTTCAAAAGACGCGCTCTCTTGGTGGCAGAGCAAGACCAAGGAAGGCGCCATTCTGTTGGGGAAAGAAAAACCTCCAACAACCACAAAACCACCAACCAAAAACAACTTGGGAGTGTCAGAGCGACTCAGCCACATTGAGCGTGACGATCTGAAACGATACGAGAAAGACATCCTTAATGATATGCACGCCTTCATCAGAGTTGGAAAGGCGTTGACCGCGATTAAAAATGGAAAACTATACAGGGAAACACACGACACGTTTGAAGCCTATTGTATCGAGAAGTTCGACATGGGTAGGGCTCACGCTTATCGGCTCATTGCCGAAGCCCGTGTTGTTGAGGATTTGTCTCCAATTGGAGACATTTTGCTCCCTGCAAACGAGGCCCAAGTCCGCGAATTGACGAAAGCGCCACAGGAAAAGCGAGGCGAGATTATGAAGCTGGTTGCCACCAAACTCGGCAATGCGCAACTGACGGCAAAAGCAATCCAAGAAACGGTCGAGCAAGTAAACGGAACAACCCACAATCCCACGCCAGCCAGAACCACTCCTGAGAACAAGAGGGTGACCATCGAATTGCCCGTTTTCGTAAAATGGTTAGAAGTTCTCAAAAACCTGGCCGAACAAAATCAGACCAGCGACTTGGTACGGCTATTAAGCAAGGCCCAGGAGGACCAGAAAATCGCCTTAGAAGTACCTTTGTAACGCTTAGCCACGCCATCGAAGCAAAATTCGGTGACAGGATTGAATGCTTGAATTTCAAACTTTGCCATAACCAATGAGCCACGCCCCATGCCCATAGAGCATGTTTCTTTGTCACAACAAGAAACAACAACAATGGGCGTTTTAGACACACTTAATATACTTCTCCACAACAACTTAGAACAAACTTCCATTGCATACATAGAAACTGTGTTGTTTCGTTGTGTGTAAGTTATTTAAAGATTAGGATTAACTATTTCCTGTTGCAAACAAATGTTTTCGTAAATTTTGAAATGCTGGTTATGGATTAGTAGTAATTGTTGCAAACCATATCTGTTTGCAACGTGCTATCAGGACAGCACTACAATGATTCGGAAGGATTCGGGCCGTTCCGATGCAGGCCCGAGGAAACAAGAAATCATCAAGAACTGAGCTCACAATTCAACTCGATGGCTAGGAAACGGCAGGCTTGGCATCATAGGAACCGCAACTCATAAGCGCCTCCTTGTTCCCCAGAATGGCAAGAATTATTCCCCCTCCGCGTCAAAGACGCGTAAAAAATTCTCGTCAACCCAATCGAAGAACGCCAGCAAGGCACCAACTCTGGCGTCAACAATTCATCATCAACAAAACCACAAAACAGTCATCTCGTAATTCGACCTCACCACAACGATAAACCAAAACACAGTCAATTTGAGCATCTTCATACCAGGCAACCAAACCGCGACATCCACGTCAGCAAGGCGTCATCCCCAGAATCACCAAACCGCCATCTCGCAAATCACACATCGCCTCAACCATAAACCAAACCACCTTCAACTCCCCATCATCATAACAGGCAACCAAACCGCAACATCGCCATCAAACCTAGATCACGAACAAGTCTCCTCGAACGTCACCAAGGTATCAGCGCAAGAATCATCAAACGGTCATCTCGTAAATCAACCACAGACCAACACGCCATCAAAACTTCATCACGCAAAAGTCTTTTCCAACGTCACCAAGGCATCATTCTCAAAATCAGCAAACAGTCATTTTCTAAATCCTCGTCGCGTCAATCCTGCCCCAACATCCACGTCAGCAACGAGGCAACGCCAACGTCACCAATGCGTGAGCGAAAAAATCACAAAACCGCCATCTCGTAAATCGTGCCTCGCCACAACCATAAACCAACGCAAACTTTACACCCACGTCATGAGCACGGGCAACCAAAACCGCAACATCGCCATCAAAACTAAATCACGGGCATTAGCATTCGCGTTAGCAAAAAGGCAACTGTGGCGTCATCCCAAGAATCACCAAACCGCCATCTCATAAATCACACATCGTCACAACCATTAACCAACGCAACGTCAAATCCCGCATCATCATAACGGGCAACCAAACCGCAACATCGCCATCCACCTGCGTCACGGGCAAGTCTTCTTTCGCATCGCCAAGGTATCATCGGAAAAATCAGCAAACGGTCATCACCTAAATCAACCATAAGTCAACACGCCGTCAACTCCCGCGCATGAGAACAAGCAACCAAACCGCAACATCCACATCAAACCTAAATCACGATAAGTCTTTTTCCACGTCACCAATTCTTCATCCCAAAAATCAGGAAACAGTCATCTACTAAATCAACCATAAGTCAACACGCCATCAACTCCCGCACCATGAAAATGGGTAACCAAACCGCAACTCCCAGTCAGCCATACGTCATGAATAAGTCAGATTCCTCGTCACCAATGAGTCTCCATAGAATCCAGAAACCATCATCCCATGAATCAACAGAACG
>CAIUEN010000472.1 GCA_903898185.1 uncultured Verrucomicrobiales bacterium
CAATGAAATTCACAACATGCTTATTATAAATGCGTTACTAGTTTTAATCCAAGAAACTAAGGAAGCACTTCGTTTCTTTTGCGTCAACCAAACAGTTCAAAAAAACGAGTAAGAAAAATTGAAACCAAGCTAAACTGTTACTAGGAAACTTGCCGTTGTCCCATTTGAACTTGCCAGAGTCAACGATCACGCCGCCCAAGCTTGTGCCGTGTCCCCCAATGTATTTGGTGGCAGAAGTGGCCAAAATGTCTGCGCCATGATCGAACGGTCGCACCAAGCCAATGCCGACCGTATTGTCCACGACAACCGGAATGCCTGCCTCGTGCGCGATGGCCGCAATGGCTTCAAAATCCGGGACGTCCAGCTTGGGATTGCCCACGGTTTCAATGTAAATGGCGCGTGTTTTGGGCGTAATTGCCTTGCGGAATGCTTGGGGGGTCGCGCGAATTGACGAATCTTACAATGCGACCCAACTTTGGGAACGTGTAGTGGAACAGTTGATAGGTTCCGCCGTAAAGATTGTTGCCGGCGACAATTTCATCGCCCAGCCGGGTGATGGCCAGCAGCGCGTAAGTAATCGCAGCCATCCCAGATGCCACTCCCAAAGCACCGGTGCCCCCTTCGATGGCCGCGACACGCTGTTCGAAGACGTCAGTTGTCGGGTTCATCAGCCGGGTGTAAATGTTGCCGAATTCCTTGAGGGCAAACAGATTTGCCGCGTGTTCGGTGTTCTTGAACACGTATGATGTGGTTTGGTAAATCGGAACGGCGCGTGCGCCCGTTGTGGGATCGGGCACTTGCCCGGCGTGTAGTGCAATAGTACTAAGATTTTTTGAGCTCATTGTAATTTTCTCTGGGTTATTGTTGTTTTCTTGTTGGTGCTGGCAAATCAGGGCGAATTTTTCGTCTCCAATTGCGGGCTGATTTAGAATTCCCACTTCGTGGTTAAACCCCAGACTCCAGTCGCATTGTGATTCAATACTCCGCCGAAGTTGCCGTAGCCGACTGCAACCGTCCAATGCTTGTTGACGACATACGCAGCGTCGATTGTCCACCAATCGCCCGACTTCCGAACCAAGTCGCCAACGGGCCGATAATCATTGGCCTGTTGCTTATACTCCGCAGCCAAGGCGAAGTTGCTGGTGACAAACACCACCACGTTTCCTTCAAACAGGAAACTGTAGCTGGGGGTGAACCCGCCCAAGCCGTTCCAAACGGCGCGAGTCGCTCTACCTCCGAGTTCTACCAGTACCGGACGTGGCAACTGAGTGAAGAGCTTGGAACCGTAGAGGGTGACGTCTTCGCCAACATGATGGTTAATCCTGCTGGCACTCAAAACACCGCCAAGTTCGGAGTCAATTTTGCTGATCCCGTCATTGACCTTGTAGTGGCTGCCAACGGTAATAGCTGGGAGCCACTTCTGGCCATACTCACCCTCTTTAATCAGTTGAAAGCGAGCATTGAAGTTATGCACCTGAACTTGTGAAGTGCTGAGGCGGAGAGTCGTTTGGCTTGCAATGTCATCGGGCAGATCACCCAAGCCGAGACGGTTCCAACCGTAGCCCAGTTCCAACCGGCTCAAGGGAGATTCGGTCAGCGTCAGTGCCTCAAGATTCTGGCCGTGTCCAAGATTGACGTAGGCGGCACCCAAGCTTGGGCGCCCAATCGTTTCGCCATCGCGCGGAGGGTTGACGATATAGGCCGAGAGGGTTGAGAAAATACCGCCATTGCCTTCGATCTGGTGTAATGGCAGAGGCGCTCCCTTTTCTGCAGGAACAGGAGCCTTCTCAGCAAGAGATGCGCTCGTATCAGCATCGGCGGCGTTGAGATCGGCGGCACCGACGACTAACGCCAAGGCTAGAAAAGCCTTACCGTGACGATGCAAGGTGTTTTGGATGGATGGAGTCTTCATGTTATACAGTAGTTATGAGCGTTGCGGTCAAGCCAACGACGCAATGTTTTAGTAATCTATTTTAGTATCTAATCTCTACTTAGATTGTCTGCCTTAATAACTATCGCGATTGCGTACATTCTGTCCACAAAAAAAGATCAAATACGCATGGTTAAATATCACTTAATTGTTAGAATTAGAAATTACAGGAAACTTGGTCTTAAATTGATCGGTTTTTTCTCTGGAAAGATCATGCATTATTCATATCGTATCAAATCAAATAGAAGTGAAAGGCTTGTTTGTAAATTACCCGTCAAAATATAAGAATCATTCTTCGCAAGAGGTTCTTTTTCCGCGTATTTCGCGTATTCTGCGGTTTCATTTGCAGTTTTTGGATCTTAAATCTCAAATCTCAAATTTGAAATTCC
>CAIUEN010000473.1 GCA_903898185.1 uncultured Verrucomicrobiales bacterium
GGGTGGTTTTGATGTTTAACGATAAGTGTATATTATATACTTCAATTTGTTTTCTAATGCATTTTTGAAAAAGAGTCGTTTTCTGCCAGACACTACGTAAAGGCACGGGAGACCGGCCATGTCCTCTATGTCGAGGGCAGCACGGATGTGGACATGCTGCGGGCCTTTGCCGACAAACTCAAACATCCGGTGATGGCCGCGCTGGACGACGGCGCACGGCTGAATGTGTATTACCTGCAAGACAACTTTCCCAGTCCCGAACGCGGCCAGGATGCGGAACTGGAGCGCGTGGAAGGCGGTTACGGCATGAATGCCTCCGAACACTACTACGCGCTACGCAGCATGATCCCAGAGCTTCGCGGGTTGGTGATCCGTGACAGCTGATGGGAAGCAGCACCGTGAAGGCAACCAGGACGCGCTGGAGAGCCGGGTGTGGAAACGCTACGAGCCGGAGAACTACTTCATCTCGCCGGAACTGCTGCTGGCCTGGGCGGAAAAGCAAATGCCGGGAGAGGATTTATTTGCAAAAACGCGGCAGAGGCTCCTGGACGGGCTGATTCTTGAACAGGTGTTTGACGGCAGCACGGTGGACTTCGACAACTACCAGAAGCTCAACGCCTCCACGCGGAAGACACTCTGGCGGGCACAGACGCAGAACAAGAAACTGAGCCTGTTTGCCGAGGAGTTCTACCGTCGCCTCGCGAATGAGACCGGCACCCGGATGCTGGCGAGAAAGGGAGATTTGCATGAACTGGTGGTGCTCTGCGACCCCGCCGACCTGAACGGTGAAGTCCGTGAGAAGCTGGATGCGATGCAACGGTTGCTGAACCCCTGAAATCCGTCCGAATGAAGACCGACACCACCGAAAAAGGGTAACAGTTCCAAGACAACGAATCCTTCCGCCATTGGCTGACAGATACGGTCTTTGGAATGACTTACGAGGAGTAAACCGGCATTACGACCTGACCCACCGATTGGCACGCATACACAAATTCCAAATCACTTGGCCGGGCTCTTGGCGTAATAGTCTTTGTAGCGATAATAGTAGTAATCGCTGGCGTGGGTTCTCACAGCATTGAACACCACGCCCAGCAGGTTGGTTTTACGCTGATAAAGCAGGTCCATTGCGGCGCGCGCCACCCGGCCGGAAGTGTAGTTGGCGCGGATCACCATGATCACGCCGTCAACGTGGGGTGCCAGGTTCGAGACGTCGTCCGCCGCCATGATCGGCGCGGTGTCAAACAGCACATAATCAAACTGCGGAATGATTTCTTTGAAAATCTTGTCCTTGGTGGCCACTACAAACAGTTCGCCGGGATGTCGTTTGGTCGAACCACGCGGCATGAGCGTAAGATTGGGAATTGCAGTTGGAATCAACGCTTCCTGCCATCTGGCCTGCTCACAAAGAACTTCAGAAAAACCGGGGTTGTTGCGCGTGCCAAAGCGGGTATGCATGACGCCGCGCCGCAAGTCGGCATCCACCAGCAGCACATTAGCTCCGGAGCGAGCAAGCGTAATCGCCAGATTGGCCGAGGTCATCGACTTGCCATCGCTTGGAATGGCGCTGGTAATCAGGATTGTTTTCGGATGTTTCTCCGGCGTGCCAAGGAACATGATCGAGGAACGCAGGTTGCGGTATGCCTCGACCATGGCGTGGCGGTCATCATCCTCTTTGATAATTCCCGGAGATGATTTGTCCTTGGTGCGCACCATCGGGATTTGGCCGAGAACCTCTTCATCGATGATTTGCTTCAATTCGCCGAACGAGGTCGGACGATCATCCAACCGGTCCAAAACAACCAGGATACTCAGGCCAAGAATGAATCCCAACCCTGCTGCAAGCACCACCAATTTGGGCAGAGACGACGATACAGGAACTGGCGGACTTGCCTTTTCGAGAATCGTCACGTTTTCCTGCATTGTGTTTCGGTCGGAGTCAATCGAAAATACCAAAGTGGAAAGCCGATCCCACATGGCTTGCAAGCGCAATGTTTCCTGTTTGATGGTCTGGTATTCGGACATTTTCTTGCTGATTTCCAAGGACTTGGCCTCCCATTCCATGATCTGCACGGCCAGGTTGGCAATCTGTAACTCCAAAGAGTGCTGGAGGTTCTTCAATTGGTCCTGGCTTTGATCACGGTAAACATCCAGAAGCTTTTCCTTCCTCGCAATGTCCTCGTCCAACAAAACGATCTTGGGGTGCTTGGGCCTGAGAAACTCACCCAACTCGGACTTCTGCGATTTGAGGAGGGCGATTTGCTGTTTGGTCTTGAGATACTCAGCTTGAGAAGCGACCAATCCCTGAGCTACATTGGCGCTCTTGCCTTTCGCATCGGTGTCCGTTTCATCAGAGGCGACGCCGACCTCGCCACCCTGCTTCATTTCAGTCGCAGAGGGAGTGGACACACTCGCAGCGATGGTGGCTTGTTGAAGACTCAGGGCCTGGCGCTCAACGTTTTCATCCAGAGACAAGACTTTGAGCAATTGCAATTCTGATTTGAGCTGAGCCTGCTGGTGGGTTAGACGGTTCAGGTAGTCGGCAGCCTGGTTGCCTTGGTCGGTGAGAAAAACGACGCTGTTGCTCGCCTCGTAATCAAGCTGAGCCTGTTTGCTCGCCTGCACCTGGAGTCGGACTTTTTCGACTTCGAGCTGAATGGAATCCTTGCTGCTGCCAGCAATGGCCTTGCGCATGTCCTTCTTCACCAAAATGTAGTTGTCCATGACAGCCTGCAGAAACCCTTGGGTGAAAGTTCCGTTGGTGCCGGTCACACGCAGGTTGAAGATGCTGGTCTTTGGAGAAACCGTAACCTTGATTGTTACTGGGCAGCGATGAAGATCCGGATTCGAGACTTGCGCGCTCAGAAGAGCCAGGTTGGAAACCACCTCGCTCTGCATCAAAGCTATTTGAGTGCCGTAAAAATTATTCATTTCCTCGGTTCCGCCGGAACCGAGCGCCGTAGGCGCTTTGGCCCCGAGAATCATGCGGCCTGAAGACTGGAATTCAGGCGGCGCATTCCATTTGAGCGACAAGGCTCCACCCACCCCCAGACCGATGCACACAAACAAAATCCACCATTTGCTGAACAGCACGTTTTTATACCTGTGCAAGGAATTGAAAAACTGCGACGCCATCGCACTGCGACTGGGCGCGGATATGTCTTTTTCGTTCATCTGTATTAGTAAATAACCTTGCGTTCGGGCACGACAATGTAGTCATCAGGCTCCAAAATAACATCCTTATCCGTTTTGCCATTCTCGAGAACGTCGATCATATTCACCTCAATAGTTTGCTTTTCCCCTGCGCCAGCGGTGCGGCCACGGATAACCTTGACCTTGTCTTTCCTGGCAAAATCGCCAAAGCCGCCGGCTCGCAAAATAGCCTTTCCAGCGGTGAGTTTTTCGTTAAAAAGCAACTCAACCGGCCCCTGAACCCTGACCGATCCCTGCACGTAAACCTTGCCGCGGATTTTGTTAACCATGTCCACACCCAGAATCACTGTGGCGCGATAATAATACTCCTGTTCGAGCAGAACCTTAAGCTCAGCCGCAAGTTGCTTGCAGGTTTTGTTCTCGGTGGAAACGCGTCCCACGTACGGGACATCCAGTTCGCGGGAGTCGGCCACAATCAGCGCGATCGCCGGGTCGCGATCCTCGACGATGCGGAAGCCCAGACGATCCCCCGGTTCGAGCACATGCTTGTCGTCCAACACATACGAAGTGTCCAAATTAAATTGAAGGCCCGCGCCATGGGTGGCAAGACCTGCTGATGTTGCAGGCGTAGCGATTGCTGAAATCACAGGTTTGGAAGCTGTGGTGACCACAGGCGCTGTATTGGTGGCTGCCTGCGCAGAAGCGCCAGCTATTCTGGCAACGCAGCACAAAATCAACAAGAAAACACGCATATCAAGTCTATTAGAATGTTAGGGAAGGTTTAAAGCAAGCCGATTTTGGGTTCAAAGGAAATCTGCCTACAGCGCAAAGATGATCTTATCCAAGATTCCCGTGGTCGATTTCCCCGGCACGTTGCCCAGAATTACGATCCTGACGCCCATTCCATCAAGCAACCGACGTTCATCCTGATTAATAGTATCAATGGTGTAATCGCCTCCTTTGACATAAACATCCGGGCGGGCCAACTCCAAGAAACTCCGGGCATCCAGTTCAGGAAAAACATAGACGCCGCTGACTGATTCCAATGCGGCCAGCACGGCGGCGCGGTCCCGCTCCGAATTGACCGGGCGCCCCGGCCCTTTGAGCGCGCTGACATGGACGTCGCTTGTCAGTCCGACCAACAGGGCGTCGCCTTGCTCGCGGGCTTGCTGAAGGTAGGTCACATGACCAAGATGGAGAATGTCAAAACAACCATTGGTCGCCACCAACACCTGCCCCTTCTGGCGTAGAGTTTCCCGCCAGGCGGGCAAGGTTTCGAACGAGAGAATCTTCTGCTCAAATTTCATGACATCCAATTCTGTGTGAACAAGAGTGGGCTGGCAAGGGCGTTGAATCGGGAATCGTTGAATCGTTGAATCGGTACGGTGCGGCGTATGAAACTGGAGTCGCCCTACGATTCAACGTTTCAACGATGTAACAATTCAACGAATATTCAACGAACACAGGCTTGTCTTTTTGCTTTGATGGCCTAATGTGTCGATATGAAGAACGACGTTTTGCCGGTCGAGATACGCGGCATACTACCAGCCAATAGCGGGTGCGCCATCTTCGTTGGGAACGAGAAAAAGGTGTTTGTTATTCAAGTGGAGCACAGCATGGGAGCAGTGATAGGGATGTTTTTGCGCGACACTCCCAAGGAGCGTCCGCTAACTCATGATTTGATCAATAACATTTTCAAAGGATTCAATATTGCCGTTGAACGCATCGTAATTACAGATTTGAAAAACTCGACCTATTTTGCCCGCTTGATTCTGAACCAGGAGAACGAACTGGGTCGCAAGTTGGTTGAAATCGATGCCCGTCCGAGTGACTGCCTGGCTCTTGCCAGCGCTCAGAAGAAACCCATCTTCGTGGCGACCAGCCTCTTCGAGCAGGTGGAGGATATGAGCGAAGTTCTCCAGCGCATTAACGAAAGCAGTGGGGAGTCCGAGGATCCGGAATAGGTTAATTCCAGTATTATCAAAATGCCCAGTGCTGCTGCTCAGTCTGTTTCTTGCGTCTTGATTTGTGGAGATGACGAATATGGGGTTAAACAGAGGGCGCGGGCGCTTTTTAACCAATGGTCCGCCGAAATCGGCGGGACGGACCACGAAACCATTGATGCCGCTGCCTCCAACAGTGGCGATGCGCTCAAAGCCCTTGCCCGCCTGCGTGAAGGACTCCAAACACTGCCCTTTTTTGGTGGCGGCAAGGTGGTCTGGTTTCAAAATTGCAGTTTCCTGGGTGAAGATCGCACTGCCAGCGCCCAAGCGGTTACTGAGGCGCTGGGCGCATTGGCTCAGGAACTCAAGAAATTTCAATGGGACAACGTTCGGCTGATCGTCAGTGCCGGGAAGACAGATAAACGCAAGGTTTTCTACAAAACCCTTGAAAAAATAGGCTCTGTCGAAACTTTTGTGGGTTGGTCTGCCGACGACCGCGATTGGACGGCCCAGGCTGAGGTTTGGGCTGCGCGCGCCCTGCGCGGACTCAGCAAGGAAATCTCCGACGAAGCGCTGGCAAGTTTAGTCTCCAACGTCGGCCCCAACGCCCGTCAGTTGAGCGGAGAAGTCGAGAAACTCTCTCTCTATGTCGGCGAACGTCCAAGAATCAACGTGGCAGATGTTGATGCCGTGGTGACCCGCAACAAGCAGGCACGGGCGTTCGCCTTGGCTGATGCGCTGGGCGACCGCAACCTGCCGCGCTTACTGAAGTGCTTGGATGAGGAGCTTTGGGAGGTTCGGCGCGACTCGCAGCGCAGCGAAATTGGCCTTCTTTATGGCCTGATTTCCAAAGTTCGCGTGCTGATCCTGTCCAAGGAGCTGATCAGCCGCAAGCTGCTCAAGGCCGAGTCCGATTACAATCGTTTTAAAGCTCAGTTGGCGCGTGTCCCGACTGAGGTCCTGCCCGAGGACAAAAGATTCAACCCACTTGCAATGAGTCCCTATATCCTCTTCAAAGCCCTCTCTCAGGCGCGCAACTATCGCCAGGAAGAGTTGATTCGGGCGATGGACTTATTGTTGGAGTGCAACCAAAAACTTGTATCTCGAAGCCTGGAAACGTCCATGGTCCTGCAGGAAACCCTGGTGGGCATCGTTACCCGTCCCGCCCGGGAAATGGTTCGCCAACCCGCAGGCTATCCTGTTTGACTACACCCCCAGCATTCTGATATTCACCTAACTTAACCGCAGGTCATGAACAGTCTTTCCGCAAATTTAATGGTCGCCGTTCTTGATGAGAGCGTCTGTATAAGAGTCAATGGCCGGGCTAATTTTACCTCCAGCCTGGACCTTAAGAAACTGATTGATGAACTCTGGGCGCGAGGAACTCACCGATTTGTGTTTGATCTCACCGAGTGCCTGACGATGGACAGCACTTTCCTGGGCATGCTTTCCGGCATCGGTTTGAGATTCGCCGCCGCCAAGGCTGCGTCTGACAGCCATACGATAGAACTGGTCAATCCCAACCCCCGCATTGCCGAGGTGCTTGAGAATCTCGGAGTCGCACACCTGTTCTCGATCAGTTCGGAAAGCGCGCCAGTGGCACAAGACTTCCATCCCATCAAGCATGAGGAAGCCGCTCGCCTGGACGTCACCCGCGCCTGCCTCGAAGCGCATAAAACACTCATCGAAATCAATCCTCAAAACGAGCGCAAATTCAAAGATGTCAACCAATTCCTGACCGACGATTTGAAGCGTCAGGAAACCGGGCTGGAATGAGAACTGCCAGCGCATAAATGAGAGCCGCTGGAGAATTGCTGCCGCCGCTTGCTTTGATCCAAATCGACGGTTAGTCTGGCGTTTAGATGCGATTGCTGGACCGCTATTTGCTTCGTGAACTGCTTGTTCCGCTGGGCTACTGCCTTGGCGGATTTCTGATTTTTTATAGCTCGTTCGATCTCATCTTCAAGCTTCATCAGTTTCAAGAGAAACAGATGACCTTGGCGGACTGCATCGAGTACTACCTTGTGACCCTGCCAGAAACATTTGTGATGCTGGCGCCGGTGACTCTCTTGCTGGCACTGCTTTTTGCGGTCAGCAACCACGCCCGGCACCATGAGTTCACGGCTATTCGCGCGGCGGGAGTTAGCCTTTGGCGGCTGTCAGCGCCATACATGGCAGTCGGGGCGATTCTCACCCTGTTTGTATTTGTCGTGAATGAGTTTTGGGCGCCTCAGACCTCGGACAAGGTGGAGCAGATTTTCCAACGCCACAATGGCCCATCGTCCGAGCGTTCGTTGCCGCTGAAATTCAGCAATGAATCCGCGGGCAGGGATTGGGACATCAAATCCTACAACACGCAAACCGGTGAGATGATGTTTCCAACTGTCATCTGGCGGCTCCCCAACGGCTCTCGAAAAGATATTTATGCGCGTAGCGCCAACTTCTCGAATGGCGCGTGGGAATTCAAGAATGTCGAGGTCTGGACCTACAAATCGGCCAAAGATATCACGCCCGATCCGTCCACCAACGCGGCGCTGAGATTGCCATTTACGGAAACGCCCGAGCTGATTCGAAGCGAGGTCAAAGTCAACCGCTTGGAACTTAGAAAGACGGCGAACAGCGCGCAACTGTCAATCGGAGAAATCTTCAACTACCTGCGGCTGCATCCCAAGCTCAGCCCGTCTCAACGCGCCATATTAATGACACAACTTCAGGGACGCATCGCCGCTCCGTTCACTTGTTTGACAGTCGTGCTGATTGCGATGCCGTTTGGCGCCAGGTCGGGACGTCGCAATGTTTTTGTGGGCGTTGCCTCAAGCATTGTCATTTGTTTTATATATATTGTTTTTCAAAGCGTCTGTCTGGCGCTTGGCAACGGCAATTGGCTGCCTCCGGTCATTGCGGCGTGGCTGCCCAACGCGGCATTCGGCACAGCGGGAATCGTATTGATCTCGCGGGTTAGGTAATTCCATGGACGAACTGACTGAACTGCGCGCGCGCTGCAACCGGCTGGAGATGCTCTACCAAGTCAGCAATGCCATTCATTCAACGCTTGATCCTTCCGCTGCGCTTGATCTGATCCTGCGCGAAATCGTGCGTATCACCCGCGCAACCAGCGGCTCCATTGTTCTGGTGAATCCAAACACCAGCATGCTGGAAATTGAAACCTCAATTGGCCTGCCGCCGGGCGCTGCGGAGTGCAAACTCAAGGTTGGCGAAGGCATTACCGGATGGGTTGCGCGCAACGGCAAACCGGCCCGAGTCGGTGATGTTCGCAGCGATCCCCGCTACATCATGCTGCGTCACAACATTTCTTCGGAGCTCGCCGTACCACTTGATGAACGCGGTGAAGTGCGCGGCGTGATCAATGTTGATTCAGACCGCCCAAATGCTTTCAGCGCATTGGACCAGGAACTCATCGAGACCTTGGCCAGGCATGTGGTGCAAGCCATCCACAACACCTGGCTTTACGAGCAGATGCGCCTCAAAACGCGCCTGTTGGAAACACTGCTAAGCGTCGGCCAGACCATCAACTCGACGATTAACGTCAACGACGTCCTCCAGGTGGTCACGCGCGAAGCCTGCGTCCTCATGGGAGCCAAAATGGGTTCGATTCTGATGCTCGATCCAAAAGGCGAGTGGCTGGAATTGCGGGCGCATCACGGCGCTGGTCCGGCCTATATCAACAAGCCGAAGGTCAGCGTCGAGGACAGCTTTCTCGGCATTGTCGTGCGCCGCAAAAAACCGATGCAGTTGGAAAATGTCCAGATGTCGGGCTTCTACCACAATACGGCGGTTGCCAGGCAGGAGGGATTGGTTTCACTGCTGAGCGCACCGTTGATTTTCAGCGGCCAGGCGATTGGCGCGCTCAATATCTATTTTGACAGGCGGCATTCTTTTTCCAACGAGGAGATACATATCCTCTCGGCGCTTGCCGAACTTTCAGCCATTGCCATAGAAAAGGCGCGGCTTTACGAGCGGATTGTCGATACGGAAGAACAAATGCGCCAGAACGAAAAGCTTTCGGCCCTGGGCCTGCTGGCGGCCGAGGTCGCCCACGAAATACGCAATCCGCTGACAGTGATGAAAATGCTCTATCACTCGCTGAACCTGCAATTCGCGCCTGGCGATCCTCGAATCAAGGACGACGCGATTTTGCGCGAAAAAATGGATCATCTGAACAAAATTGTGGAACAGATCCTTGATTTTGCGCGAAGCGCCGAGCCGAAGCTCATGCCTGTCAATGTGAATCAGCTTATTGAAGATCTTGGCCTGCTCACACGCCACAAACTGCGCAACCAGGGAATTCAGCTCACGCGCCTGTTGGACCCCACCCTGCCGGTGGCGATGGCGGACGCCACCCAGTTGTCGCAGGCGTTTCTGAATTTGACACTCAACGCCGTTGAAGCGATGCCCGAAGGCGGGAAGATCACCATTACCACCCGGACGTTGCGCCTGCCGCGCGCCAGCAGTCAGCCGACCCATGTTCAGATTGAGTTCAAGGACACTGGCAAAGGCATTCCAAAAGAGCAGCAACAGCGGGCGTTTGCTTCACTGCTCAGCACCACCAAAGAGGGAGGCACCGGGCTGGGCTTGGCCATTGTTGGACGGGTGGTGGAAACCCATCACGGCAAGGTCAAACTTCGTTCTTCACCCGGAAAAGGCACGACCATTGCCATCACCCTGCCGGTCTCGAATTAAGGTAACTATTCAGGCAGCACAGGCAAGACACCAGAACTACTTTGCCACTGGCCCTGCCGAAAAAAGGCGTCCAAGAAAACTATTGGCGAACGGTGGGGCATCTGTTAGCTTCAATCCTCTTTCGGGCGAACGGGTATTCCGTACGCTTGGAGAAACGGCCGAAAAATCCATCCTTGTGTGAGGGTGGGGGCCATAACAACATCGAAATTAATCCCGTGTTCCGCGGGATGGTTCGCCAAACAAGCGGACTTCTAACAAAAGGAATTAATAGTGATTAGCATTGGCATTAAGGAATTGTTGGACAACGGCGTGCATTTTGGACACCAGACCAAACGCTGGAACCCCAAGATGAAGCGCTTCATTTTCGACGCGCGCAACGGCATCCACATCATCGACCTGAGCAAGACACTGACCCAACTTGAGGGCGCTTGCGAGTTCCTGCACAAGACCGTATCAAAGGGTGGCATTGTTTTGTTCGTTGGCACCAAGAAACAAGCCCAGGAAGCCGTCAAAGAGGCGGCCAAAGCCTGCGGCCAGCTTTATGTGACCGAGCGCTGGCTGGGTGGCACTCTGACCAATTTCCAAACTGTCAAACGTTCGATCGCCCGCCTGAAGCAGATCGAAAAATGGGAAACCGACGGCACCATCAACAATTACGGCAAGCAAGAGCAATCGATGTATCGCCGTGAAGCGGCCCGCCTGTTCAAGAACCTGGATGGCATCCGCACAATGGATAAGTTTCCCGCTGCCATTTTCATCGTGGACGTCAAGCGTGAGCACAACGCCGTGGCTGAAGGCCGTCGCCTGAAAATTCCCATGGTTGCCGTTGTGGATACGAACTGCGATCCCGAGCAAGTCGATTACCCAATTCCAGGAAACGACGACGCGATTCGTTCTGTCCGCCTGATCCTCCAGACAGTGGTTCAAACGATCATCCAGGCGCGGGCCGAATATGAGTCCAAGTATGGTCGCCGCAAAGGCGTGTCCGAAGAAGCCACGCCCGAGCCCCAAGCTGAGGCGGCATCTCCCGCTCCGGCCCCTGTGGTTGCAGTTCCGGTTCCGCAACTTTGACGTTTTTTTCAGAAGAGGCACGGGGATTACCCCGCGCCTCTTCATCGTAAATTGAACTCTTAACAACAATTTAAAAATATGGCTGATATTAGTGCCGCTGATGTGGGAAAACTGCGCGAAATGACCAACGCCGGCTTCATGGAATGTAAAAAAGCTCTGACTGAATCCAAGGGCAACTTTGAAGCTGCCGTGGATATTCTGCGCAAGAAAGGCGCCGCGACCGCCGCCAAGAAGGCTGACCGTGACGCGAAGGAAGGGGTGATCGCCCAGTATATCCAACCAAGCGCCCGTTTGGGCATTCTGGCTGAGGTCAACTGCGAAACCGATTTTGTCGCTCGCAACGAAAGCTTTCGCGCTTTCTGCGATAACATGACCCGCAAATTGGCTGAGGTGTCAGGGATTGAGGCGTTGGAAGCCGACCGTGTTGCCGCCGTGGCGAAGATCGGTGAAAACATCAAGATTTCCCGTTACATCCGCTACGATGTGACTGGCAACGGCCTTGTCGCCGCTTATATTCATACCGGCTCCAAAGTCGGAGTGCTGGTGGAAGTCGGCGCGGGCAAGGAAGCCACTGTTTCCAATGACGAATTCAAACAGTTGGTGCGCGACATCACACTGCAAATCGCCGCCGGAAGTCCTTTGGCTGTGTCGCGCGACAACATCCCCGCAGATGTGATCGCAAAGGAAAAGGAAATCGCCGCCGAACAGGTCAAGAACAAGCCGCCGCAGGCCATCGCGAAGATCGTTGAAGGCAAGCTGGAGAAGTTCTTCCAGAACTGCTGCCTGGTGGACCAAGGGTTTGTCAAACGTAATTCAGAGGTCTCCATCAAGGAGCATGTGGCTTCGGTCGCCAAGCAATTGGGCGATGAGGTCACCATCCGGCGCTTCGTCCGGTTTCAGGTTGGAGCATAGACGCAGTCAGTAACTGTGCAGGACAGGGGGAGAATGTCAGCAGGTGCGTGACTGGAAAGTAACCCTGTGAGGCAGGCCTCCGGCCTGCCGGTTCGAGGGGGCTCCGCCCTAGGGTGTTGAATTGATGGGGATTTGCCTTGGTCGATTCATTCAGAATTTGTTCCTCAAATCACGATACCAATCAAGGAACAAGCTCCTTAAGCCTGTTTTTGCTCAATTCAACACCCTAGCTCCGCCCCCTCGAACTATTTTCCTCCAGAGCAATTCTCATTTTGAAGGAATATGGGGTGAACTCTGATCTGCCTGCACACGAGGTTTCCAACTCTCTACGGAGCCAGAGGCACCGCAACCGGCAGACCGGAGGTCTGCCCCCCACGACTTTAAAGCGTCCAGGGCAATGGCTGGCGCGCGCCTCTCTTACCTTTCCCATCCTGTTAATCCTGTCCAATGCTGGCCGAGACTTTGCGGGCAAGAGTTGCTGAGGAACCATTCAACCTGGTTGCGACGATCATTTTTGTGCTGGCCATTCCAGCCAGCCGTCCCTTACTGCGTCTGGCAGAGATGATCATGGCTGGGCTTGCGCGGTTGGGTTGCAGTTCCACCGCCGCGTGGTGGTTTTCCATTTTGACGGTCGGCCCGCTGCTCGGCTCACTGATCACCGAACCGGCGGCCATGACGATTTGCGCGTTATTGCTTGGACGCAAGTTCTACGTCCTCCGCCCTCCGCCGAGTCTTGCGTACGCCACCTTGGGACTATTATTTGTCAACGTCTCCATAGGCGGAACTTTGACTCATTTTGCCGCGCCTCCGGTGCTGATGGTGGCGGGCAAATGGGGCTGGACGACCCTTCACATGCTCAGCTTTTTTGGCTGGCGCGCCGCGTTGGGGATTTTTCTTTCCACCGCCGTCTATTTTCTTTGGTTCCGACACGAGCTCAAATCAATGACCTCCGTTTCGCCGGATACCGGTGCCAATCTGCCGTGCAGGGATGCCAACTATTGTGGGGCAGACCTCCGGTCTGCCGGTTCCCGGAGCCTCTGGCTCCGTGGATCTCAAGCAACTCTAAAACACTCCGGGCAGGAGCCGATTCCCGCTTGGGTGACAATGACAACGCTTGTTTTTTTGGGATGGACCATTTTCAACAGCCATTATTCGGCGCTCATTTTGGGCGGATTCCTGTTCTACCTTGGGTTTGTCCGAGCGACAAAGCATTACCAGAGCGCAATCAGCCTGCTGCCGCCGTTGCGGGTCGGATTTTTCCTGGCTGGCTTGGTGGTTCATGGCGGGTTGCAGGGCTGGTGGATTGAGCCGGTGCTGCGCAGTCTGGGACGGTTGCCACTTTTCTTCAGCGCCACCGTCCTGACCGCGTTCAATGACAACGCCGCCATCACCTTCCAGGCCTCGCAAGTGCCCGATTTCAGCGAAACACTCAAGTATGCGGTGGTTGCGGGAGCAGTCACCGGCGGCGGCTTGACCGTCATAGCCAATGCGCCGAACCCGGCGGGTCAATCCATTTTGTCCAAGTATTTCCCTGACGGCATTTCTGCGCCGAGCCTGCTGTTTGGGGCGCTCGCGCCGACGATAATAGTGGCCCTATGTTTCATGGTGATGAGTGAAATGTGAGTTTTCAGCCGCTTTACCGGCCTTCACGCGAACATATAGCCACAGTTTTTCTCCAAATTTGATGGCGGAGAGGCGCGGTCGCATTACGGCGGAACAAGCCACGCAAGCATTGACGCTTCTGGACGCTCTGTCATTAGAGAAGGATGAAGAAACCGCTGAGCAGATTCCCACAAGAACTTTCTCCTTGGTACGCAAACATCGACTCACGCTTTGCCCTTTCAAAACTTTGGGCTGGGAACAACTGCTCAAAGATGTCGCAGCCTGTCGTCAGCCTCGACGAAGCAAACCCCGGCCTTGAGCCCACTGAATCGCGCCAAAACCAACCGCACATGAGCTCCCTACGGCATCGGCATACCTTCCTCCAGGAGTAGGAACACGAGATGACCATTAGCGAACGGTGGGACGTGACGGGATTTTGGAATCAGGGTCGGGTCTGAACTCGCCACCTGTTCTTTATTGAGCTTCATAAGAGAGCAAAACAAACCATCTGCGCGCAATTCTGAGAAACGATTTGATCCAAATACCCATTAGGTGTTTAGATGGGGTAGAACCGGTCTGGAGTGTTGTGATGTCCAAACGAAGCATCCGGGAGAAATTCCCCAATAGACCACTACGAACTCGGTTTGCGATGCTAAGTAAACCTGTTGTCACTTTGAATTCTGAGTCCGGGATCTTCATCCTGAATCTCATGTCATTTTCTAGTGGCCCCGCTGCCGCACTCGATAGAATCCCTCAATCGCAATCTGGCGTTTACGCTTGGTATCGAGCATTTGATTATCCCGATGCTCCAGAAGCATTCTATTCCGCGCTATTAGAGGATGTTGCGCAAAAAAAGTTTGCTGATCGAACGGCTCCAGTGCTTCCTCACTACACGGTTACCGTGGCATCCCACGCTGCATTCTCCGAAAACAAAAAAGAATCGCTGAGAATCGCTCTTCAATCCGACTCTTTTCGAAAAGAGCTTCGCCAAGCGCTATCCTATGGCATTCTCTTTCAAACGCCTCTCTACATAGGGAAGGCCAAAAATGTTCGTAAAAGGATAAGCCAGCATCTCGACCCTGATAGCCCATTGCGAGCGCGACTTCAGTCCATCGGAATCGATATAAAAAAATGTTCTTTGCTGATCATTCCGACCGATTCCGCACCCGGTGTTGATGATTCTGCCGAAACAGCTACTGAAGCCCTCTACGAAGAAGTTTTTAGCCGTCTCTTTAACCCCCATTTTTCAATTCGATATGGATAACGCAATCTTCGACATTTCTGCTGCTCCAATTAAGCGCAACTATAACCGTCCTTTGTACGGCAATAAGGGCGAGTTCACCCTGGCGCGCAATATCACAGTCCCCTATTTCTCAACGGTCATGTCAATCCCGCGTGCCGTGGGCGAATTGAAAACTCACGAGCAAGTGGCCCCATCGCTTGATCAAAAATTTAATCTGAGAGAGCTTTATCAAAGAGAAATCGATCAGGAACGCGTCCAAAAAGAGCTGATAGATGGCTATCTGCGCGATCCAAAAAAGCTGAAGTTTTTTAACAGCCTCACGATCGTCCTGCTTCCAAAAACTGAGCAGGGGCATATCGCCTCGACTTTTGAAGATTACCAGAACAACAACCCCGCAATCCCATACGACCCGGATGACAGGTTTGACCAGGGGTTTGCCTCGCAGCCAAGAACGATTTTCGGCGGGGCACAGTATTCTGTAACGGCCAACGGCATTGCCAGGTTGCGCTGGGATACAGACCGCGTGGACGCCGTTGCAGTTGATGGTCAACACCGGCTCCGTGCGCTGCAGAATTGGTTTGATTTTCACAAAAACAAGTCACTCGAGGAGTTCGAAAAAGGAACGATGATTTCAATCATCATTCTGCTCCTCGATAAACGGGCGGGGTTTAACGGCGGCGATTTTGGCGGGGCTGCCACGAAAACAATTGCACGCGAAATCTTCACCGACCTGAACAAGAACGCCCGTGGCGTCGATAAAGCCACGGAAATCGTTTTGGACGACCGCAGCCTCGTGTCCTGTTGTGTTCGACGACTCGTAACAGACCAGACCTGTTGTGACTCTACCGATGTGTTGCCCTTATCTCTCGTGCGCTGGAAAGATGCAAACCATCGTTTCGATCAGGAATATTTCATTAACTCGTTGGTACATCTTCACCTTCTTGTCGAATCGCTGATCGCTGTTGATTCACCCAACAATCCCATGGATGAAAATGATGCCGAGAAATTTATTGATGCAATAAATGAACGACTCAGCTTGCCGGAAAACAACAACTCTCTGGTCGCGGACGGCATTTCATTGAAGGATTACTTTAAAGAAAAATATCTGGATGAAAATGAGGAATTGCTCACTCCATTCAGCGATTTGCCCCAAGCATTCCTGCCCAGTGCGCTCGCGGGGTTCGACGTACGGTTCAAGCCGTGGCTGATTAAATTCCTTATGGAGTTTAGACCATACAAGGAGATTCTGCAGTATGCGCGGGAACAAAAGCTTATCGAGGGCGCCTTCGCCCAATACTTGGCTCAACCCAAGGGGCATCAGAACGAACTGAGTTGCGATCTCGAAGCGAAATATGGCGCAAATTGGCGGAGCGACCTTTTGAATAAGCACACAGAAAAGATTCAAGCCATAAAAAACGGTCAAGATACTACCGGAGACCGATGGCCTTTCAAATCAATTTTTCAGAAGGCGATGGCACGGCTCCTGAAAGTTGTCGCCTACGACAATATTCAGGATAAAGCAAAATTTGGTGATGTGGAAACATTCTTGGAGTTTTTCAATGCGTTGGATGCCGCCGGAAAATTGAAAGTTCATGCGAAGTTGAATCACCTTGATGAGAAAGATGACCATCCTTTTGAACTTTGGACTTTTACAGCTTTAAACCCTGTGAGTGGCAACATCAAGGTGACCAAAAAAGTTGAGAATCGAATCCTGGCAACCTTGGCGCTTTGGTACATGGGCTACCGATACGCCTACACCAAGAACCTCAAGCTTGTTAGCTCCTCGGAAACATCCGAGGGCTTAATAAGCGTTGATGCCATCGCGGATGAGTTTGGCAAGAAACCCATTCAAAAAGAATGGCCAGTTAACGATTTCTATAACGATTTGGCTGACACGTTCGAGCAAAGTGCTTACTTAATCGCGGGCAAGGATTCAAGATCTGACATTCAGGATGTCAGATCTCGAAAAATCGCACGGCAACGGATCGTTGCTATTATGAAAGAGGGGCTCGAACCTTTTCTTGATGATGTGCCTGCGGTACCGAAGGCAACCGAGCCAGAAGCCGAAGTCAAAATCTGAGCCAGTCGTCCATGAAGGAAACAAACGACGAATTGATCCAGCGCCTGAAACAATTGGAAGAGGAAAACGCTCGCCTCCGACAAGCTGGCGGGCGTTCTCAACCGATCCCAACTCGCGAGGACGAATACAAAGGCAATCCCATCCTGATATTTGAGAGGCCATTTCGGCCATTCTCCCTGGGACTGAAAAACTGGGGGCTGTTAAAGCCTGCTGGGAGGATATTGAAGCCTTCCTTTCAAAACACAAAACGGAAAAAGGTAACAAACAGTCTGGCAGCAAAACATCACCCATCGATCACGGTGACGGCGAAAACGCAAAAATTTGAATAGTCCAATGCCGCTACGCGATATTGCACCCATATTAAGAATCAGCTATCGCAGTGGGAGTGACGACTTGATTCGTGACTTTTACGTCCCCTGTCTGGAGCGTTCCGTTTTTTACCGTCGGGCCGTTGGCTACTTCACCAGTTCCGGACTCGCCTTTGCGGCCAGGGGTGTGGCAAGCCTCGTCGCCCGGTGTGGCAAAATGTATCTGGTCGCCTCCCCGTTTTTGGAAGAAGGAGACGCTGATGCACTCCGTAGTGCCCGTGAAAATCCTGAGGAAGCTCTCAAGAAAATCATTTCGCGCAGCCTCACTGAAATAGAAGATTGTCTAGTTCGCCAGCGCCTCAATGCTCTCGCTTGGCTCATTGCCGACGGCTCCTTGGAAATTCGGCTTGCTTTGAGGGTGGACGAGAACGGCCAGATCGCGCCTGGCCTTTACCATGAGAAGGTTGGTGTTTTCACCGACGCCGAGGGCAATCACGTCGCCTTCGCTGGTTCATCCAACGAAACCGCCGGTGGCTTGGTCACCAATTTCGAGAGCATCAAAGTCTTTTGGTCCTGGGACGACCCACAAGGGCGGGTTGCGGAAGAAACGACCAACTTCGAGGCCCTTTGGAACAACCAGACGCCGGGCCTGCGCGTTCTCGATTTCACGCGTGTCTCCAGGGATTTGTTGAAGCAGTATCGTTTGGCCGAACAGCCGGAGTTTGAAGACAGGGCCCGCTCTGGCTACAAAGTAACGCCCGCCACAGTTCCTCCAGGCACAATCCCCTCGTGGCTGGTTTTGCGGGATTATCAAAAAGACGCCATCTCAGCCTGGCTGAAAAACAAAGGGCGCGGTATCCTTGCCATGGCCACGGGCGCGGGAAAAACACTCATTGCCCTCTACCTCGCTTGCAAAGTGGCCGAGAAGAACAAGCCCTTGGTCGTTGTCGTAGTCTGCCCATATCTGAACCTCGCTTATCAATGGGTGCGGGAAATGGCAAAATTCGGCATTTCTGCAGTCCCGTGTTTTGAAAGCCGACGCATCTGGGAGCCACTCCTTCAGGAAGCCTACCAGAAGATAGCCGCTGGCATGGCCTCCGTAGTTGGCGTCGTTGTCACCAACACAACCTTTCTCTCACCCCTATTCCAAGCGGCGCTCCGCCCCAAATTCGCCGTTCATCTTCTCATCGCCGATGAGGTACACAATCTCGGCGCAAACAAGCTCCAGAACGTCTTGCCCAAAACCATTGATCTTCGCCTCGGCCTTTCAGCAACCCCCGAACGTCATCACGACATCGAAGGCACCCAGGCAATCTTCGATTATTTTGGCGATGTAGTCTGCGAGTTTAACATTGCCGAAGCCATCAAACGCGAAGTTCTCGTTCCCTACATGTACCACCCTGTCTTGGTGGACCTCACCCCGGACGAAACCCAGGAGTATCTCGATCTCACTGAAAAAATCCTTCGCATGTTCCCATGCGGCGAAGATGGCGAAATGCCAGAAGCCCTCAAAATGCTTCTCATCAAACGTGCCCGGCTTCTTGCTTCCGCCGCCAACAAAATCCCGGCCCTCAGCAGGGTTCTCAGCAGCCTTGGCGACACCGTTCAAAAGGCCATTGTTTACTGTGGTGATGGCCGAGTGGAATCCCCTGTCACCGAGGAAGACGAACGCCAAATCAGGGTGGTCACCCGCCTTCTGGGAGAAGAACACAACCTCCGCGTTCGCAAATTCACCTGTGAAGAATCCACCGAAGAACGGGAGGAAATCATTTCCCGCCTCGGAAATGGCGAACTGAATGCCGTCGTCGCCATTCGGTGTCTCGATGAAGGTATCGACATCCCCGACGCCCGTATGGGCTTCTTCCTTGCAAGCTCCACGAACCCCCGCCAGTTCATCCAACGCCGTGGACGCCTGCTCCGCCGATCAGATCACACCGGCAAGAAACGCGCTATCATCTATGATTTCATTGTTCGCCCCCCGATTTGGGCGGCTCCATCTCTGATGGTGCCTTCAATCTGGAACGTAACATGTTCCAGCGCGAGTTGGTCCGAAGCCTTGAATTTTGCGAGTCCGCCGCAAACGGTCCCTCCGCCCTGCTCGATCTTCATCCTTTACGACTCCAATATAACATGTTAGCACATTGACCATGCCTGACAAAAAAACAACGCTCACCCGCTCACAACAGGAGTTCACCAAGGCACGAGATGAGATCAAAGACCTCATCCGAAACGTGCTTAAAGAGGAACGCGACGTCATGCATCTGCGCCGCCGCGCCGACATCCATCAGAAAATTCTCGACCACGTCAAACGCATCATCAAATGAAGCTGGAAAAACTAATCATTGAGAACTTTCGCCAGTTCCGTGGCCGCCAGGAAATCCTGTTCTCCACCCTCGACGACAAAAACGTAACCTTGGTTCACGCCGAAAACGGCTTTGGCAAGACCGCCCTCCTTAATGCTCTCCTTTGGGGCTTCTACGGTCACGAGGGGCTTACTGCTGATTTGGCCATCAAGGAAAGTATCATTCACGAAGGGTTTGCCGCCAGGGCCAAAGATCCCGCCCGCGCCGCCGCCACTGTGACCATCCTCTTTCACCATGAGGACGCAAAATACACCCTTACCCGTACATTGGGTTTGGAACAGCAGCAGCTTGATCACAAGAAAACCGACCTCACCCTTGAAGTCCAACGGAACGATGGTCAGACTTTTACTGAGCGCGTTCCCCAACAGAAAATTCAAGCCCTCATGCCCAGCGGCATTAGCAATCTTCTCTTCTTCAATGGCGAACGGATTGATCATCTGGCGATGGAGGAAAACGCGTCCCAGATCACCGATGCCATCCGCCAAATGCTCGGGCTCACGCTCATCCAGGCCGCTATCGAAGATCTCCAGCATCAGAATGTTCGCGGCAAAATCCGCAGCGAACTTCGTGATCGCGCCAGCGACGAAAAAGCCGCTAAAATCGACGAGCAAGCCAGTGTTGACGACCAAATCGTAGAATGCGCCAAGCGCAAGGAGACAACGCAAAAAAACCTTTCTGCGACAGACGTTGAATTAGACACTATCAATGCCAAGCTCAAAGCTAATCAGGAAGCACATCAGTTGCAGGCCAAGCGCCAGCTTTTGGAAAAGCAGCGGGATGGCCTTAATGAGCGTTTACAAACGGTCACCAAACATCTTACTCAACTCGTGGCTGACGACGGCTATGCGCTCTTTGCCGATGACCTCGTAAACCGGGGACGCGAAATCGTCGCAAAGTTGCGTTCCGAAGGCAAAATTCCGGCCCGTGTTCTGAACAGCTTCCTGCACGAGTTGCTCGACAAGCACCACTGCATTTGCACACGCCACCTTGATGATGGCTCAGCGGAACGAAAAGCAGTCGAGGAATTGATGACATTCGCTGGTGATCAGCACTTTAATAACGCAGTGGGCGCTTTAGATAACGCCATCGGTGTCATTGAAGGACTCGTCCAACACACCCGCGATAGCCTCCAGGAAACCAATCGCGAACGCCTCAAAATTCGTGACGAACTCACCGCTATAGGCGAGGAACTCGAAACCATTCACCAGAAGTTGGGCGGCAAAGTCGATGAGGAAGTCGCCAAGTTGGAGGAGACCCGCGAAAAACTCCGCCTGCGCCAGCGCGAATTGATTGCCGAACAGGCCCGCATCGAGCAAAAACTTGAAGAACTGAATACTCGGCGCGAGGAACTCCGGGAAGAAATTCAACGGATCACCGACAGCGAGGCCGACGCCCAGCGCGCCCAGCGCCGCCTCGATGCCGTCGAGGAAAGCGTCAAAGTTCTCGAACGTATTCTCAAACAAGAAACCGAGGAATTGAGGCCTCTGTTGAACGACGAAATCAACAGCCATTTCAAAAAGATCATCGACCGGGCCTACTGGGCCGAACTCTCTGAGGATTTCGTCCTGTCCATCCGCAAAAACGTCATGCTCGAATCCGGTGATGAAGGACCCACGACCGACGTGGCCCAAAGCACAGGTCAGCGACAGATTACATCTCTGGTGTTTATCGCCAGCTTGGTCGCCTTGGCCAGACAACGCGGAAAAATTCCCACCATCCTGCGCGGACTAAGCGGTGCCGAATACCCAATGGTTATGGATTCCCCCTTCGGCCAGTTAAGCACCCGCTTCAGAAGCGGCGTCGCGCGCTGGATTCCAAACCTGGCCCCCCAAGTGATCATCCTTGTCAGTCATACCCAATTTGAAGGTCCGGTCGCCGACGAGTTGAAGAAATCGAAAAAAGTTGGCAAGCGATACTACCTCGCCTACCACGGTCGGGAATTGCCAAAAGCCGCTGAACAAGAGTTGCAAATAAACAAAGCACGGGTTCAGGTCTATTTTGAGGCCAAAGAAGAACACACTCAGATTTGTGAGCTCGACGCGTAAAGACATGACGATTGCCCATGCTGCGAAGATCGCTATCCAAAAGATCGGGGGCCCTTGTTCTGTGCGAGAAATCTATGATAAAATCATAGGTTTAGGTCTTTACGAATTTAATACGCCTGACCAGAACATGTGTTGCGGACGGAGATTCGACGAAAAACGGATGTCGTGGACAGATGCGATTCTTCAAAAGAAATTATGTTCCAACTTTCCGGAGATGATTTTTACGATATTATGAAAGATACAACTAAACGGCGCGGCCAAATGGGGATGAAACGGATTCAGCGAGCTAACGACAAGGAGGTTATCATCCAACTCCTAACCGCTGATGCGTCTGGAATATTTAAAGAAATCTGGCGGTTGCTCCTATTCGCCGCAGTCCTTGGATTCCACAATAAACGCCGCGAGCCGCTTATTGCGGTGGATGCAGGAAAGGGGATAGATCAGAGTAGCTTTGGCAACAATCCCGCTTGGCCGGGAGTTTTATATCTCCTGGGCTTGGTGGAAAGCAGTCAAACCGATGTACTAAAATCGTCAGAGGAATCCGAAGAAGAAAGGATGACAGTTTTTGAGGAATACGCGAATGGTGGCCTCGCGATTCTCAAGGAGGAATTTGAAACACGAAATTGTAATATCGAAGCATTGCTCACTTTTATCCAATCACAGATAAGCACAACGCCAGTGAAATTACCGGATTTAGAAATTACAATTTAGGACAACTTCTTTTCTCAGCTTTTTCCAGGTCAAAAAGATCGTCTAAGCCATCCACGTTCTGCATATACGAAATCCCGCGTTCCAAATGATTTCGGAAGTAAGCAGCCAGTCCCTCTTTGTCAGAGCTCACGCCATCTTGCATAGCTCGGACAAGTAGCATAGCAGGTAAGCACTCGGAAAGAGATCCTGCAAAAACCTTCCATGTCATATCTATATTGCTATCAGGCGAAGACGTGAGCGGCACCGGTTTTGTTGGATTGCTCAAAGAAGCGCAGAATGCCCAACGACAAAGTACGTTCCAATGCTCAATGTCAGTCTTTCGTTTCAATTTAATCAAAATGTCGCGAGCACGCTGGCTCACTCTAATATTCTCAACGGGTGGTCTCATGATTCGCAAAATATCCAGGTTTAATGATTGTTGAACGGGCTTTATCGTCGAACTCGAGTTGATATGTTCGCCCGATGGCGGGCCTCAGTCTATCCAAATGCGTAGCGTTAATCTCCTCATCGGTCGAAAGCAGGATAACCTGATGAGAGGCAACAGGAAAGTAACGTTCAATAAGATGGCGACGGTGCGATGAATCGAGCCGCCCCAGTGGCGTATCGATAATCGTTGGCAGCGGTCGCCCTGAGGCCCGTGCAAGCCCCCAAAGCAAGGCCGTCGCCAGCAACTGCCTCTCTCCAGCAGACAAACGATCCATTGCCAGCAGTTTGCCATCTCCACCCGTCAGCTCAATTCGATAGGTTTCCGGGTCAATTTTGAGACCGGTTACCAAATTTGTTTTTCGCAACAGTTGCGTGAAACACTCCAGCATCAACCGTTCGATTTTTTCCGCATGCTTGCGAATAGTAGCCATTCGAAACTGCTCTAATGTGCCCCGCACCTTGGCTGAGTATTTTAGGATGCGCTCCTGGTCTTCATGCGTTTCCTGTTGGTCAACATCCTTTCCCAACTCGCGTTCGTGCGCTGCTTTGGCCGCTTGCGCTTGTTTAAACAAGACATTCACTTTCGCTTCTTGCGCTCCAAGTTCGGCCAATTTTTGCTGATACTGTTTCTGCAGTCCCTCAAGCTCTTGCTGACGGGCCGCAATCGCATCCCCGTCGGGAACCTGCGCGAGCTGCGTCTCGATTCGTGTCAGTTGTTCGCGCAACTTTTTCACAATGGCAAGCTCACTACGAACACGCTTGGCCACTTCAGGCAATATCCCCGTTCGCGAATGCCGCAATTCAGCAGCAAAATGATCATCCGCATCGAGAAAACACGGTTCCGCCACGAGCCCCTGCAACTGCTCCCGGTCCTCGCGTAAAACAGCTTCGATTCGCATCAGATACCCCGAAGGCATCTTGTCGCGCCGTAAAATCTCCATCACGGAACGATCCCGTTCCTCCAACGCACTCAAGAGCACCTCGGATTTACTCTCCTCAATTTCTCGCCGTGCCTGCTTTTCGGTTTGTTCCAGCAATTCTGTCACAAGAAGCAACGGTGCCGCTCCTGCCGCCAGGTCTCGCAATAGCGTTTCCTTATCTGCAATCTCCTTTTCCAACCGGTGCTGTTCGTCCTCCAGTTCCTTGCGCCGCCGAAACAGATCTCCGCCCTCCGCCTTGAATTTAGCTTCGCATTCAACAACCTTTTTGAGGATCTGCGCGACCTCGATATCGAGATGCCCTTTTTGCTGCGTTGCTTCATCAAGCAATCGCTCCATTCGGATAGCCTCTTCTTCGGACTCCTTAAGACTCCGGGCTTCTTCCCCCGTTTTTCCTTCCGCTCGCTTCCGTCGCTCGAGGGCTAGCAGGTCTGTGCCCAGTCGCTCCACAAGGTCCAACCCCAGCAGCGAGTGGATCGCCGTTCCCAAGATTTCCGCCGCATGATCGCCATCAGCCAACTCCTTGATCTGCTCAGCATCAAAGAAAAACAGATGCGCAATGCCGCTCGGGATATAACTCTCGATATACTCATCCCAATGCTCACCAAGCAGTGTGTCTGTCTCCCCATCACAGGTGACCTCCAAATGGTCTTCAACACCTCTGCCGGTTTCTCGCCAGGAACGAATGACATTATAGAACTTCATCTCTCCATCCACCGACCGATTAAAGCGAACCTCAATCGAAGCACCTTCCGCTGGGGCGGCACCACGATGGATGGCTTGTCGCAGAAAATCGCGATACGAAAGCTTGCCTCGATTTGAACAGCGCGCTTTGGTTCCATAAAAGGCCAGTTGGACTGCATCCAGGAGCGTCGTCTTCCCTCCGCCGTTCATCCCTCCAAAAAGAATAATCGGCTTATTTGCCTTATCTGGCAGCAATACGATCTCCTGTCGGCCACCATACACCCCGAAATTCTCTAATACGATTGAGTCAAACGTCATTCTTCCTCCGCTTCAAACTGGATCATCCGGCGCAGGTTTTTCTCCGCAAAGCCTCGGCCAAACTCCGCGCTCAATTGTCGCGACAGTGTCGCGACAATCTCTTCCCCATACTCTGCCCGATCCTCATTCAATATATCCTTCCGAATTCGTTCACCCACCTTCCAATAGAGCACTACCAGCGCCGCATTGACGCCGCGCGCGACTGTTTGTCGCACTCCTAAAATCAGATCCCGCACATCGGTTAACAGCACCCCTTCTTTTCCACCGAATGACATTGCGGCCACCGCCGTCTTTTTGGCTCGTTTCACTTTCATTTCAGATGAGGCTCTTTACAACCACTGCCCTCGGCAATGCCTTCATTCAAAATAAACGATATTTCGATCTTCAATCCCTGGCCAGCCCGCTCGCGCGCATCGTGGTAACGCCGGGCCGTTGTCACAGCATCCTCTCGGTCATCGTAGTAATGACGTCGGATGGCTTTTTCCATCTCCTCGAACAGGCCTGCCCGCCGGGCGCTGGCCCGTTGCCGACGCTCGATTCCCAACAACTCTCGGGTCATCTCGTAGTGCAACCGGTCTGTTCCGCACAACTCGCTAAGGATCGCCATCTCTTCCTGCCCAAGCACAAGGTTGTCATCCAACCGCTTTCCAGGATACGCTTGCTCCGTGGCTTCCTTGTAGATTCCCGGTAACGAGTCCTCCATCTCATGTTTTTCAACCACCCAAATCCGTCGAATCTCCTGCAACTCGCCCAAAGTGATAATCTCAAAATTACGAACTTCCTTCGGGCCGTTTTTCCGAATCCAAGTCTGTGCTTCAAGCAGTTTGCGAAGCCATTCCTCGCGTGACGTTTGCAAGTAAGGTCCGGGAATGGGGCGATCATGGAAAAGCTGCACTGCTCCACTCATGCGGCGAAAATCTCTCAGATGCCGATCTGAGTTTTCCTCATCACCATTACCCTTGTTGCGGAAATCGATGGCGTTTCGTAATTTCAACAGAGGCATCATCCACTCTTTTTCCTCATCATTTTGGATCATGGCTGTCATGGACTTGTCTTTATCCACCAAAGTACAAACCCAGCAGCCAAAACGAGAGTCGCCACAACTTGGCGTGCTCGTATCAACCACCAGCGGACATTCGCCGTCTGCGGAGGCCCCGGCATACATTCCGAGCAACTCCTTATTGTTTAACCCCCACGGATTTGGAAACTGCATGAGAAACATCCAAACATCGTCATTCGACCAGTCCTCAATCGGAGTGTAGATCAGACTACCGGGGAGTGTTGAATTTGGACTAAGCCGTTCACGAACACGCCCCTTTTCGTGGCGTGCCATGTTGCGAGCACGAGCCTGGCTCTCAGCTTTCCGCGTTCCCAACACCAAAATAGCCTCGCCGCTTTGTTTCACTATTCCCGAAATGAATGTGTTTGATGGGCGGATTTTCAACCGATACGTACACCACCGAAATTTGTGCCTTGGCGCAGGATAACCTCTTCCAATCAAGTTTACCCAAAACGAATCTTCGATCTGAGGCGTAAGCCGGTTTGGCACGATGGGCACATTCTTTTTCTGTGCCGCAGCCCTCATCACATCGAGAGAGTGACTAACCCATGCCGCGACGACAGGATTTTCGACCATTGTGTCAGTGCTGATAACGTAAATGGATTTAGTGCGCTTATCAGTTGGTAAATCGGCAACCGCAAGCCAGACCAGTTGCAGGATAGCGGTGGAATCTTTTCCCCCACTGTACCCAATAATCCACGGGACATTGTCTGCGGTGTAAAGCTCGCGAATCTCGTCCTTTAACAACGAAACTGTTTTTGGCAAGCCAAGTTCGGCAAAGGCACTATTTCTCTTGTTGGGGGCTTCCATTAGTTTTCCTTTGCATATTGTTGAATTTTTGCGGCGGCCGTCTCGGCTTCCTGCTTATTTTTCAGAAACAGCGCTGAAATCAGTTTCCGCTCTGCCTCGTATAAATCACGGTTTTGATCGAGCAATTGGCGGGCTTGAATGGCCGCTTTCTTCAATTGCTCATCACTCTGCCAGTCCAGCGTGCTGTGGAAAATGTCCTCCCGCATAATCCGTTCAATCATGGCCAAATCGCATTCAGGCGCTCCCGTGGCATCTTGAATAAGGTGGTGGTATGGACTCATCCACCGTTCGGTTGGTGACTTGATTTGCTTCACCTTCATTTCCGTCCCTCCGCAAAAGCGTTTTCGACCCTTTGTTCCTCCGGCCCCAGTTCAATCCCCAGATGACGCTTGATGACATTTGTAGTAAGGACAACATTGGTCGTTACCTTCGAGACTTTGCCCCCAATCAAAGCACGTCCCTCCCATACCTTTGCATTCTTCCGGGACCAGTCGATTTGCTGAAGCATTTTCAACCGTGCTTTCCAGCCGCTGGGGTTCCCCTTGAGAAGAGCATTCCCAGTCTTTCCAAACGCTTGCAAAGCGATGCCATGCGAGTGGATAAAGCCCTCACGAATCTCACTCGCCACAATCTTCCCGTCCCGCACCTGTGTCCACGCCGGAAATTGTTTTGCCACCGTTTCCCAATAGTCTCGGGCTATATCAGCGTCCGCTTCCAGGTTCCCGCTCGCCAGGTCTTCAACCAGATCTGCGCACGCATTATAGAACGCGCTCAAAGTGAATAGTTTCCCAGATCGGGGGGCCAACGAGCTCTTTTCCAGATCGACGATATCCTTGAAAACATCGGATTTCATGATCACCAATCGGGCCAGCTTGGCCTTCCCGTTGCGGTGGTCATAGAGCAGTCCCAACGACCGGCTTGGACGGATGGCATACCGGTTCAGGTCCGCAAACATCTGTTGGCTGCGCGCCAGCCCGATATCCAAGAAGAACACCACCGCAATCGTCTCGCTGCCAAGCTCCGGTTTTTGCTCCAACGCCGCCAAAATCGCCGCTCTCCGATGTTGCCCGTCATTGATGATGAACTTTGCGTCCATCGGCACTCTCAGCATCCCAATACGATTCTCTCCCGGCTTATTGGAAATCGGCTCGAATTCGACTTCCGAATCGATGGAAGCGGTGATGGCTGAAAAAATGTAATCCTTCGGATTATCCAGAATATAGCCCGCAATTTCGGGAATGCGCGCCTTGTTGATCACCCGCTGGGCTCGCAATTCGGGCGGCAATTCCTGCTCGTCAAAAATCGAGATCTGTTTGAGGGTGCGAAGGGTCCACATGGTCACGTAATACTCGCGACCTGACTGGATCCCTCGAATCACCGGAAAATTCAGAGTGGACAACGATTCCATAATTTGTCACTGTTTGGTAAAATAAAGTCTGTTTGGTAAACAATGTCAAACTTTTAACAAACAAAAATATTTTTAACATACCGACGATGCCTGTTTATCTCGATTGCAACGCCACAACGCCAATCGACCCGGAGGTCGAAAGGGAATTTCTGCACTATATCCGCGAGGAATTTGGCAACGCCGGAAGCCGTACGCACGAGTTTGGCACCCGAGCGAAACAGGCGGTTCAAAAGGCGCGCGACCAGGTTGCTGCCGTAGCGAAAGCACAGCGTGACGAGATTATATTCACCAGCGGTGCTACCGAAAGCAACAACCTTGCCATTCTCGGCCTGCGTGACCACGCCGAGAAAACTGGCAATCGACACATCGTCGCCACCGCCATCGAACACAAAGCCGTCCTCGAACCATTGGAATACCTGGCGACCAAAGGCTTTGAAATCACCCTCGTTAAACCGGAACCCGATGGCGCTGTTACCCCTGCGAAAATCGCCGCCGCACTACGCCCCAACACCTTGCTCGTTTCGGTCATGCATGTAAACAACGAGACCGGTATCATCCAACCGTTGGATGAAATTGCGAAAGCCCTGACCGATCACAGAGCCTTTTTCCATGTTGATGCAGCCCAAGGATTCGGTAAACGCATTCCCTATCTCCAAAATCCGCGTATTGATCTCATCAGCATCAGCGGCCATAAGATTTACGCCCCAAAAGGAATCGGTGCCCTGATCACGCGCCGACGCGGCTATGAACGACCGCCGCTGACTCCGCTTGTCTTCGGCGGCGGCCAAGAGCGCGGTCTGCGCCCCGGCACACAGCCTGTGGCTCTCATCGTCGCCCTGGGCAAAGCCGCAGAACTCGCCGCCCGCGACCACGCCAAGCGCGAGGTCCGCTGTCAGGAAATCAAAACGCAGGCGCTCAAAGCATTTCGTAGCATCGGAGGAATTCCAACAGGCGACCAAACCAAAGCCCTGCCCAGCACCCTGAACATCGCCATTCCAGGCATCGACTCCGAAGCCGTCATGGTCGCCCTAAAAGACCTCGTTGCCATCTCCAACGGCTCCGCCTGCACCTCGGCAAACTACACCGCCAGCCACGTCCTAACCGCCATGGGATTGCCCGACGACCATATAAAAGGGGCTCTGCGATTGTCCTGGTGTTATCAAAGTCCAGATCCGGACTGGAATCAGATAATTCAAACGATCTGCGCACTGCAATAATCAAATCGTTTATTGGACATTCGAGCATGGGGGAATTTAGCACCAATAAACCATGTGATCTGTGTCTGCATACCGCTTACCGCAGTACAAGCGTGCAAGAAATCAGGCGGTCAGCCCCAAGTTCATCATGCTCTTGACAAGTTACTATGACGTTGATCGGATTCATAGCTCCATCAAGCGAACGTGGCCCAACATCAGCGCGTATGCATGAAGGTTTTCAGAGGGTTGCTTGTTTACAGGTTACCAAACGCATGGCTTTAGCCAAATTCAGACTTCCTGATGTCGGGGAAAATAATTTGAGACTGTCCTGATACCAAAAACCGTTCGTTTTCCAAGGAAATTATCGCTAAAACGCCTTAGGGAGTTGGAACTTAAAAAAGTACCAGCGATTTGGCCAAAAAGGTGTAGAATA
>CAIUEN010000474.1 GCA_903898185.1 uncultured Verrucomicrobiales bacterium
CGGAATACGCGGAAAGAAGAGGCAGAATGAGGTTTTGAAGATGCCATCCGTTAGATTAAGAATACGTTCTTCGCAATGGGTTCTTCTTCCGCGTGTTTCGCGTATTCTGCGGTTCATTTGCAGTTTATGGATTTCAAATTTCAAATTTCAAATTTGAGATTTTACCAACACTCACATTCCAAGCATTAACACTCGACCAAAGTCGGGTTTTACTGAAAAAGACAATTATCAGCATGAACTATTGTTCAACAATTCAACACCCTGCCGTAATTCGTAAGTTCGTGAGTCGGATTGACGCTCATTCTACCCAGTAAAATCCACCAATTCATCGCTGATAAACTTACGTCTTGATGTACTAGCCTCGTCCCCGCTCCGATGTGGCAAAGCCAAATTAGAGTTTTGAGGCGCGCAATGCTATCTCGAGTTGACGAAGGTCTTTGTGTAATTCGGCAGTCCACGTCATGCGCATGCCTGGCCGGAACGGATGTTCCAAGGCGAGGACTTCCGCGTGCAAGGCTTGCCGTGGGAAATCGACGAAGGGACTCTCGACACCTTCTCCGCGACACCCAGGATTGTACGTCCGGTCGCCGATCAAGGGAAGTCCGGCGTTGGCCGCTTGGACGCGGATTTGATGTTTACGACCGGTTTCCAGACGGAGCCGCAACTTGGTGACGAAGCCTTTGCCGCCGGCGAGAGGATATTCGGCGATGACTTCGTAGTGCGTGATGGCCTCAAGGGCCTCGGCTCCGGGGGCTTTTGCCTGCGTTTCGGAAATAACGCGCTGGCGCATTTCGTCACGGCTCAATTGCAGCCATTGGCGCCAGGTTCCTTTCGGCAGGCGCGCGCGGCCTTCCACGAAGGCCACATATTCCCGCTTCATGGTGTGCGTCTTCAACTGCTCGATGAGGTGCTGGCGCGCGGCAGGGCTGGTGGCGATGCAAAAGACCCCGCTGGTATATTGATCCAGACGATGAACCGGCAAGGGTTCAAGGTGGCGGTAGGCTGGCGGCAATGACTTTCCGGCAGCGCCGCCATCGCGGGGTCTGAGCTTGCCCACCAGAACATCGGCGAGAATGCTGAGAGCGGAAAGAGCGCAATTCGGGGCAGGCACCGAGATCAGGCCGGGGCCCTTATTGACGACAGCCAAGGCGGGGTCCAGGTAAAGCAATGAGACGCGCGGATGAATCTGCCAACCGTTGCCGCAATCCAGCGTGGTGGTGTGACGGTCGCGCAGTTTGAGCGCATCACCCGGGTCCGGGATGATCTGATGAGGTTTGCAGATAGCCACGCCGTTTACGCTCACCCGCCCCGCTACAATCCATTGCTTGGCGCGGGTCTTCGGCGTGTCTGGATAGCTTCGCAGCAGCCAATCCAATAGCGGCTTGGCCTCAGTTTTGCTGATGTCTTCGATCATCTGGCGGTTGAACTGGCATGAGATCCGTTGTGCGCAAGAATCCTATGATCTGGCACAAGAAGGATCACTTCAAAGCTGATTTTCGGTTGCGCAACCGGGACAACGTAGAGCGCGTGGCCATTTCCCTGTGGCGATTCTCGGAGAATTTTTTCGCGCGGACCAAGTCGCTGTTTAATTCGCCCGGTTTGGGTTCGGACTTTTTTGATTTCGTCGGACTATTCGGCATGGGAACAGAATAGCAGGAACGGTTCCGGCAAGCGAGAACGAACTTTTGTGATGAAGAGGTTGGGGTGTGTGACAGGAAAGTAAACTTGTGGGGCAGACCTCTGGTCTGCCGGTTGAATGGGTCTCTGACCCATCGAATCCGCATCTCCCCAGAGCCAATCCACGGAGTCAGAGACGAATGGCGCTTAAGTTGGACAAAGTGCCTTCAAGAGTTTTTGTGTCTGA
>CAIUEN010000475.1 GCA_903898185.1 uncultured Verrucomicrobiales bacterium
AATGAAATTCACAACATGCTTATTATAAATGCGTTACTAGTTTTAATCCAAGAAACTAAGGAAGCACTTCGTTTCTTTTGCGTCAACCAAACAGTTCAAAAAAACGAGTAAGAAAAATTGAAACCAAGCTAAACTGTTACCTGTGCCCTTCCCTCCGGCGAGCGTCAGCGAGACGCTAATTTCTCCATCTGACCTGAATAGTTACAGAGATTTTACACCGCCAAATTTGCTATTCCAGACGGAAAATACCGCGTTGCAGGGCAATGGTGACCGCGTGAGTGCGGTCGTTGGCCGTCAATTTCGTGAGAATGTGGCCGACATGAAGTTTTACAGTGACTTCGGCAATTCCTAGAGTATTGCCAATTTCCTTGTTGCTCCTCCCCTTGGCGATGAGTTTCAGGATTTGAATTTCGCGCGTCGTGAGTTCTGGGTGAGCCATGCGTTCGGCCAGACGCGTTCCTACGGCAGATGAGATGTAGCGTTCACCGGAGTGAACAGCACGGATGGTCTTGATCAAATCCTCACGCGTGGTGTTTTTGAGTAGGAATGTGCGGGCGCCAGCTTGAAGTGAACGGTAGATGCTTTCTTCGCCGTCGTGCGTGGACAGCATGATGATGACCGCGTCGTCAAATTCTTTGCGGATGATGGCGGTCGCTTCAATGCCGTTCATGCCTGGCAGACTCATATCCATCAGGACGACGTCCGGGCGGCATTTGCGAAACTGTTCAATCGCCAGCGACCCGTTCGATGCTTCAGCTTCCACCACCATGTCCGGCTCAATGTTGATCGAGGCAGCAAGCCCCATGCGGACGACGAAATGATCGTCCACAACCAAAAGACGTATCTTCTTTTTCATTCGCTGGAAATTTGCACAGTTTTTTGTTTTGCTCAAAGCCAATACTGCGCAACGCAATCGAAATACTGGGTCAGTGGCAAAGCAGTTTTCTCTCGACAGACGCTTAAGCTCGGAGTGATATTTTCCTTGATTTATGAAAAGCGCTATTGAGGCGATGATTTCTCGCCGGTCAATTCGAGAATTTGAAGATGAACTCGTGCCCGACGCGATTGTGCGTGAGGTGGTGCAGGCTGCCGGATGCGCGCCAAGTTCCAAGAACACGCAGCCTTGGCTCCTCTACCTGGTGCAAGGCAACGATTTGGAGGCGCTTAAAGCCGATTACCTGGCGGCGTTTGACTCCGGCGTGAAGCCCAATCCGGGCTATCGCTACTCCCCGGACCCTCTTCCCACCTCATGGATGTCGAGAGCTCGCGCCTGCGGAATCGCCCTATTCCAGCACAAAGGCATTGGGCGCGAGGACACCGACAAACGGCGCGCCCACGACCGCGAGAACTTTCATTTTTTTGGAGCGAAACAGGTTTTTTTTATCGGCACCCGCGCCTCGGCATTTTCGTATGGGACATTCCTGGACTGTGGGTTTGTTCTGGATAACCTGATGCTCTGTTTGGATTTCCACGGCTATGGTTCGTGCCCGCAGTACAGCGCTGTTTCCTATCCGGATATCCTGCGCAAGCATATCCCAGCAACGGAAGACACTCTATTCATCGCTGGCCTGCCCATCGGACGTCCGAAGGCTGACAGTCATGTCAACAGATTTCAGCCGCCTCGGTTGCCAATTGACGAGTGGTTCAAGTGCGTGGGAAGCGCAAAATTCTAAACGACATTGTCTTTAGGGCGCATTGGGTTTGGATAGGTCAAAGAATAGCGCATTGGGCAGGGTGACTGGGGAGAACCCACTGCTGAAGGTGACTCTTTGTTGATGGAGGTTCGGGGTATTTGTTGGGGGAACAGCCCAGATTGTAAGGGAGCCACGTAGTTTACCTCCTGCTTTGGCAAAGAAAGTCGCGGTGCAAGGGGTTGTGCCCTGATATTCATTGGGCTGATCGCCTGAGAAAATCCGGGCGCCTGATGGAGAGCTCTCAATTTGCATTACCCAGACCGGTCCCCTGTAGGAGCTGCAGCCGGTGATGAGGATGGCGATTGTGGTGACCAAGAGGAATCGTTTCATATCTGAACAGATACGTTTATTCAATGAGGCGCGGCACAACGATGCCGCGCCCCCAACTGAGCATTTACAGCAATCCAAGCAGGAGTTTGGATAGGGCAGCGTCGTTGTGAAGGTTGGCCAAGTTTTTGATTTTCTGGTAGGTTGCTTTGTCAACCGGCTTCGCGACTTGTTTTCCGCTCACTGGGTCATGGAAGCTCACCAGGAAATCCGCTTCCAAGGATGCCTTGGCACCGGGCAGTGAAGGGTCAATGAGGGGGGTGCCTTCCGCAATAATGGCGCTTTCCCCTACGATAAACCACCAACCGCGCATTGAGACAACCCCGTCCACAAGCGCTACTGCGCCAGGAACGGACTCAATGGCCTTATCGACAGCCGTCTTCAAATTGGGCGTGCCGGAGGTTGGAATGAAGAGTATTATAATTTGGCTGTCTTCACCGGTGACCCTATTGGGGCCGCGTTTGAAGGAGCTTGCCTTCGACAGATCGACGTTCTTGGTCGAAAGCAGAGTGTAATCGACAAAGCGGGTCGTGCATCCTACTAATGCAAGACTAGCTACGGCAGTTGCGAGAAATGCAGTCTTCTTGATCTTTTGGCTGGTTTTTTTGTTCATACTGTGCATCTTGTTGTGTTAACTGTTACTGGCTAACAGGGCTGTTGGATTGAATTACTAATCCAATCCATCTCTGATCCTATCAGTCAATGGACATGAAAATTATGCATGTATCTCTGGTTTTGTCGAGCTGCAATTCTAAAAGAATATGAACCAACTCTGACAAACTTGGTGCTAATAATTACAGCTATGCCGTTTTATGAATACGAATTGTGCGAGGGAGACTGCAAGGTTTGCGGCGGGCGGTTTACGTTGCGGCGTCCGATTGACGCCCTTGAGTTAAAAGTCTGTCCAGCCTGCAAAAAGCCGGTACGTAAAGTGTTTTCCAACTTCAGTTCGCCGATCAAGCTCAAGCCATTGTCCGTGAGCGACGCCAAGAAAGCCGGTTTCACCGTCCTCAAACGCGTTAACAAGGGCGAATACGAGAAGCAGTAATACGCGGTCTTATTCTTCAATTACAAAACGTTTTGCTGGTCCTTCCGCAAAATTCGGATGGAGTGGATTTACAATCACCCGACGTAGTGGCGGGACAATTACCAAATCCATATCTTCCATCGGAACAGCTCCGAGGAGGACTTCGTCACCCAGCACCACGGCTCCAACATAACACTCGCGATTCTCGAATCGAACTCGCAACGGCCCAACATAGGGGCACAAAGTTCGCTTGCCGTCTGCTGTGGTAACAGCCTTCTGCGAAGTCGCTTCCAACTGAAGTTGTGACTGAACGGATTGAGGAATACACAGATACAGCGATCCAGAGTCCGCAAGTGATTCGACCTCCAGAGGTTTCAAATCGGGCCTCTTCGGATTATCGAGTTTTAACGATGCATGTGCGATTCCCATCAACGGTAGTTTAGCAGAATCCTTTCATGGTTCAAGGGCGGCTATTGCAGCAATTCTCATTATGTGGGGTAGACCTCTGGTCTGCCAGTTGCGGTGCCTCTGGCTCCGCAGGGAGTCGAAAACTTCGTGCGCAGGCAGATCAGCGTTTTTCCCCTTCCTTGCTCAAAATGAGAATTGCTGGCGTGCAAAAAGTGGTTATTGGCAACGGGGGTGTTTTGGAGTAAATGATCATTCATGCCACTGTCGTGGAATGAAATTCGCCATAATGCCGTAAGGTTTGCTCATGAATGGGCAGGGGAAACGCGGGAAGATGCCGAAGCCAAGTCGTTCTGGGATGAGTTTTTCCAAGTCTTTGGGCTGCGTCGCCGCAATGTCGCCAGTTTCGAGGAACCGGTGAAGAAAATCTCGGGGCAGTATGGCTACATCGACCTGTTCTGGCGTGGCATGATGTTGGTGGAGCACAAGAATTTTGGGAAAGACCTGGGCAAGGCTGAGTCGCAGGCGTTTCGGTATATCCAGGATTTGATTCGGGAAGGGCGCAATGACGAGGTGCCGCGTTATGTGATTGTTTCGGATTTCGCCCGGATCGCTCTGCATGATTTGGAACCGGATGAGCAGGGGGATTTGCCGCTTTTTGACCGATTCCGAGTGGCAACGGTGGAGTTTCCACTTTGTGAATTTCATAGGAACATCAACGCGTTTGCCTTTATTCCTGGCTATAAGCAGCACAAGTTCGAAGATCAGGATCCGATCAATCTGAAAGCGGTGCAGATCATGGGAGAACTGCATGACGCGTTGGAGTTTGGCGGCTACATGGGGCATGTGTTGGAGCGGTTCTTGGTGAGGATTTTGTTTTGTCTGTTTGCGGAGGACACGGGGATTTTCGAGCGGGATGCCTTTCAGCTCTATCTTGAAAATCGCACGAAGGAGGACGGTTCGGACTTGGGGTCGCAATTGGCGCGGCTTTTTGATGTGCTGAACACCCCGTCGGACAAGCGGCAGAAGAATCTGGATGAAACGCTGGAGGCATTTCCTTATGTCAATGGGGAACTGTTTGCGGAGAACCTCGGTTTTGCGGA
>CAIUEN010000476.1 GCA_903898185.1 uncultured Verrucomicrobiales bacterium
AATGTGAGTTTTGGTAAAATCTCAAATTTGAAATTTGAAATTTAAAATCCAAAAACTGAAATGAACCGCAGAATACGCAGAAGACGCTGACTTTCTCGGGCAGGATGGCGCAGTTCGGTCATCTACACCATTATTCAGTTCCTGCTGAAAACTGAAAACTAGTGCCGTAATTCGTAAATTCGTGAATCGAATTGACGCTCATTTTACCCAGTAAAATCTACCAATTCATCGCTCACGAACTTACAACTTGACATTACTAGCAAACTTCCCCGTTTTGCGTCGCGCAGCGCGGGCAAACACCAAAAAACTCCAGCCGGTGGGTGACTTTCTGATAACCGTTTTCCCGTGCGATTTGTTTCTCCCATTCGGGCGGAAAGCAGGTTTCGACTTTCACCACGGTTGAACAGCGGGTGCAGATGAGATGATGGTGATGGCCGTCGTCCCCGGAGGCTTTGAGTTCAAAGCGGGCAATATTGTCGCCGAAATCGTAACGCTTGACAAGTCCAATACTTTCAAGCAGGTGCAATGATCTGTAAACCGTCGCGAGATTGCAGCCGCCCTTGGGCATTTGCGCAAAGATTTCCTTGCTGGTCATTGGGTGTGAATGGCGGTGCAGGATTTCGAGAATCGACCGCCGTGGGCCGGTGATTTTCCGAGCATCACGTCGAAGGCATTCGGATGCTTCGGGCAGCAGGGCGGCTGGGTGCGAGCAATGTGACATGACCGCCTTACGAGAAGAACAGGCTGGTCACACCCATTGCTGTTCCTAGAATGATGGCCATCAGCTTGTGCGTGTGAAGTCGGTGTCCTTCCTCGGTCTCGAACAGGATGGTAGTCGAGATATGCATGAAAATACCGATGACAATCGCCATTAACTCGCGCGAGTGGTTGGCCAGGGAGGTGTGGGCACTTACGAGCATCCCCAAGGGCGCCATCGACGCAAACAGGGCCAGCCAGCGCATTGCTACTGATTTTCGCAACCCGCTCTGCAGCAGCATACCCAACAAGGCGATGGTGACCGGGTAGTTGTGCATTACAATGCTCCACAGCAGCAGTTTTCGCGACTGTATATCATGGTGTTCCGCGCTGTTGCCCAGCGCCATGGCTTCAATCAATGCGTGAAGGCAAAGCCCTGCGAGAATGCCAATCGGCAGACGGCCCTCCATGGGATGGGAGTGGCCGTGCTCGACTCCCTTGGAAATCGCATCCAAGGCGATCTGCGTGTAAAACCCCACCAGAATCAAGGTGCCGATGAGCCACGGCGTCTTTGCTGACGGCCCAGAATAGATCTCCGGCAGCAGGTGCAGCAGCGTCAGAGAAAGCAGGAACGCCCCGGTGAAGGCGTTGAGCAGTTTAATATGGCGCGGCTGATCCAGCTTGAACCAAAAAACACTCAACGCCCCAATGACAATACTGGAAAGTAGAATGAGGTAGTCCATGGATTTCAGATTTGAAATTTCAAATGATCCTATTTATAATTGCAAATCATTTGCAATTGGAGATTACAAAAACCCCGCAACATGGTTGCGGAGCGTGAAATTACTTCATTAGCAACATCTGGCGGGCGCGCTTGATCGAGCGATTGAGCTGACGCTGATAGTGAGCGGGCAAGCCAGTGTATTTGCGAGGCAGAATGCGTCCTTGATCGGTCACGAACTGCTTGAGCAGGGTGACGTTCTTAAAGTCAAGGGCATCAACGGTGAAGTCGATTTTTGGTTTGGGCCGGGGAGTGCGGACTTCCGTGGCGGAACCGCGCTCGCCGCGACCGGAACGACCGGACGGTTTCTCAGGATGGGTTTTACGTGGCATAACTTACTTGATTTCGCGATGCACCGTGTGCTTGCGCAGAAACGGGTTGAATTTTTTGATTTCCAGCTTTTCAGTCTGGAGTTTTTTATTGCGCGTGGTCACGTAGCGCGAAGGAGACTTTCCCAGTTTGCGCGCTTCAGTGCATTCGATTGTGATGATTTCGCGGGCCATAAATTATTCCTTATCTTTGATTGGCTTTTCCTCGGATTCTTCCTCTTCTTCCAGTTCGGCTCCGCCGCTATTGTCCACCGTGCCGAGAGTACCGAGGCGGCGTTGGCGCAACGCACCTTCGCGCTCGAGTTGAGTTTGGGCTTCCACCGTGAACCGAGTCCAGGGGATTGCGTCGAGTCGGGTCTTGGGAATCGGTTTTTCAGTCAATTCGCAAATACCATAGGTGTCTTTTTCAATTCGCTTGAGGGCTTCCTCAATCTCGTAAACTGCGTCCTGATCGGAGGATAGCAGGCTCAGGGCAAAATCGCGATCAAAATTATCAGTTCCAGAATCAGCCATGTGCAGTGAATAACTGGACATTTCTTCGGCGGATTCTTTGGCCAGACCGCTCATTTGGCTGATCAATCGCTCGCGCAGGTCGAGCAGGTTCTGGTAGTACTTTTGCCATTCGGGCTTGATCATCGGCTGACCATTGCTTCTGCTTTCGTTTGCGGACTTGCCCAAAATAGACGCCACCGTGGCCGAGGCCACAGACTTGCCCGTACGACTAACTTTTTGATCCGTCTTCTTCACTATCTTAAATTCTTGCCGCCAGTTATTGCTGGCAGAATGTGTTTTCAGCCCAGGCGAACCGCTCAATTAAGTTCGTCCAAGGGTGGGGGAATATAGCAAAGA
>CAIUEN010000477.1 GCA_903898185.1 uncultured Verrucomicrobiales bacterium
AGGAATCGCGCGGCCATGCCCTCAAGGCCGTTATGTTTGATTTCATTCTTGAGTCTAGAAGATGTTCTGTTGGATTGTCAACACGCAACAAAGCTGACACAACCGGCGAAAAACTGCAGGATTTATTTTAACAAAGTCAAAGTAAATCGTTGAATCGTCCCGGAGGGGGGCTTTCGATTCAACGATTCAACGATTCACGATTCAACGGCTCAACGATCTCGCTGGCAAATTTCCTGGCGCCCTGCTACATTGCTTGCGTCATGATCCTGACCACGGAAGAAATTACTTCACTAATCCGGGTGCAGCACAGTTGTGCGCATCAACTTCTTGGCATGCACCCACTGGGCGACGGCTCGGGTATTGTCGCGCGGGTTTTTTGGCCGCGCGCGATGAGTGTGGAAGTTGTGCCTGTTCACGAAAAGAACAAACCTCAGTTCAAACTTAAGCGCATACACGACCACGGAGTCTTTGAAGGCGTTTCGACCGAGGCCAACGCCGTCTATGCCTATGATCTTCTGATCACCACACACGATGGCACGGTCATTCGCACACGCGATCCGTATTCGTTTTTGCCGACGCTGGGTGAAACCGATCTTTACCTTTTTGCCCAGGGAAATGAACGGAGGATTTACGAGAAGCTCGGAGCGCAGGCTCGAACCATCGACGGCGTGCCAGGCGTCAGTTTTGCTGTCTGGGCTCCCAATGCTCAGCGCGTCAGCGTCGTTGGCAATTTTAATGACTGGGATGGTCGCTATCACATGATGCGGCTGCTCAATGGTTCAGGCGTGTGGGAGATTTTCATTCCCGGCATTCCAATTGGCGCTCATTACAAGTTTGAAATCAGAAATTGCCGTGGCGCTATTTCACTCAAAACCGATCCTTACGGGTTTTTCTTCGAATGTTCGCCCAAGAATGCCGCCATTGTCTGGGATAACCGCAATTTCGACTGGACTGACGAAGCTTGGCTTGAAAAACGCCGCCAGCGCGATCCATTCAAGAGCCCCATGAGCATTTATGAAATCCACATGGGTTCGTGGATGAAGAAGAACGAATACGAATCGTTCACCTACCGTGAGATCGCCGGGCGCATGGCTGAGTATCTCAAGAAAATGGGATTTACCCACGCTGAATTCCTGCCAGTCGCCGAGCATGCGTTCTATCCCTCGTGGGGATATCAGGTGACCGGTTTTTTTGCCCCCACCAGCCGTTTTGGCACACCGGAGGATTTTCAATTCCTGATCAATACATTGCACGAAGCCGGCATTGGCGTGATCACCGACTGGGTGCCCGCCCATTTTCCGCGCGACGACTGGGCGCTGGCCAATTTCGACGGCACCGCCCTTTACGAGCATGAGGATCCCCGCAAGGGTGCGCACCAGGACTGGGGGACGCTCATATTTAATTACGGGCGCCATGAAGTGCGAAATTTCCTGCTGGCCAATGCCTTGTTTTGGTGCGAGCGATTTCACATCGACGGACTGCGCGTCGATGCTGTCGCGTCGATGCTTTATCTTGATTACTCACGCAAAGAGGGCGAATGGGTCCCTAATAAATTTGGCGGGCGCGAGAACCTTGAAGCGGTCGAGTTCCTTAAACAGTTCAATCACGTCGTCCAAACCGAGTTTCCAGGTGTGGTAACCATTGCCGAAGAATCGACCGCTTGGCCCATGGTGACGCGTCCGCCTTACATCGGCGGACTCGGGTTCACCTTCAAATGGAACATGGGCTGGATGCATGACACCCTGTCGTATTTCAGCCGCGATTCGATCTATCGCAAGTATCACCAAAATGACCTGACGTTTGCGATGCTTTACCATCACAACGAGAATTTCATCCTGCCGATCTCGCACGATGAAATCGTTCATGGCAAAGGCTCGCTTGCGCGAAAGATGCCTGGCGATGACTGGCAGAAATTCGCCAACCTGCGAGCTTTGCTGGCTTACCAGTGGCTCTTCCCAGGCAAGATTTTGCTTATGATGGGATGTGAATTCGGCCAAAGCAATGAATGGAACGCCAATGCCAGCCTTGACTGGTCGCTTTTGGAGCAAGGCCGTTACCACATTGGCGCGCAACGGTTTGTTCAGCAGTTGAACGCGTTCTATCGCGGCGAACCGGCTCTGTGGGAGGGCGATTACGACACAAATGGGTTCTTCTGGATCGATTGCACCGATGCTGATAACAGCGTTCTCTCATTCGTCCGCCAAACGCCTGATGGCTCGCATCGTGTTGCGGTGATTCTCAATTTGACGCCCACTCCCCGATACAATTACCGGGTGGGCCTTCCGCATGGCGGTTATTGGCGCGAGGCGCTCAACTCCGACGCCGAAGCCTACGGTGGCAGCAACCAAGGCAACATGGGGGGCGTGACCGCTGAGGACTACCAGATCCATCGGCAACCGTTCTCAGCTTCGCTGACACTGCCGCCGCTCTCCGTCTTGGTACTGCGTCCCGGCAACGTTTGATAAGCGAGTGGCCTCTCTATCCTTGATTGCAAGTGCGAGACACGAGGGAAAAATCAGCGTCTCGCTGACGCTCGCCGGAAAGAGGGGGCACAGGCAAGGATGATTATGCCACCTGAATAGTTATCCTCGATGTTTTCGATGCTCACTAATTTCGTCCATGAGAAAATGAATGAGGTATTGCAGGCGCGACTCCAAGTCCGCTGTTTCCAGGATCATTTGGCGCTCCGCTCCGCCCGGCAATAATGCGCAGGATACCAAGTCAGCCACTTCCTCAGGATTTCGAATCTCCTTCAGGTAGCCCATAATATCCATCATCGTCGGACCTGGAACGTTGTCGTTTTTGCCCTTCACGAAGCTCGTCGGCGCGCCGAGGGCGATCCGCTTGCTCACTAAATCCCGGACTTTTGCCAATAGCGCGCCGACATTGACGCTATCGTTTGGGAGAGATTTCATGAGGCGAATCCGATGTACCCTGTAGGGTTTGTAGCGCACAGTTCCGACCAATTCAACCCGCTGGATGCCCTGCAAAATCAGATGGAAGGTGCCATCGGGATTTTTCACGCAAATGCGGATCAATCCCAAACCCGCCACATTGGATGGCACTTCGCGGGCACAGCCCGACTTCCGCATGGCCACGATAAAGAGGCGATGCCCAGTCAGCGAGTCCGCAATCATCCGGCGGTAGCGCGGTTCAAATATATAGAGCGGCAGCAAGGCATGCGGAAAAAGCGTTATCTCCGGTAAAATCATGACCGCAGCCTCTGTCGGAACATCCATGGTTACAATTTAGGCGGACGCGTCAAATAATCAAGGAAACCATCGCATATCGAAAAGATCTCCCTGTACTAGTACAGCAAGTCGTAAATTCGTGGGAGATGAATTGGTAGATTTTACTGGGTAAAAGAAGCGTCAATCCGACTCACGAACTTACGAATTACGGTACTAGGTACTTGCCAAAACGGCCCAATTAAGAGTATTCTTGCTTCGCTATGAAAGCAAAAGTCACGCTGATAATCTTAATTGTGATCGCCGTGGGTCTTGGAATTGGGCTCACCATTGTGAACCAGCGAGCTTCCAAAGACAAAGCAGCGGCTCAAGACACCATCCTGGTGCTGAAAAACAATCTGGACCAGACACAGAAAGCTTTGGATCAGGAGCGCGGTGACAAGATGGCAATGGAAACCATCCTGACTGACACGCGCAACGATTTTTCCAACAAGCTGACAGCAACCGAAGGGGTGCTGGCCACCACAGCAGCGACGCTGACCAAAGCCCAAGCCGACGCCAAAGCCGCTGCAGAGGCTGCCGCCGCTGAAATCACCGTTCGCGACAAAAAGATTTCCGATCTTGAAACTGAGAACCGTACCTTGGACCAGACGGCCAATGACTTGCGAAGTAACATTACTGACTTGGAGGCCAAAATCAACAGCACCGAGAAAAAACTGGCGTCCTCCGAAGGCGACCGGGAGTTTCTGTTAAAAGAGCTCAAACGCCTCCAATCTGAAAAGGCTGATATCGAAAAGAAGTTCAACGATCTGGCCGAGCTCCGCGCTCAGGTGCGCAAGCTTAAAGATGAACTGAATCTCTCCCGTCGCATGGATTGGTTGCGCCGCGGATTATATGCAACGTCCGGCTCCAAAGGCGGCGAACGCATGATCAACTCTCAAACCACAGTTCCGGTAACAAATAACATTCTCAATGTCGAATTGCGCCAGGACGGCGGCGTCAGAATTCAGTCCAGCCAGACGACCAACACGCCGACGAAGTAAGTTAAGAGCTGAGGGAATGAGAATCGGACGGAACGGTCGAATTCATCCGAATTCCTCCTCTCAACTCTAAACTGTTGAATCCAATCTTCCATGCACACCAGTATTCGTTCTGTTCATTTCATTGGCATTTGCGGAACGGCGATGGCTTCGGCGGCGGCCGCCATGCAGGCCAAAGGATTCCATGTCACCGGCTCGGACCACAACGTGTATCCACCCATGTCCACCTTCTTGGCGGAGCGCAACATTGAGGTCTCGCCAGCGTTCGCCGAGTCCAACCTCGCCTACAAGCCGGACTTGGTCGTCATCGGCAATGCCATTTCGCGAGGCAACGTCGAGGCCGAAATCGTGTTGGACCACAAACTCCGCTATTGTTCGCTGCCCGAGCTGCTCAAAGAATTCTTCATCCGCGGCAAGCGATCACTGGTGGTCACCGGCACGCATGGGAAAACCACCACCACCTCACTGTTGACCTGGGTGTTTGAGCACAACGGACTCAACCCCAGCTTTCTCATCGGCGGCATTCCCAACAATTTCAGCGCCGGAGCCCGTTTCACCGACAGCGAATGGTTCATCATCGAGGGCGACGAATACGACACCGCCTTTTTCGACAAGCGCAGCAAGTTCGTCCACTACTTGCCCGAGGTTGTTATTGTCAATAATATTGAATTTGATCATGCCGACATTTTCGATGACATCAAGGCGGTGCAGACCGCTTTCAGGCGCCTGATCAGCCTGGTGCCGCGCAACGGCCAACTCCTGGCCAACGGCGATGACCCAAATCTCGCCCCCCTGCTTAACGTCACCCATTGCCCGGTCAAACGCTTTGGCCTGGGAGAATGCAACAGCATTCAAGCGTTCAACATCCGCCACGGTCCGACGGCGTCCGCGTTCGAAATCCCAAGCTGCAAGTTCCATCTCAATATGATGGGAGAATTCAATGTGAGGAACGCGCTGGCCGTGGTCGCCTGCGCCAAGCACTGCGGGCTGTCCAACAAACAGATTCAATCGGCGTTCGACACCTTCACTGGGATCAAGCGCCGCATGGAAATACGCGGGATCGCCGGCGGCGTGACTGTGGTCGATGACTTTGGGCATCACCCAACGGCCATCCGCGAAACCATGAGCGCTCTGCGGATGAAATATCCCACCCAGAAAATCTGGGCGATTTTCGAGCCACGCTCGAACACCACGCGCCGGAACGTATTCCAAAAAGAACTGGCGGAATCGTTCCGCGATGCCGACGGCGTGATCGTCTCGCAGATCGCGCGCCTGGAACTTCTGAAGCCCGAAGAACGGCTTGATCCCGAGAGGCTGATGCGCGATCTCCAGGCTGGCGGTAAGACTGCCGCCTATTTGCCGGACGTTGGCGCTATTGTCAACTATATGAAGAAACAGGCGTCCGGCGGTGACATCATCTGCGTCTTCAGCAACGGCGGCTTCGGAGGAATCCATGAGAAGCTCCTCGCGACGCTGGGGCGGTAATTGGGTTCACTCGCCCGAGTCTCTGGTCAGACAAGACGAATTCAAAGCGTTTTATTGCAGCGAGATCAATGCCATTCGCGGCTACAATGTCGTGGCACGGATGGCCCTCGGCCTGAAGCGGTCTCATGGCGCGACTCCGTATAAAGCCCTGCTGATGGGGCACTCGGGCGTGGGCAAATCCACCGAAATGACCCGGTTGACCAACCAAATCCAGGACAAATATCGCGCAATCCGCTTCAGCGTTGCGGAGAGCTTGGACCCGATCAGCTTCCAGCCCTTTGACGTGCTTCTCCTGATGATCATGGAAATCGTCGAACGCACCGCCGCCCCGATTGAGGAAGGGGGAACTGGACAACGGCCTTCGGACACAACCCTGAGCGAGATCTATAATTGGTTCGCAACGGTAAGGGAGTTGGAAGAAATAATCATACCAGAGGGCGCGGTTCAATTAGAACATCCCATTTAGGCAAAGTGACAGATCGCTGCAATCGCTCTTCTAATTTCGCCTTGGCCGCTTTGCACAAGCGCACGCCTTTGGCGTA
>CAIUEN010000478.1 GCA_903898185.1 uncultured Verrucomicrobiales bacterium
CAGGAGAGATGTGGATCAAGCGGAAGTCCTCATGCAGATGCGCCAAAGACATCGCCTCAGACAACAAGCTATCGAATCGCATGCGCGCGCGCAAAAACGCCGTGAAAAAGAAGACGGTTAAAATAACAAAGTCAAAGTAATCAATGCTGGTGGCGTAGATGTCGGTGATTTTTTGGTAAAACCGGCGCTCAGAAGTGCGGATGTCCTGAATCCGCCGGATCAATTCGTCAAAATAATCAAACGGCTGGTCGGGGTTTTTCAGGCGTTCGTCATCGAGAACAAAACCTTTGACGATGAATTCGCGAAGTTTTTGTGTGGCCCAGATGCGAAAGCGGGTGGCAACCGCGCTTTTGACGCGGTAGCCGACGGAAATGATGGCGTCGAGATTGTAAAAATCGAGACGGCGCTGAACGTCCCGATTGCCCTCCCGTCGAACCGACAAGAATTCCTTGTGAGTTGCATCCCTCTGCAACTCGCCTTCGTCGTAGATGTTTTGAAGGTGAAGGCTGATATTTTGCTGCGTCGTTTGGAACAGGTCTGCCATGTGCTGCTGAGGCAGCCACACGGTTTCGCCTTCCAGCCGCCCGTCAATCTTCATCCGCCCGTCTTCGGCTTGATAGACGAGGAATTGACCCTTGGAGGGATCTGATGAGGGTTGTTGCGCCATGATTATTATTCCGGGGGCAAGGCATCTTAGGCAATTAGGTAGCAGGCATACCGGGTGAGCATGATGTCGTCGATCTGTCTCTGACTCCCAGACCCCAGATCGACCATTTTCCCGACATCGGCAAAATGGTCGCGAACCTGATGGCCAGAGACTTTGCAAGCGGTCTTGCAGCAATTCTCATTTTGAGGGAATAGGGTGGGATAACTCTGATCTGCCTGCGCACAAAGTATTCGCATCCCTGCGGAGCCAGAGGCACCGCAACCGGCAGACCAGAGGTCTGCCCCACATAGTGAGAATTGCTGGCGGTCTTGGCCTTGGAGACGACATTTAGGAAATTATCCCATTTGGTGTAACCCAAGAGGGATTGAAGATCGCGCGCCAGCCAAAACTCCACGCCATCATCGGTCTTTTGGGCGTGTGATTCAAAAGTGGCGGTCAGGGGTTGAACAAGTTCGGTTTTCATAATTCCAAAATCTCGGCGACGTTCTTCGCGATGGTTGATTCCAATTCGCGGGCCTGGGTGTTGAGGGTTTCCAACTCCTCGGCCAGAAAACTGATTTGCGTGGGCGTCCATTCGCGATGGGCACGGTCGATCTGCCGATGGATGTGGCGGGCGTCGATAAACAAAACGGAATTGGCGCGAAACTGATCGGCGGCATCCCACAGTTGCCGTTCCAAAGTGTCTGTAGCAGTGTCTTTCTCAGTTGGCGCAATCCATTCCATGATGTTGAAACATCGTAAACACTACGTTGTCAAAAGCAAATCAAAACCAAGCCCCTTCCGTGTGCGGGTAAAGAAGAAAAGGCTGGTCGAACCTTACGTTTTGTTCTGTCATGCATCTGGATTTACACTGGCCGGATGTCACTTTGGACAGGAGGCAGTGGAGGCGCTGGAATCCTCAATCTTCCAGTTCGGAGGCTGGTTCGCTTGTTCCGCTGGAGTTGATCCCGTTTTCGATGTTCGAAACGCAGTGCAAGAAAGCTTGAAATAGAAGAGATTGTGATAATAATAGAGCTGCTTTTATGAACCTGAGAAAAACAGGAGTAACCAATGACGGTTTGCTTTTTCCTCTTGAGCGCTTTTTTAGACGCGAGCGCAACGCTGAGGAGACACGGAATAACCATCAGGTGCTCAGTCTCCTTGCGTTCAAAGAAAGGGCATGGATCGACAGTCTCGTAATCGGAAATTCAAAAAAATGAAACAAAAATAAAACAAATATGAACATGATACAAAATCAAAATACAGCTCACGGAGTTTGTTGGCTCAAACATAGGCTATTGAGTGTCTTGCTTGCTCTCGGAGCACTTCTTGCTTTGAATGGGAGCTTACAGGGCGCGGACGAACGAAAGCATACGTTGGGGTGGGATCCTTATCTCACCCTGACCGGCTATGGCGATTTCGGATACCGGAACACGCAATTTTTTGAGGATAGGCACAACACCGCTATGGGAACATGGGACGCTCGATTAGAATTTTGGCTGCCGCCATTCCGAACAAATTTCGCATGGGGCCCCTATGTGAGATTCGGCGGGACTGTCGCTTCGCAGAACCCAGATTGGGAAAACAATTTATCAGGTGCCCCTGGTGTTGGTGGCCAAATTTACCCATTTAGTATAGCGGCATTTGACGGCACACTACTAAACAGAATATTCCGACCTTTGCGGCTATTCGCTGAATACGATCGCGTTGAGTACGTTGATTATCGCGGTACGGATAACCAATGGCACCGATCTGAACAAGAGAAAATTGGCGCGGAGTACTGGCGCGAGTTCAATGGAAACGATATCAGCACTTGGTGGTGGGCTGAAATCTGGTCAGGTTTTTGGTGGCAGTCTGCCAACAACTTCGATGCTCACTACGATGATTGGGTATTCGCCAATTCCGTGCGCGCTGGCGCGCGTATTCCAGACGCTGGCTTGTTGTCGGCTTTTTCTGCCTATACTGTTATTGAAAGTACTCTAAGTGACAAAACCAGTTATAATGGAAGAAACTTCGTTGTCAAAGACCACTATTACTACTGGGAGAACAAGCTATTGGCAGGCGCAGGCATTCGGTTTACGCCGCCGCTCTCCCACCTTCCCGAAATGATGGGGTGGTTGAACCGATTCGTGATTTATGCCGAATACGTTCATGATGTAGCTTATTACAGGCTGTCGCCGACGTCTGAATCGCCAGTTCATGACATTCGGGTTGGGATCAACTTCAGTATTGGCGATTGGTATCACTGATTTGGGTGAGTGGTGGAAGGTTTTGAGCAGAGTTTTATTCTGTCAAAACCTTCGGAAATGAAGTCGGGGACGGCACGAATGATTTTCTGGCCCTGTGCCAGCGGGGAAGGGCCGGCCAACAATCAGTCTTCACGGATTGTGGCCGGTCCAAATCCAGATGGATGACAGGACAAAACGTAACGAAGGGTGAGCAAAGCGGCGAGGGCGGCGGAAGTTGGAACCGAAACCAAGAAGCTGTCGGCGCAGTGCAACGGTCTCCTGGAGAAGCAAGCGTGTAGCGTATCAAAAAAGAAACTTTTTGGCAATGAAATCATTTTTTGTGTTGACACGAACCTTTAACGCATGACCCCAATACGCCGCTCTCTTTCCCAACCTCAGGTGGCGCAAGACCTCGGCATCAGGGCGAGAACAAGGCAACGGAACACGAAAAGGATAAAAAATCGGCAAACATTGCCCATTGATGTGGACATGGAGCATGGCTAATCGCAAGAAATCCATGAAACTCAATAAATGATTCTCCCTGACCGCGAGAGCGTCAAAAGCAAATTCCTATCAGTTGCCTAGCCTCAGTTGTCAACACTATGCAGGGGTTCCCGTTTAAAGCACAATATAGACCATGAAAATCCGCCATCTGAATCTAAAGAACTGGATGAATTACCAGAAGTTGGAAACTGGAGAACTCCGAGACCGGATGTTTATCATTGGTCCGAACGCCAGCGGTAAATCCAATCTGCTCGACGCTTTGCGTTTTTTGCGTGATGTAGCCCTTCCTGCGGGCAGAAAACCATCCGGCGGTGGCTTACAAAAGGCTGTTAGAGACCGTGGCGGGCTGCCCAAATTGCGCTGTGTTAATGCCAGGCAGGATAACGTGGTGTGGCTGGAAGTGAAGCTGAAGGGAACCGACGGAGCAAACTGGAGCTACCGTTTGGGATTCAAAGGCGAAGGCAAAGCAAATAACCGCTTCATCATCACCGAGGAATATGTGGAAAAAGACGGCGAGTCGCTGCTTGTCCGTCCGGACGATCTGGATAAAAAAGATCACGACCGATTGACCCAAACGTGGTTGGAGCTGACTACCGCCAATGAGAAGTTCCGCGAGTTATCACATTTTTTTAGCGAGACCACTTACCTTCATCTTGTCCCACAGCTATTGAAGTTTGCCAATCTGATTGGCGGCAACACTATAGAGCAAGATCCGTTTGGGCAGGGGTTCCTTCAACGGGTAGCGGCAACGGGAGAAAAAACTCGCAATGCACGTCTGCGACGCATCCAAAAGGCACTTGCTGCGGTGGTGCCCAATTTTAAGGAGCTACGATTCATAAAGGACGATATCACCGGATTGCCGCATATTGAAGCCAATTTTGCTCACTGGCGACCATCTGGGGCTTGGCAACGTGAAAGCCAGTTTTCCGACGGCACGCTACGCTTGATCGGACTGCTTTGGTCACTCATGGATAGCAGTTCGCTATTGCTTATTGAAGAGCCCGAACTCTCACTAAACGAGGAGATTGTTCGGCACCTGCCCCGCCTGATTCAGCAGGTGCAGAAACAATCGAAAACAGCCCGCCAAGTTCTTATTACTACCCATAGTGAGGCATTGCTTTCAGACCTAACGATTCCGGCTGAGGAAGTTATTCGCTTAGAACCTCATCGGGAGGGAACCCGAGTGCATTTGCTTGACCCACAAGAAAAGATAATGCTTGCGAGCGGGTTATCGGTGGGTGAGGTTCTACTCAAAACCACCAAACCAGAAGACGTCGGACAACTCGAATTGAGCCTGCGATGATGTTGCCAACGGTTTATCTCGCTGCTGAAGACGAACCGGGTTTGGCAGTTGGCCGTAAACTTGTGGCAGAGTCCCCGCCACTCACTGTGTATCGTGAAGAAAACGCGCATGGTTTTGGCAGGTTGAAGAACATGGCCCAAAACTTTCAACAGATGGGGACACATGGATTGCCGGTGCTGATGATCACGGATCTTGATGAACGTCCGTGTCCATCCGGGATGATTAATGAGTGGGTGGGTAGAACTCCAGCACCAGGCTTTCTGTTTCGAATCTGCGTGCGCGAAGTAGAGGCGTGGCTGCTCGCACACCGTGTAGAGTTGGCGCGCTTCTTGGGTGTTGCATTGTCGCGTATTCCTGTAGCACCAGAATCATTGTGTGCCCCGAAAGCAGAACTGATCGCGATCTCGCAGCATTCACGACACCGGAAAATTCGTATGGGGTTCAAGCCGACCGGGTCAGCTACCATTGGCCCCGATTACAATCGGTTGCTTGGCGATTTTATCCACAATTCATGGAGTGCAGAAATCGCATCCCAAGCCTCACCAAGTCTGGCACGCGCCCGCAATCGGCTGCGACTTCTCGCCAAGTCAGTTACCACAGGGGGGCATATAGAGGAAAGGTGGGGCATGCGCAGCTTTCAGATAGTGGGGAAAGGAGTTCGATGTCCGGGTGGAATTTAGTGCTGGTCGCGCATGGGGCAAGTTCCACACGAATTGGGACCGCAGGAGGGCGCAGCCTCACTTGAGGCGGCAGCGGCAAATACGGAAAGCTTCTTTTCCAGCTTGATTGATCCGCATTCCGGACATTCCGTTCCCTCCCAATTGCTGGAGGCAACCAGTACCTCGCTATCCTTCCCGCATTTTTTGCAATGAAACTCGTAAATCGGCATGGTCTGACTGTAGAGGAGCCGCAAGAAATAGCAATTGAGAATCGTTGAACCGTTGAATCGTTGAACCGTTGAACCGTTGAACCGTTGAACCGTTGAACCGTTGAACACGCGGAAGGGCAACTCCATCCAACAACCCAACAACCAGTTGCAAAAAAATAATATGGCGGCAAGCTCGGTTTTGTTACAATGTGGAGAGGAATCGGGCATGAATTAGGGTAGAGTGTCAATCGTTGCGGTCTTGCGCGTGGGGAAAAACAAAGCGCTCTGAAGTCGAATGGTGTTCACGGAGCAGAGGCTCCTGGAACCGGAAGACCAGAGGTCCACTCCACGGGGCGGCCGCCAAGTGAAAATGGAACAATTAGTCATGAGTCCCGCGCCGGGAGAGCGATTATTGCGCTTTGTCGGCGACCGGGTGCGTTTTAGCTTGCGCCTGCCGCACGGATATCCTCCGGGCGCGCGCGCGTTTCTGCGAACCAACATCGGAAATTCGAGCCGGATGCGCCAGGAAATCATCGCCACCCATGCCGGACGGGATCCGCTGTCGGTGGCGTTTTGGCGCGACATCCCCCTGCAATCGTTGGGACATGGCGTGTGGTTCATCGAGCTTTCCTTGGTCGATGTTGGCTTCTGGCGGGCCAAGGCATACATGCTTGACCAGAATGGCCGCCAGCATTGGCCCGATGGGCCTGACGCCGGCATCTCTGTTCATCCTGACTCATACCGGACCGGGAATACGATTTATTGCGCATTTACGCGGATGTTCGGACCAAACAAGCCAGCTCGCAGAACCCAGAACGAGGCATTGGAAAAGGAACTCAACGCCTTGGATGACAAGGGATATACGGTCATCCCGCCTTCGGGAAAATTCCGCGATTTGATCGGCGAACTGGATCACATTATCGGCAAACTTGGTTGCCGGGTGTTGCATCTGTTGCCAGTCAACCCGACACCGACGACCTATGCGCGAATGGGGCGGTTTGGCAGCCCGTACGCCTGCGAAGATCTGATTACCGTTGATCCTGCGCTGGTCGAGTTCGACCAATGCACGACCGGTGTGGAACAATTTTGCGAACTGGCGCATGAGGTTCACCGGCGCGACGGACGGCTTATTCTGGATATTGTCCTCAATCACACCGGATGGGGCTCGCGCCTCCAGGAAACGCATCCTGAATGGTTTTTGCGCAACGCTGATGGCGCCTTTGCCTGTCCCGGCGCATGGAATGTTGTCTGGAGCGACTTGGTGGAACTGGATCCCAAACATGTGGAGCTATGGGAGCAATTTGCCCAGGCGTTCTTGATATGGTGTCGGCGTGGCGTGGACGGTTTCCGGTGCGATGCCGGATACAAAGTCCCGCTCCAAGTCTGGCAATACGTTGAAGCGCGGGTGCGACAGGAGTTTCCCGAAGCGCTCTTCATTCTCGAAGGATTGGGCGGTCCGCTGGAGATCACCGAGAATTTATTGACGGAAGGCGGCATGCAGTGGGCGTATTCGGAGCTGTTCCAGAATTTCACCGGGCCGGAAGTGTCGCAATACCTCGACTACAGCCTGCGCCAGAGCGAACGAGTTGGGCTTTATGTGCATTACAGCGAAACTCACGACAACAACCGCCTCGCGTCGAAAGGGCGCGCGTGGTCGCTGATGCGCAACCGGCTCTCTGCCCTGACCAGCGTCAACGGCGGCTACGGTTTCACCTGTGGCGTCGAGTGGCTGGCGCCGGAAAAGGTGAACGTGCATTCCAGCCGCGGCATGAATTGGGGCGCTAGAAATAACCTCATCTCCGAGCTGTCGCTGCTCAACCGGTTGCTCTCGCAGCATCCCTGTTTCTTTGATGGCGCAATACTGACACGATTAAGCCTGCCGGATTCCCCTGTTTACGCCATGCGTCGTGATTCGGCTGAAGGCTTGGATAAAGTCCTGGTTCTGGTCAACACCGACCTCAATGACGCGCACGAATTCAAACTGGACGAGGCGTTGTTTGCCGACTTGGGCATGCCAGCAATCGATCTTTTGGAACAGTCGCCAATCAAGATCAAGGCCCGGATGGGAAATGTCGTGCTTATGATGCCCCCAGCCGGGGCATACTGCCTGGCTGCCTCACAGTCCCCCGCAGGTCTGAACGGCGATGCATACCGGCGCCAGCGCGCCCAAGCGGCTTGGGCCATGATGGCACTGGCAAAGGCGCTGTTGCCTGAACAACTTGGAGCGTGCGATTGGCGTGAACTCGCCCGGCGGGTCAATGACGATCCTCATCGTTTTTTGGCGTCGCTGGCCTATCTCGATCCCATCCGCGCGGTGGCCGATCTTCCCGCCGCTCTGGACGCTGCGTCCGGCCAGTTTCCCAATGTGGTGGTTTGGACATTGCTGGATCGTCGCCGGATCACGCTTGTGCCGCCTGGACATTGGCTTCTGATTCAGGATCCACGCTCGTTCGACATTACACTGATCTTTGCTGACGGCACCCAGGAGCACGCGCGTTCGATCGAGGTCAATGGAGGGCACATCGCGGCCATCGCGCCGCGCGATCCCTCCACCGCCATCGACGCCGAGTTGAGCTGTCGGCGTTTTGGGATTACAAGCGAGCATGTGCGGGCGACGGTGCGATTTCTTGCCGCCGGACCAGCCGTTTCGCTAACGCTGTCCAAGCCTCCTGCGGACGCAGTGGCTCTGTTAACAAACTGCCGGGGCGGCATGGCGCGGATTCGTGTGGATCTCGGGCGCATCGAGTCCAAATACGATTGCGCGTTGGGCGCCAACCTCAACTCGGACTTCCCGGTGGATCGTCACGTTTTTGCCAAACGGGTGCGTGTCTGGATCAACGCCAACGGCTTCATTACGCAGGTCAATCAGCGCAACTTGGTTTCGTTCCAAATCGGCCCGCCCGCCGTCTGGAAGTTTCTCGCTGACGCTGGCAATGGACGGACTGTGTCGCTTGAATTGAGCGCCGACATGCTGGACGGCTGGAATACCACCGTCTTCCGATTTGCTCGGCCCGCCGAAGCAGGCTCAGCAGAGCTGCCGCCCGAGTTCAGTGTATATTTGATCGTTCGGGTGGATATCGAAGATCGCAATTTCCACTGCGAAACCCACCACAATCACGACGCTGATCAGCATTTCGCATCCAATTGCCACATGCTGATGGATTCGCAAACTGGGTTCGTCTTTGCGCCGGACGTCACTCGACAGTTGCAGGTCTTCAGCGACCGGGGCATTTACCATCCGCAGCCTGAATGGAGCCAGGGGCTCGCTCATCCAATCGAGCAGCAGCGCGGCCAGACCGGCTGGGGCGACGCCTATAGCCCGGGCTGGTTCGAACTGCCTTTGAAACGGGGAGAAAATGTTTCGCTCTCGCTTTCAGCAGACACCCTGCGCCCGGCAATGGATTTAATCCAACAAACCATGTCGGACCGCCTGGTGCAGAATAAGGTGGCGCTGGCGCGCGCGAAATTTCCCGACGGAGATCTTTTTGAACGCCAATTAGTGCTGGCCACGCGCGCTTTTCTGGCCAAGCGAGGCGACGGCAACACCATTATCGCCGGGTACCCATGGTTCTTGGACTGGGGCCGCGACTCGTTTATCGCCGCGCGCGGACTGCTGGCCGCCGGAATGGTTGCGGATGTCGCGGAACTGGTGATCCTTTTCGGACGTTTCTCTGAGAACGGCACGATGCCTAACACGATTCATGGCGAGGACGCATCGAATCGCGACACATCAGACGCGCCTCTCTGGTACGGCGTGGTGGTTGAGGAAACGGCTGCCCGCATGACAGAGAATCTGTATGACGTTCCCGTCAACTCGCGCGGACGCACAGTTTTGGACGTGCTGCGCGAAACCGCCATCGGCTACCGACAAGGGACACCCAACGGCATCCGGATGGATCCAGAGTCCGGCCTGATCTGGAGCCCCCCGCACTTCACATGGATGGATACCAATTATCCAGCCTGCACCCCGCGCGAAGGGTATCCGGTGGAAATCCAGGCTCTCTGGATACGGCTGCTGCGACAACTGGAGCGCTTAAAGGCCGCAGCCGATGGCGAAAGCTGGGGATCGCTTGCCGACCGCGCCGAGGCATCGCTCAAGAATTACTTCTGGATCGAAGATCACGGTGTCATTGCCGACCTGCTGATCGCCGCAGCGGGGCAGTCGGCGTCCAAGGCGGTTGTTGACAATGCGTTGCGCGGCAATTTTCTCTTTGCCATCGTATTCAAGTATTTCACAGGCGAACAGGCGCGCCGCGCGGTGGACGCCGCATTGCGCCACCTGGTCGTTCCCGGCGCGTTGCGCTCGCTGGCGCCGCTGCCAGTCTCGCCGCCGCTTGAAAATCGCGGTCACGATGGACACCTGCTCAACAATCCGCTCGAACCCTATTGGAGCCGCTACGAAGGCGAGGAGGACACCCGCCGCAAACCCGCGTATCACAACGGCACGGCTTGGACTTGGACGTTCCCGGTGTTCTGCGAGGCGCTGGCCCAGGCATGGGATTGCTCGCCGCCCGCGCTTGCCGCCGCCCGCGCTTATCTGTCCAGCATGGATAAGCTCATGATGAGTGGTTGCCTGGGGCAAATCCCTGAAATCCTGGACGGCGACTCGCCGCACCAACAGCGCGGCTGCGACGCTCAAGCCTGGGGCGTCACCGAAGCCTTGCGCGTCTGGGCATGGTTGCGCGAAGACAATGCCACACGTCAATAATACGAATCTTGATAGATTGCTTGTGGCCATGCCAGAGACGGGGGAGGTATTTGAATAGCTGCAACGGAAGTTTTTTTGTAACTATTCACGTAGCATAGGCATCCTTGCCTGTGCCCCTCTCTCCGGCGAGCGTCAGCGAGACGCTAATTTCGCCGCTGTGACCTGAACAGTTACGTTTTTTTGGTGTAATGCAAACTTAAAGAAAGGATTCAAACATGCAAAAGCGCAAACTTGGAAAAAGTAATCTGGAAGTCTCAACCCTCGGGCTCGGCTGCATGGGAATGAGCTTTTCTTACGGCCCACCCAAAGACAAGCAGGAGATGATCGCTCTTCTCCGGGCGGCCGTTGAACGTGGCGTTACATTTTTTGACACCGCCGAGGTTTACGGCCCGTTCATTAACGAAGAACTCATCGGTGAAGCCCTTGCTCCCTTCCGCGAGCAAGTGGTGATCGCCACCAAATTCGGGTTCGACCTCGGTCCCAATTTAGATTTCCGCGGAACAAAGAGCGCGCCGGGCCTGAACAGTCGGCCAGAGCATGTCAAGCTGGCCGCCGAGGGCTCGCTCAAGCGGCTCAAGGTCGAGACAATCGACCTGCTCTATCAGCATCGGGTTGATCCGAACGTGCCAATCGAAGACGTCGCCGGTGCGGTGAAAGAACTGATTCAGGCAGGAAAGGTCAGGCACTTCGGCCTCTCTGAAGCAGGCGCGCGAACGATCCGTCGTGCGCACGCCGTCCTGCCGATCACTGCTCTCCAGAGTGAATACTCGCTGTGGACGAGAACCCCCGAAAAGGAAGTAATACCGACCCTCGAAGAACTCGGCATTGGCTTGGTGCCGTACAGCCCTCTGGGCAGGGGTTTTCTCACTGGGAAGATCGGCGAAAACACCACCTTTGACAGTTCCGACTTTCGCAGCTCCCTGCCTCGCTTCACCCCAGAGGCGCTCAAGGCCAATCAGTCCCTGATTGATCTGCTCGCCAAAATCGGAGAACGGAAGAAGGCTACGCCCGCTCAGATCGCCCTCGCCTGGCTGCTTGTCCAGAAGCCGTGGATTGTTCCCATCCCAGGCACCACGAAGCTGCATCGCTTGGACGAGAACATCGGGGCAGCATCAGTAGAGCTTACGCCGGGCGACCTCCGTGAGATTGACATCGCTTCCTCCAAGATCACGGTGCAAGGGGCTCGGTACCCCGAAAAGCTGGAGCAATTGACCGGACGCTAAGCGGTTCAGCAATTCTCATTATATTGGGTTGACCTCTGGTTCTGCCAGCACCTAGTTATCGAGGTGCAGTGATTATTGTGCTGACTGTTGCAGTTCGTCTTGCTCCG
>CAIUEN010000479.1 GCA_903898185.1 uncultured Verrucomicrobiales bacterium
ACATTCTTACCCGTTCAAAGTATAATTGCTGAGCCCCCTTAGCTGGGATGGCTGATTTCTTGAACCCCTGCGACAATTTGACCTCCTGAGAAAAATGTTCGCTTTGCCTCATATCGTTTATTTCAGGCGTGTTATAACAAATTAGAACGTTTTATAGGCCAGATTGTCCCACCCATTTGAAACGCCGGCATTTTCAAAAACAGGGGCAGGGATGCGCCCGATCTCAATTATTCTTTCGGATGCATCCCTGTTTTCATAGGAGAAACACGAAGCCAAGCTCTGTTCCTAGAATATCATGCCGCAGTTAACCAGACCCATGCGCAGCCTTTGGCATCAAAATTGCTAATGTTTCGCCCATTAAGGATAACTGCATAGCCGTGCATAATAACAAAAGCCAGAAATTGAAATTTATGATGTTGAAATTTTTGTCCATCGGTTTCGGTTCTTTCATGTGCGCTTTCGATTCCACCTATGGTTTTCTGGCGACTCTGCTTCTGGCGGCGGGCAAAAGAGGCTGCCGTTGGGGGCGGTTTGTTTTGATTGTGCTCGTCGGCTTTTGTTTCTCAAGCCAGGCTCAATGGATGACGCAGTCCATTGTGGTCAAACCCGGATGGACGGCCGTGTATCTGCACGTTGACGCCTCCAGCCAGAGCCTCGACCGGCTTGTTGGTGGTGACCCGGACAATCCGATCTCCGAAATCTGGCAATGGAAATCCTCGGTCAGTTCAGCGCAGTATATCACATCACCGCAGTCGCCGCTCAATGGCGGCAGCCAATGGCTCGTTTGGGTGCGGCATTCTAACGCGACATCCAGCAGCTTGGGCGCCTTGTCTCCCAACGCCGCCTACCTGGTCCACTCGACGGCAACCGCCGATTACACTTGGAGCGTCAAAGGCAAACCGGCCCCGCCAAGCTACATGTGGGACATCTCCGGACTGAACCTCATCGGCTTTTCAACTCCGGCCAACAACCCGCCCCGCTTCCAGGACTACCTGGCTCCGGCGCAATCGCTGGCTGGCATCACCGAGCTTTATCAATACCCAGACGGCAGCAAAGATCCGAAGTTGGTGCTCTCGCAGTATGCCACGCGCGTAGCGAATGGACAGGCCTTTTGGGTTCGCGCCGCCAACGTCAATAACACTTACTTCGGTCCCTTTCAGGTTATCCTGCCCAATACTACCGGCATTGATTTTGGCGATTCTTCGAGCCAATTCAGCCTGTACCTGCGCAATGCCACGGTGAACTCGCTGACGGTCACGGGGAAGTTGCTGAGATCGGGCTCTGACCCGCTGTCCGGCCAGACACCCTCTCTGCCCCCTTTGCTGGTGCGCCAAGCCCTCAATGCCACCAATTTGACCTACGCCTGCGATGCTCTAACCAGCGACGGCGACAGTTTGCATTGGGATCTCGCGCCTGCTGGCCAGCCCGGCTCGACCAGAGCGGTCGTCATCGGTGTCAACCGTTATGCTCTGACGAATGAACCCGGCGCGCTGCATGCCGGCATCCTGCAATTCACGGACTCACTTGGTTTCTCCGAAGTGAATGTGCCGGTCTCGGCACAGTCGGCCTCGACTGCCGGCTTGTGGGTGGGCGGCGCCAACGTCACGCAGGTGGGCAACTACCTCACGAGCTACCAGACCGACGCCAACTCCAACCCGGTGGTCAGTTCCAACGGCTCTTATGTCGTCACCGGCATCGACACCAACATGGGCTCCGTGCCTTCCTCTTTTCCGCTTCGCCTGATCATTCACAACAATGGCTCCCATAGCGTCCTGCTCCAGCGCGTCTATTATGGCCTGCGCCAAGACACCAATGTCGTGGTGGCCACCACCGAGAGCGTTCTGGACACGGCGCATTTGGACACTGCCCGGCGCATTACTGCCAACCATCTCCCGTGGTCCGCAGACAACGTCCCTTGGCCGTTGGACGGGCAGTTGGCCTTGGGCGGCGTCTTGAGCGCCGACCTGACTACGGGCTATGACGACCAGGCCGTCAACCCATTCCTTCACACCTATCATCCCGACCATGACAATCTGGATGCGGCTTTCAAAACTCAGTTGTTTCAAGGCATGGAGTCCTATAGTATCAGACGCACAATTACTTTGGCCCATTCGCCTCCCGGCAGTGATTTCACCAGCCTGACCACGGCTGGCAGCACGCTCTCCGGCCGCTACTCGGAAGTCATTACTTTGGGCGGATTGGGTGGCGCCACGCGCGTCTTCAATGTCAGCGGCCTTTTTACCATAAGCCGCATCAGCCCCATTGCCACCTTGACCACCACCCGGTAAAACTTCAAATTTTTGATTCTTAAACCCTCTAAAATCCAAAACCTTGACATGATGTCCATTATGAAAATGAAAATGCCAATCCTCGTCACGGCCTTGCGCCAGAGTCTCGTTTCGATCTTGCTGGCTGCCGCATTGCGCGCCCCGCTGTGCCATGCCGGCGCCACCAGTGATCCTCCCGATTATATGACCTACCAAGGCTACCTTACCGACGCCAGCGGCAATCCTCTGGGCAGCACGAACACAGGGCCGAAGAATTACGATGTCATTTTTAGAATCTGGGACAGCCAGACCGGCGGAATCAAGCTTTGGGGCGAGCAGCAGACCGTGACGGTTGACAAAGGCTATTTTAGCGTCCTGCTTGGCGAAGGCAGCAGTAGCGATGGGGCGCCGCTCCACTTGGCGCTCAACAGCCTGTTTAATGCAAACACCGCCTCCGACCGCTTCGTTGAAATGACAGTCAAGGGCATTGGTCTCAGCGGTGCTGATACCACCATCATGCTAGCCCGTAGAAAACCGGCCCGTTTCCAGCCTCAGAAGATTCCCACTTTTTGGAACCAAAGTTGAACATTTCTTGAACTATTGTTAGGGAAAGCATTTCCGCGTGGGAACGCCGGTCTGTGCATCGTAATTACCCCTCAA
>CAIUEN010000480.1 GCA_903898185.1 uncultured Verrucomicrobiales bacterium
ATGTCACGCCGGTGCCCGGAGCGCCGCACACGACGATTGCCGTTTTGCCGGCGCCGGGCTCTTTGGGCGACATTCTGTCGATGACCGCCTGCTGCCCGTTTACGCTTTCCAAACGACGCATAATCTTTAGTTATCCGCGATTTCGCTGGGCCATGCTTCAGCGCCGCTTTTGTCCGCAAGCGTTGTCCGAAGAGAGAGCGGCAGAATTCTTTGGAGCGGTCTGCCAATTGGTATGGGGCAGCCAGGTGTCGGGTCAACTGCCACTCCGGTTCCTCCCCGATGAACACCAGTCTCCCGCCCGCCCGGATGGGTCAGCTAACTTCGATGGGGCTTCGATGTGACCTTGGTTACCGATTCGATCTCGGTCTTCGGTCAATCAAAAGCCACGCCCCGGCATTTGTCGTTGCTTCCTGCGCCGCAGGGCTATAATTGTTTTTCTCGGAAACATGCGCCAAATAATGATTTTTGTAGTCCGGTAAGAGTTTTTGTTTTTGACAATCCGAACATGACCACTTCGCCTGTATCACCTCGCCCGGCAGGATACACCCTACTGCAGCAACGCCATGGGCTGAACTGCCTACCCCATCACGTTGAGTCTGTCGTCGTCAGCCAGGGCACGCGCCGAACGCATTCCACGCCTCACAAGACGGAGGAGATTTACCCGAAGAGTTACTGGCCTGGCGAGAGCGATTTAGATGATCCCTCCGGCCGCAACGGTGTCAAAACCATGCAAGAGCCATAGGCCAGCTTGACCGCCGATGCTGCCCGCACAACGCAACCGGGAAAAACGAATGGGCCAACCGTTACTCGCCTGAAGAACTCCGCGAAAGAGGTCACAATTGGGATGAACAGATCGGCAATCCTGGTGCTCCCCGCCGGTATGGACTATCGCCGTGATGGCAATGCCTGATCGAATCAGCGAATGCCGCTTTTAGCGGCTCCTTCCTGATCAACAACGACTGCCAAGACTAATTTCGGCTCGGTGAATCTTTGGGCGCGACAATATGGAGGCTCAGCCCGGCATCGGCTACACGTGACAAGCTCTCAATCACTTCCTCGTAGGTATCTCCAAGCGCCCAAGGATATGCGACCACCATCTCAGTAAGTCCCTTGGCCTTGAGCTCGGCGCACATTCGAATGAGGTCGGCAAATTTCTCTTCGTATCCGGCCGGCGTGTTGTGGTTCATGGGTCACCTCTTTCGTTTCGACTGCGCAGGATGTTCCGTCTGGCGCGACGGGCGATCCGGAACTGGCCAGCCTGCGTCCGTCCGGACACGTTTACCGAGAACGTTTAGGCGCGGTCCCAGGTTGCGAATGCCATCTCCTGCGGCGCGCGCCCAGGGCCTGCCGGCCGCATTATCAGCCGGCATATCCACTTCAGCCCGATCTTCTTCAGAACGCATGGGCGCGAGCATAATCTCGCGCTCCAAGAGCGCAAGAATTCAGTGCGTTTGAGGCATTTGGCACACGCGCCCTTGCCAAGCTGCGACGGTTGCCAGGGGGCGGGGCTCCGCAACTCCGCAGAACCGCGGCCGCAGAAGGGCTGCGCCCAGAACACAAGGAAAGCAAGAAGGGCATGAACCGAAACCGAAAGCGAAACAGCCGTGAATTGCTGACGGCGGCATCAGTCAGCCAATGGCGGATAGCCCAGTTCCCGTGCAAGTCGAGAGGCCC
>CAIUEN010000481.1 GCA_903898185.1 uncultured Verrucomicrobiales bacterium
CATGGCCTGCGAGTTTGATTCCGGCTAATAGGTCTCGTTGAGAGGTTGATTTGCCTGTTCCAGCTTTTCCGAGAAGCAAAGTGACACGGTCACGGCTGGAAAGTAATGTGTCTACAGCTTGGCGCTGTTCGTCGCTAAGGAGAGTATCACGAAGACGCGATTCACGGCTGGATTGAGATAGCAACGGAATGTGCTGACCGACGCCGTTGCGTGCGAATGACATTACCCTTTGCTCGGCATCCAAGAGCTCTTTGGTGGTTAATTTTTTTGAGCCAAAAGCATCTGGCCGTCCGTAGAGGATGCCGCTATTGGGATTATCCATTGCGACCTTCACGTCATCGAAATCCACACGGCCCCGTGCAACGGCCATAGCCTCGGCCTGAACCTGATGATCCACGACGACGGAATTTCTTTCTGTCAGATGTGACACGGCCAGAGACAATGCTTCGTCTGGATTGATGAGACGATGTGGCATCGGTTGCCTTTTCCGCGCATTGTTTACAAGAGTCGTGAGATTGGCATGGGCTTCCTCACCCATTTCGTTTCGCCATTGTTTCTGTAAGGTTTCCGCGTTGACCTCGATTTTTGCATCACGCACCTGGTGTGCCACCACTGCGCGAACTGCGGCGTGACCAGCTTCGCCCTTGGTACCGAGGAGTTTGGACACCTCGGCGTCGATCTTTTGTTTCCCTTTGGAAAAGGTTTCAATCAACTCCTGAGAGATGCCTGCGATCTCGAAACCGTCTTTTGTTTGAATAATTTCGTATCCGAGTTCCCTGGCACCAGAGGCAAGTTTGCCTAAGAGAATCTCTGACAGGAGTCGGCGACGCTCAAATAGAGGCGCAGATTGAAGCGCCTTCCATTCACCTGATGATGTCTGTGTGCAATTGAAAATCGGAATATGGGCGTGAAGCGCTGGATCTAATGCGCGACTAACATCATGGGTAAATCGGGCATAGACCATGTTTCCGGTCTGTTCATCCTCATCGTGACCACCGGCGCGAACACGGACACCTGCATAGGTTGAAGCTATTTCCATTGTTTCATCGACCGATTCATTGAAAAGTCTGACAAGACGATCATCTTGCCCCAGAACAGCAACCAAACTGAAACTCTTTGGTGCGCTCAATACTGTACCCAAATAACAACGCCGGTCCTCGCGTTGCCTCTGCGTCAAGGATTCACCCGTTTCAGGATGGAGCCCATCCACAAGGCGACAAAAATGCTCCTTCTGTACCAGACCTTTGAGGCCCAATGCCATCGCGCCGTGGCCCCAAGCACCAACCTCTTTGCCCTGCTCAGCGAGATAATCGGCCATCATCTCGGAGAAATACTCTTTTGCGTGCTTGGAATTCTTCTGCCACTGGCCTGGATGAAATGCGCTCATCCCTGAAGAATATCAGCATTTGCGTGTCCGTTTGAAAACGGACTGCTGGAAACTGCTATTATTGATAAATGAATAAATTAGAAAAATTGAATGATGAACAGTTGAGTTCACTGGTGGCGAATAGCAACATTGCCATCCAATTTGATCAGACCGGAAACCGTGTGGCGGTGGGGATGCCTTTTGCAGTGGAATACTGTGCGAACGTATGGTGGATTTGTTGTCCAGAATGACGATTTCAGCTACGAGTAAATTTGCCGGTGCTATGGTCGCGTCAACATTCGTCGGAGGACCAGAAATGGGTTTCAGTGATGGATTTTTACTGGGGCGTTCTCGCCTATGCGGGTCAATCCGAAAAGCCACTTGATATAGGATTACCTATCAATGTCGAACCAAGACATGCAGACTGGCTATTGGCGTTTGTGCGTACCTGCTTGGTTGTGCAAGTTGCGTCAACCCCAGTTCCGCCAA
>CAIUEN010000482.1 GCA_903898185.1 uncultured Verrucomicrobiales bacterium
CCTCGACGAGGTAAACCCCGACCTTCAGAACCGCGTGCCGTGCGGAAATTCCATCGCGATTTTCAAGAACTCTTGGGAGATCGCGCCGCCGCACAAGAAACCCTCAGGATTTCCAATGCGAAAAGTTAGTGGCATTGGACCTCAGGTCTGCCCCACATAATGAGAATTGCTGGGTTTTATGCAATTTGTGTTTGCCAGAACCGCATAAAATGAGCCAAAATAGAAGAATGGTAAGCAGCAAACCAATGGTCCTTGTTGTCGAAGATGAACCCTCACTTCGAGCTTTGGTGCGCAAGGTTTTGGAACGCCACGGATTTCAGGTGATTGACGCCTCTTCCGGGGCGGTGGCTTTGCAACTCTGGGGGGACCATCGCGAAAAGATAGACCTTCTGCTGACGGACATGGTCATGCCGGACGGCGTGACGGGCAGGGAGTTGGCTGAAAAACTCAAGGCTGACAATCCGCTACTCAAGGTCGTTTATACCACCGGTTACAGCGCTGAATTGTTGGGGGAAGGCATTGTTCTTCGAGAAGGTGTCAATTTCCTCCAAAAGCCTTATCCACCGCAAAAATTGTTGCAGACCATCCGCACCTGCCTGAGCAGTCAAGGGTAGGTCAGTGAGTGATCGCATCATCAAGAATTTGGCGATGGTCGGTTTTATGGGAACAGGCAAATCGACCATTGGCTGGCTGGTTGCCCAGGAATTAGGTTTTGAGTTTGTCGATACCGATCACCTGATTGAACGTCGTCTGGGCGTCAGCATTAGCGACGTATTCGCTCATCATGGCGAGGCGGTTTTCCGCAAGTTTGAACGTGCTGTCGTTTTAGAATTGGAATCAAGGCACAACTTGGTGATTGCCACGGGTGGCGGGTTGGTAACCAATCCAGAGAATGTTGCCAGTCTCAAGAATCACGCGCTGGTGATTTGCCTCTGGGCTACTCCGGAAGATATTTGGGAGCGGGTACGCAGTCACAATCATCGCCCGTTGTTGCAGACCGCCCACCCGCTGGAGAAAATCCGTGAACTCTTGGCGGTCCGAGAGCCGTTTTACCGCCAAGCGGATGTTCTGATCCACACTGGAACGCGCTCTGCGCGGGAGGTCACGCAGCAGGTGATGCATCATTTCAACATGGTCCGCCATACCGATGGATCATGAAAGCTCAAATCCTGGAACGAGCCCGTCAACTGGGGTTCGATCTCTGCCGTTTTACCTCGGCGGCGGCTCCAGATCATAGCGCCGCATTTGCCGCGTGGCTCGCTGAGGGACGGCATGGCCAGATGGAATACCTTGCTCGCAATGCTGCCAAGCGGATTGATCCCCAGAAGGTACTGCCCGGCTCCCGGAGTATTATTGTCTTGGCGACAAGCTATCACTTGGAAAGAGGTGAACCGGCAAAGTCCAATAGAACTCCCTCAACTGCCTTGGGTCAGATTGCTCGATACGCCCGTTTTGACGATTACCACGATGTCGTTGCCGGAAAACTCAAGACATTGAAGCAGTGGGTGGATCAGGCAGGTGGAAGCGGCGCCCGCTCACTGTGGTACGTCGATACCGGTCCGTTGATTGAGCGCGATCTGGCTCAACGCGCTGGAGTTGGGTTCATTGGCAAACATACCAACTTGATCAGCCGCGAACTTGGGAATTGGTTTTTTCTCTCCGAAATCATCACCACCATTGAAATTGAGCCCGATCCGCCGGAAAAAAACCGATGCGGCTCGTGTTCTCGCTGTATCGGCGTCTGCCCGACCGGAGCAATCATCGCGCCATTTCAACTCGATGCCCGTCGATGCATCTCCTATCTGACCATCGAACTCAAAGACGCCATCCCGGTTGAGTTTCGCCGCGCCATCGACAACCGGATCTACGGATGCGACGATTGCCTAGCCGTTTGTCCTTGGAATCGCTTTGCACGCGACGGAAATCTGATGCGACTCCACCAGCAAGCCGATCTTGATGTCGCCGATTTGCTCGAGTTGCTCTCTTTGGATGAAGCGGAATTCAAAAAGCGGTTTGCAGACACGCCAATCCTCCGCGCAAAACGCCGCGGATTATTGCGCAATGTCTGCCTGGCATTGGGAAACATTGGAGATGCGGAGACACTGCCTCAGTTGGAGCGCGCCGCCGCCGATCCCGAACCTCTGATCGCCGAGCATGCGCGATGGGCAATCCAAGAAATTGAAAGACGACAGAGAAGCTAACGTCCGGACCGCCTGTGATAAAAACTCGAAAATCGGGCGATGACGAAGCCGCCGCCCGATTTCAAACTGATTCTACCGTTTGCTGCCTTTGGCCTTGACGGCAGCTTTCACCGATGCTTTCACCGGAGTTTTGACAGCCATTTTCACTTGCGCCTTGGCAGGCGCTTTAGCCGAGGCCTTAACCGTAGCTTTAGCCGGAGCCTTAACCGCAGCTTTAGCCGGAGCCTTAACCGCAGCTTTAGCCGGGGCCTTAACCGCAGCTTTAGCCGCCTTTACAGGGGCCTTGGCGAAGGCTTTAACGGCAGACTTCGCTGGAGCCTTGGCAGCGGTTTTGAACGCGGCTTTGGCGTCGTTTTTCTCGGCGTAGCTGGGCGAGTTAATCAGCCGGCGGCGATATTTTAGTTTCTCGCGCATGCGCTCTCGGACTGCGATGGTGTGCTTCAAACAGTAAACGCCGACAGCGGGTTCCGAGCAGATCATGCAAATGCCGCGCGCTTTTTTGCGCAACATGTGGATCTGCTGGCGCGACATGGGCTCGCCATTCGCTTTCAGCATCCCTGTGAATTCATCAGTTAACTTTTTTCTACTCCAGGTCTTTTTCATATTTTACTACTGAACTTTACTTGTTGGAAACACCAGTCATTCACGGTTTGCCGGAGCCGGTGTCCCCAAACTGCAAGATTCACTGCCTTCTTTTGCACTATTGATAGGCATTTAGTCAAATGTTTTGTTGGAAAGTTGTAAAATATTATGTCAATCACGTACTGACACAATGGTCTCGGTTCCAGATTTCGTCAAGTGGCGGGGATTCGCCTCTGCAATACCAGGGCCGTGACAAACAAAGGAACGAACAGCCAGTTCACCGGATTTGACAATTCCGCCACGGCCAGCAGATCAACAACCACAACGCCGGCCAGCAGGCTGGAGACAGTGTAGCCGATATTGCGGTCGGTTCTCCAAAGCGCATGACGGAGTGTCCAGATGATCCAACCCGCCAGGCAGAATGACACCAGTCCAGATGACGGACGCAAACCGTCGTTGACAAGCCAGGCCAACCCCAGCGGCGCGCCCAAGAAAAGGAACGGCCAGTATTCCAACGAGGCTCGGGTGCCCTCCTTGCGGGCCAGGAAGCTTAGTCCAACGATGTAGGCCGCCAAGGCCAGACCGCCCCAGATGGCCGCGCCAGTGATGCCCTTCGCCGCAACCGAGGCGGCAATCAAATAAACCAGCAGTCGGCAAAATCCCATTACCAGCGGCGAAAGCGACACGACCTTGTGAATTGCGTCGTAAACCAAGATCGCAATGACCAGCGCCAGTCCCAGCGCCGTCGCCGTCCGGCCCATACAAGACAGGCAAATCATCCCCACTGCCAACAGGGAGATTCCCCAGTGCCACACCTCAGTGATCGTGATAAGCCCGGATGGAATTGGCCGCGTGATCCGCCGCTGGCTATCGTGGTCGGCATCAAATGCGTCGTTCAAGAACATCCCGCCGAGATAAAAAAATGACATCGCGACACACACTCCCATGAGACTGAGCCACTTTTCGCCACCCCCAAGCCACCAACCCGCCAGACAGTTCGACCAGATGGTCGGCATATTCGACACGCGCCCCAGAACCAGTAGCGTTCGAACTTTTGGTGGTTTTTTTCTAAACACTTTAATAGCGGAAAAACAGGAATAAGCCCCAGTTGGAAAGCTACAAGAACCTACGCCACCGCACTAATCCTTTTAACTGCCGCGACTTGGAACTGGGACAGCGCCTGTGCGACGGCATTTTCGACCGTTAACCCGTATTTCTGCCGAAGATAATCAACCGTGCTGGCATGCTCGATGAATTGATCAGGCCACCCGATGCGCACCAACGGCGTCGTAATTCGTTTTTGAGAGAAAAGCTCCAGCACACTTGACCCGTAACCGCCCGGCAACACATGATCCTCGAAGGTAACGACCACTTCAGCGGCGCTCCCATAAAACTCGGTCAGCCCGGCGTCGATCGGCTTGGTGAAACGCGGGTTGATGACTGCGCAGTCGAATCCTTCGGCAATGAGTTTGTCGGCGGTCTTAACCGCCATCGAATGCAGGTTCCCCAAGCCAAACAGCGCCACTTTCCGGGCGCCATTTTGAACGAAGTTCCGGGTGACCTCGGCCTGACCGAGGTCGATCATCCTAGGCTGCTCCTTGATCGGCACCCCCTCAGCCGCGCCACGCGGATAGCGAATACAGATGGGGCCGTCCTGTTGTGTGGCGGTGAAAAGCATGTCCGCGAACTCGTCCTCATCCTTGGGCGCCATGGCAACCAGGTTGGGCACGCAACGCAGGAAGGCGATATCGAACAGCCCGTGGTGGGTAGGGCCATCGTTGACCGATAGACCCGCGCGGTCCATGCACAAAATCACAGGGAGATTCTGCAATGCAACATCATGAATAATGCAGTCGTAAGCGCGTTGCATGAAGCTCGAATAAATCGCCACCACCGGGTGGAAACCCATTGTCGCCATGCCGGCGGCGAACAAAACCGCGTGTTCCTCAGCGATGCCGACATCAAAGTATTTCGTAGGAAACGCCTTTTCAAGCGCCTTCAAGCCGGTGCCGCTGGGCATGGCGGCAGTGATGCCGATGACCGATTTGTCCTTCTGACAGAGCTTGACCAGCGACTGTCCGAGAACGTCCTGATAAGCGGGAGGAGATCCCGGCAAGACCGGCTCGATTTCACCCGTTCGGGCGTCATAAGGGCCGCATCCGTGGAACTTCTCCGGATGCTTCAGAGCGGCCTCATATCCCTTGCCTTTTTTGGTAAGCACATGCAGAACCACCGGCGTTTCGCTGGTTTTCGCAAACTCAAGTGAACTGATCAGCAGTGGCAAATTATGCCCGTCGATAGGCCCCAGGTAGCGCAACCCCATTTCCTCAAAAATCAGGCTGCTGCCATAACCACCACGACCATCGGATTCGCCGATCTCGATGTTCTGCTCAAGGGTGATGCCCGCGACCGCCGCCTTGATGGCTTCCTCAGCCTTATGCCCGAGTTTGATAGCCAATTGGCCGTTGGGAACCTTCTTGAGCCAGCGCTCCAGCTCGCGCTGGAGACGGTTGTAGCGGGGATTGGTGATCAGCTTGTTGAGGTAAGAAGCGATGGCCCCCACGTTCTTGGCAATGCTCCATTCGTTGTCGTTGAGAATGCCAATGAACTTCTTGGTGGTGTGCGCGATATTATTCAGCGCTTCGAAGGAAATGCCGTTGGTGAGCGCGGCGTCGCCAAAAACACAAACCACGTTTTCATTGCTGCCCCGCAAATCGCGCGCGGCGCAAATGCCAAGGGCGGCAGAGAGAGCGGTGCCAGCGTGTCCGGAGCCATAGCAGTCGTGCTCACTCTCGGTGCGCAATGCGAATCCGTTCAAACCGTCCGTGGTTCGGATGGTGTGGAACCGGTTCTTGCGACCGGTCAAGAGCTTGTGAACGTAGCTTTGATGGCTGACATCCCAAACGAACTTGTCGTGCGGAGTCGAAAAAACGGTATGCATCGCGATGGTCAACTCCACGACGCCCAAGTTTGGACCGACGTGCCCGCCGTTTTTCGCCAGTTTTGTTATCAGTTCGTGGCGAATTTCTTCGGCCAGCGCTTGCAATTGGTCCAACGTCAGTTTCTTGACGTGGGATGGGTGATCAACCATATCGAAATAACGGCTCATAGGAGTTAAATTGTGGGCTGTCAGTTACTGCGCTCCGCCTTGTCAACCAGCGGAGGGGGTGTCAGTGACGCGCGAGTTGCCCTCAATCGCCGCTGACTTGAGGAACGGCTCACCCTTTGCGTTTTTCTCCAACTGCTGGATCTTCAACTCGGCTTCGTTGAGCTTGGATTCGCAGAGATTTGCCAGGCGGGCGCCTTCTTCGTACCGGGCCAAGAGCGTTTCCAAAGGCAAGTCCTGCCCTTCCATCGCGTCAACGATGGATTCGAGCTTTCTAACCGCCTCTTCAAAAGGCATATCCCGATTGTCGTCCGCGGATTCTCCCGCGCCTTTGTTTTTCGACATGTCAGCAACTTAGCCGTAACAAATCATTTGTTCAACAGAAGAAAACCGGGCAAACTCTCCCTGAGTGAAAATCGAACTCATCAACACCGGCTCGGAACTGCTGCTCGGGCGGGTTCTTAACACTCATCAGCAGTGGATTTGTCGAGGTTTGGCCGATTTGGGATACGAGGTTTCACGCCAAATCTGCGTTCCCGATGACGGACCGAGCATTCAAGCGGCTGTTCGCGAGTCCCTCAGTCGCGCCGATCTGATCATTACCACCGGTGGACTCGGACCGACCTCCGACGACATTACCCGCGATTTGATCGCCCAGATGCTTGGACGCAAGCTCATCTTCGATCCCGCCGTGATGGCGCAAATCGAGCGCTATTTTGCATCCAGACAGCGTTCGACCCCGCCCAAGACCGAACTCCAAGCGATGATTCCCGAAGGCGCGCGCGTTCTGCCTAATCTCAACGGCACCGCCCCTGGCCTGGCTATTCCGTGCGAGCCTAATCCGTTCTCGAACAGCAGCGCAAAAGCCCTCCTGATCCTTCTGCCGGGCCCGCCCCGCGAGTTGCGTCCCATGTTCACCGATTTGGCACTGCCGCTCATCCAACGTGAGATGCCCCTGTCCGCCAAGTTCGTCTGCCGGACGCTTCGTACCGCCGGGATGGGCGAGTCTCTCGTGGAAAACAAGATCGCCCCACCGCTCGAACCCTTGGTGCGCCAAGGGTTGGAGATCGGCTACTGCGCCCGGATCGGCGAAGTCGATGTCCGCCTGATTGCGCGCGGAGAATGCGCCAGTGAAATCGTGGCGCAAGCCGAACTGACCGCGCGCGAACTCCTGGGCCAGACTCTGATTTTTGGCATCGACGATGATTCGATGGAGAGCGCCATTGTGAATTTATTGACAGATCAGCGTAAAACGCTGGCGCTGGCCGAATCCTGCACAGGCGGCATGATCGCCAACCGGATCACCGATGTTCCGGGCGCTTCGGCTGTTCTGATTGCCGGACTGGTCACTTACAGCAATCAATCCAAGCAAGCATTACTCGGCGTGCGCTCCGAAAGCCTGGACGCTCACGGCGCCGTCAGCGAAGTCGTTGCCCGCGAAATGGCTGAAGGTGCCATTGCCCGTCTTGACACCGACTATGCCATCTCCGTCACCGGAATCGCCGGTCCCTCTGGAGGAACCGACGCCAAACCCGTTGGAACCGTCTTCATGGCCCTTGCCCGTCGCGACGCCCAAACCATCGTCCGCCGCCAATTCAACAACTTTGACCGCGAAACCTTCAAGTTCGTCACCTCGCAGCAATCGCTGAGCATGCTTCGGGAACAACTCTGAATCAACGGTCAGGCGCAACTCAGCAGCAATTCTCATTTTGAGCAAGGAATGGGAAAAACGCAGGTCTGCCTGCGCACTAAGTTTTCAACTTCCGGCGGAGCCAGAGGCACCGCAACCGGCAGACCAGAGGTCTGCCCCACATAATGAGAATTGCTGGCAACTCAGTGAAATCGAGCCGTTCCAACTTAGAAATCGCAGTTGGGTTAACCGCAGAACACGGGGAATACGCGGAAAATAGGGGCGCATGTGGTTTTGAAGGGACCCTCTGGCAGAAAGAGAGCGCATTCTTTGCAATGGGTTCTTCTTCCGCGTGTTCCGCGTATTCCGCGGTTCATTTGCAGTTTTTGGA
>CAIUEN010000483.1 GCA_903898185.1 uncultured Verrucomicrobiales bacterium
TACGCCAAAGGCGTGCGCTTGTGCAAAGCGGCCAAGGCGAAATTAGAAGAGCGATTGCAGCGATCTGTCACTTTGCCTAAATGGGATGTTCTAATTGAACCGCGCCCTCTGGTATGATTATTTCTTCCAACTCCCTTACCGGTTTGCCGGTGAGCCATTGGGAAACTTTCTCAAGCTCCTTGACCAGGAATTGGACCAGTTCCTCCCGACGTTCGTCTTTCTTGAAGGCTGTGGCCGCGTCGATGCAATGCAAATCATAGCCATCGTGCCTTGCATGATCGAGAACCATGCTGATCGGCTCGCAAGTGGAGCCGAAGTACAAGATGCGCTTGATCCGGTTGTCTTTCTTGAGGTGCAAGCGGCCGATCATGGCCTTGATCATTGAGCAAAACTCGGAAGGCACCTGAAAATGGTTCTCGGCAACCGCCTCAGCGCGTAAGCTGTCCACTTTCCAGAGTTCGGCGAAGCCCACCGGGATGGTGTCGCACGCAAAGACAAGGGGCGCTTCCCATGAATTGCCACCCCAGATGACCGACTTGCCTTCCTCGGCCCAGCGTTCGATTTTTTCGAGCGTGTAACTTCTGGCCAGAGCGGCCAGATCCTGGACGCCCTTTGAAGGGCCGGTTGCGGGCGCTGCCACAGGGCTGCTCCCGTTGTGTTGTTTGGAGCGCAGAGCGCGCTCCGGCGTATCAAGCGTTTGTGAGTTGCTCATTGGCATTGGCTTTCTCGTTCAGCACTTCGATGAAGGCTTCGATTCTGGTTCTTAACTGTCCGTGATCGCTCTCCGAGTAGTCGCTGGAAATTTCCAGCACGGGGAGCCCAAGCTTTTGGAAGCGCCCGATGAAGTCCTTCTTGCTGACCCCATAGCAGGCGCAAAATTTCAGGTAAACGTAAATGACACCGTCCACCGCATAGTCCTGGGCAAGCTTCGCTGAGAAGTCGATGCCGTCGTCCAGCGGCTTCATGCGCGCGCATGGAGCCTGGTCAAGGTATCCATTGGCCAGCGCCATGTAAGGATCGCCGCTTTCGGCAATTGTGTGATAGAACGGTCTTGCGCCGGCGCAATGGTCTTCTATGACAACGCGCGCGTCCAGTTCGCCCTCAATGATGTCCAGAAGGCGGCGGTCGCCATCGGCCATGACACTGCCAGAGATCATCAGGCGCAGATGCTTTTTGCCTTGATTGGATACACTCTTGAGATGCTGATACACCTGTTCCAGTGATTTGGTGAGCTTCTCCGGAGGCAGATAGTAGTACCCCCGGACGAGGTCCAAGTATTCCTTTCCGGTAAGGTTGGGATGCGTGCGTTTGCGAAACTCCGATATTTTCTTGAGCAACTGACGCGCCCGGTTGTAAAGCGCAATCTGGTGGCGCACCTCGTCGTCTTCGATCTCCTGGCCAGTCAATTGCTGAAGGTCTTGCTTGAAATTGAGTATTTCATCCCGAAAGAAATTGCGGGCATCGGTGCTGTTGCGCAGCTTTGGCAGGTTCAGCAACTTGGTCGGAACGAACTGCTCAATGACTTCCGACGCGCGCTTCATCGAGGCGCAGATGTGGAAATTGTAAACCTTGTCGAACGATTTGTAGAAAGGATCCTTCTCCTGGAAGAAGCCGATGCAGCTCTTGGTGTAATCGCAAAAAACGCTTTGTGTGTATAGCTCCCCAGCGGACACGGTTTTGGCGCTTCCAGCTTTGAGCAAGCGGGCATGGCGCACCCCGGCGGCGCTCAGCAGTTCCACAGGCGTGTAGTTGCAGATGTATCCCACTTTCTTGATGTCTTTGGAATCGATCAACGATTGCTGCTCTTCATCGATCAATTCGGAAAACTGCCTCAAATCAAGCTTCGCGGTCTGCCGCTTGGTTTTGGCTTCGTGGCTGTTGGCATAGTGTTTCCAGGCATGCACGGCCGCGCCCAAGGCGCCGGCGAAAATGAGATCCAATTTGGAAGGCATGAACTTGGCGCCGATCAATTCCTCAAGAATCTTCCACATGCCCGGATTATTGGAAACGCCTCCGGTGAAAACCAAGTCAGGCTCAATGCCAATCCGGCCCAGCAAATTGTGAACCCGGCGCGCGGCTGAAACATGAATGCCTGCCGCAATGTCGGCGCGCGCCTCGTTGTTCTTTTGACGTTCGCCGCGGGCGCGCAGGGAGATGACTTCCGATTCCGCAAACACCACGCACTGGCTGCTGATCTGCGCGGGGTTCTTAGACTGAATGGATATCTCCCCCAGTTCCCGCAGTTCAATGCCCAGGAGCGTCGCGGCTTTTTCGAGAAAGCGGCCCGTGCCGGCGGCGCATTTGTCGTTCATGACAAACTCAACCACCTTGCCTGTGGACGGATCAACCTTGATCGCCTTGGAATCCTGGCCGCCGATGTCAATAATTGTCCGCGTCTTCGGATTCACCGCGTGAGCGCCCATGGCGTGGCAACTGATTTCCGTGACCACCTGGTAGGGGATGTCATCGTATTTCAAGGAAATGCGCCCGTAGCCTGTGCCAACGATAAACGCGACTTCGCTTCGATCAAGCTCGGAGATTTCGAGCAGTTTATTCAACAACTCATCCGCAGTTTCCTGCATATAAAGTCCCGTCGGAATGATGGCGGTGATGATTTCGTCGCCGTTCAGGAGAACTCCCTTGGACGCTCGCGAGCCCAAGTCCAATCCAACCACAGGCGCGTCGGTCCGGTATTTCCATGGTCCGCCGTTAACGATGTTTTTTGCTATATGTTTCATGTTGTATTAACTATTGACTGTTTGTGTTTCCCTTTCTTGATGATGAACCGTCGCCACTGTCCCGTCGTACGGTAGCAACCGCCCTTCGCTGATGAGCCACCGGTTGCCCGCCCGCCGCGCCAGTTGCTGGTCGTGGGTGACCAGCACCAGGGCGTAGCCATCCGTCGGCAGACTCAGAAGAAATTCGGAGACTTGGGCCGCGCGTCGCGGGTCCAGGTCGTTGGTGGGTTCGTCTGCCAAAATCAGAGCGGGGCGGAGCAGCAGCGCCCGCGCCAACGCAACCCGCCGTTTTTGGCCGACGCTTAACTGATGCGGAAGGTGTTTCGCGCGCTCGGATAAGCCCAGGCGTTCGAGAAGTTCGAGCGCTCCCTGCCGTTTCTCCCGTGTCCGGCCCGCCAGAAACGCTGGCACCAGCACATTATCGAGAACCGAAAGCGAGCCGATCAGTTGCGCGGCTTGAAAAATGAATCCGTAAAAACTGTTTCGCAGCTTAGATCGCTCCGCGTCGGAGAGTTCGGCGGCATCGCGCCCTGCCACAAACAATCGCCCTGAACTGGGCTGCAGCAGCAGCGCCAGAATCGCCAAAAGGGTTGTCTTGCCGCTGCCTGAGGGGCCGACGATGCTTGTGGCCTCGCCTGCCTGGATTCTCAGCGAAACATCGCGCAGGATTGTTTCTGTCCCGAAAACGCGCGAAATGTTTTCCGCTTCAAGGAGGATGTGGGTTTCGTTATTCAATCAATATCTCCTTGCGCCATCGTCAGCGCGGGTTCAAGTTGGGCCACACGCAACGCCGGGATGGCCGCCGCCAGAAACCCAATCAACGTGTAAATGGCCAACGCGCCCAGCGCCGCTTCTGTCAACAGATAACCATCGGGTGGAACAAAGGGAAACGAGTTCTGCGACGCCAGATGAGTAAACGCCAGACGATAGAGCCCATAACCCAAAGGCAGTCCGAGCATCGCGCCCGACAGCGCCAAGGTAACCGCCTCACCCACCACCAATTGTACCATCCGAAATTGGGTTGCTCCCAGCGCCCGGTACAACGCCCACTCGCCTTTGCGATCCCAAGCCACAGAGGAGAAGTGGCCCAGCAGGTAAGCCACTCCCCCCACCGCAGTCAACACCCCCGCCGCGGCCAAAACAATGACAAACGCGTTCATCAGCCGTTTCAATCGCTGAAACGTGTCTGCCGCTGGAATAATCCTCAACGATCCCAAGGCTTCGAGATTCCGCGCCACTTCCTTGATCCGACTGGTGTCGTCAGCTTCTATGAGCAGGGCGGAAATGAGATTGTGGGGATCGCCGACTTCCTTCCAGATCGGCTTGAGCGCATCGGTTTTTGCCGCCAAAGTCCGCGCGGAGTCAATGGGCATGAGAATTTGATAATCCAGCGCTGTGCCTGTCGGTTCCAAACGGTAAGCAAGCCGGAAAATGTCACCCAGCAATTCGATCAATGACCCCGGACGACTGACTTCGCCCAGCAGTTGGGAGCCGACAATGACTTCATCTGGCGCAAGCGTTTCGCGTCCGTTTGGAGACATGGCTGCCAGACGTTTCAAGACCTTTGACTCAATCCCGACCAAGCGGGTTTCGGTGCCCACTGAGCAGCATTCCAATCGCAACGATTGAGTGAAGAACTCGGCTTCGACGCGACGCACTCCGGGAATTTTCGCCGCTTGTTCGAGGAACTTCACGTCCATATAGACATTTAACGGAGATCCCGCGAACAAGGCTTTGTCTGGATCCACTGTGGCGTTGGAGGGAACGACCAGCAGATCCGCGCCCAATCGTTGGCGTCCTCGTTCGAGTCCGCCTTGAAAGCCGTTGTAAAGCAGGAATACAGCCAGAAGAAAGCCCACTCCCAAAGCCACACCCACCAGGGTGGCGGCGGTTTGCCAGCGCCTTTTTCCAAGACTATGTCCAATAATTCGCCACATATCAGCGCGCTTCCTTGGGGTTCTGGGTTAACCGATTCTCCCAGGGATCAGCCGGAGGAATTGGCTGGGCATGGCTGCTCAGGAGAGCGATGGAAACTCCGGTCAGTCCCAGTAAGTATGCCCAAATCGACAACCAGTGGGCGGTTTGATGGCAATCCATCGAATCATGACGGCAGATGCTCAGCGCCCACGGCTGGGGCAAAATGACAATGACTGCGGCAAGAAGAACAAACGCGACTCCCTCAATTCGTCGCGCCGTTGCATTCCGAAAAGACCAGCCCAATCCAGCCACAGCCAGAGCAATGATCGCCACCCCTAATTCCGAGCGCATTGTTTGCTGGCAATGCATGGGTGACGCTCCGCCGTGAAAACCGCCGCACGGTGGTAGAACCAGCGGAGTCGCCACCAGCGCGACACTCAAGATTGTGGCAGCAGCATTGAGCCAGCGATTCTGTTTTGTGAGGGAGATGGTCGCCATAACCGATTATGCGCTAATAGGGTCAACCTTCCCTGCGACAGCAAATATGGTATGGTTTGATTTAGATTTCATAACTGAAATAGTCTTTGGCCTGGAGTTGAAACTCGGCGAGTATCTCCTTCTTGATTTCCACAAAGTCCTGCGACTCACGGTTGCGCGGACGTGCCAGGGGAATGGGGATGATTTTCTTGATTCGTCCAGGGCGGCAAGACATCAGTACCAGGATGTCGCTCAAGTAAATGGCTTCCTCGACATCATGCGTCACCATCACCATCGTGGTTTTTTCCTCTTTCCATATTTTCTCGATCTCATTTTGCATGTACATCCGTGTCAGCGTGTCGAGTGCGCCCAACGGTTCATCCAAGAGAAGGATTTTGGGGCGATTCACCAAGGCGCGAGCGATGGCTGCGCGCTGAGCCATGCCGCCGGACAACTGCCCCGGATAGGCTTTGCCAAACTTGCCCAACCCGACCAAGTTCAGGTAGCGATTCACCAATTCGGTGCGGTCTGAATCGGAGTGATTGATCAGTCCGAAGCCCACGTTCTCTTCAATCGACAGCCACGGAAGCAGCCGGTGCTCTTGAAAAACGACCCCTTTATCCACTCCGGGACCTTCAATCTGAACTCCGTCCAGTTTCACTTTGCCAGAGAACTCTCCTTCCAAACCCGCGATGATGCGCAAGAGCGTGGTCTTGCCGCAACCGCTGGTTCCTACAATTGACATGAACACTCCCTTTGGAACATTCAGTTCCACGTTTTCAAGCGCCACGACTGAAAGGCCATTAGTGTTAAAGACCTTGTTCAGGCCACGAATTTCGAGCTCGTTAGTTTTGGAGTTACTCATCACAGACTTGCAGAGGATTTGTATTTAAAACGATCCATAAACCGATCAAGGCCACCAGCGGCACAAATGAAAAGAAGACCGCTTGCGGACCGAATGCCTTGCCAACCATTCCACCGAGCATCGGCCCAACCGTGTTGCCCAAGGACGTTGATAAATTGTAAAATCCGACCAATTGCCCCTTGCGCCCTTTGACATTGCTGACTTGTGTGAGGGTTACCACGTTGTTCAACCCCATAAACAAGCCGCAAATCGCCGCGCCCGCCCACAACGATCCCCCCGAACGAGCTGAGGCCAGAAATGTCAATCCGATCAGATTTCCTCCCAGAGAAAGAAACAGCCCCGACTTGTAGGAGAGCTTCTCCATAAAATCTCCTCCAAAAAACACCGCAATCAGAAACGTCGCCCCTCCCATCGAAATCAGTCCGCCCGCAGTTTGCGGCGTAAAATCAAACGCCTTCAACGCGACAGCAATGATAAAGACCGAGAATACCGAAAAGCAGGCGCTATTCAGACCCTCCGAAAAGATGGCGTTCACCAGACGCTTGTTCCTGGACATGGCAGCCACCTGCGACATGAAGTGACTCAAGCTCGATTTGTGGACGGACGCAACAGACTCTCCGCCGGGATGGGACTCCCGCCGAAACAACGCCCATGACAAAGCGACAAGCAGAACAGACATGACGGTCAAGAATATGAAAATTGCGGAGTAGCTCATGTGTTTCACCAAGAGCGCTCCAAAGAATGGCCCTATAAACAAGACGCCAATAAACCCAGATCCGCGCAGCCAGCCTGCTTTGTCGGATCCTACCATCTGAAGCTGCTCCAGCAGCACCGTTTGCATGGACGCAAATCTAAGCGCCATGCTCAACCCGTAAAAGCCGCCTTGAATAATCAGCGCCACAGGGCTGGTCAGGAACACCAAGACCAACGTGAGAATCGAGGCGCAGGATTCCCCCAGAAGATAAAGACGGCGCGCGCCATAGTGGTCCACAAGAAATCCAATCGGCAGCACCGACACCAGAATGCTGAAGCCCGTGATCGCGCGCAGCAATCCAAGCTCCAACATATTCGCTCCCAAGTGAATGGCGTACAGGTTTACCACAAACATCGTCGTTCCGCGAACAATGCCGCTCAGGGCGTTTGCGAGCAGGAAGTTGAAAAACACCCTCCTGCCCGCAAGCACTGCGTTGGCTGATTTTTCCATCAATTGGTTAGAGATCCTTTAATGCTTCTTCGAGATAGCTGGCGTCCGCCCACTTGCGAACATCAAAGTCATTCTTGATATAGCCGTGATCCAGGAGAAAGTTTTTCTCGATCTCAATCCCCGCCAGATTCAGAGGCGAGAGATTTGGCACGAAATCGAAATTGGCAATCGCCTTGGCCGTGCAATTGACGCATGGATAGAAGGTCACCCGATGAAGGATCGCCGCAGCCGCCTGCCGATTGGCATTGGTCCAGCGAGCGGCGCGAATCACGGCTCGCAAATAGGCAACGATTACCTCGGAGTGTTCCTCGGCAAAGGTGGTATTGACAGCGGCTGTGATTGGGCCGTTGGCGACCTGCAGCGTCCAATCGGGATGCTGGCTGAGGTCTTCGATCACTTTGTATTCGCCGGTCTTGACCAGCGAAAGCGAGCGTCCGGGATGGCTGTAAATCGCATCGATCCGGCCTTCTTTCAAGGCATCAATATCCTTGCCCCCGGCGCCGATGCGGCGGCCGGCCGATTGCGACCAGAGTTCTGACGGCTTGGACGCTGGCTGGAAAACATGGTCATCATTGTCCTCGATATCGACGATCTGCACCTCAGTCCGCTTCAAGCCCGCGAGCGCCAGCGCCACAAGGATGCCTCGCTCGGCGGTGCCACGGACAAAGTCGATCTTTGCCTTATTGAGGCTTTTGTTGAGGCCGAATCGGCGGCCCTTGAGGTCGGCAACCCGATAAATATCAGAATCCGAGCGGACCACGATTTGCCCACCCTGCTGCGTGCCTGTCAGACCGATGAGCTTGGTATCCTGCAAGTCAGCCTTGGCTTGAATCGTCGGAATCGCGCCGCCGTCACGGAAGAGGTTCGGCAGCGAGTGCGTGTAGTGGGGAATCCAGCCTTCGTTATCCGGCAGCGAGCGCAGGTAAATGGCCTTGGCATGGACCTTCTTGAATTCTTCATCCAGCCACCCCAGTTCCACCGCGACATTGGCGGCGTTGAAGACAGGGCAAATGGTGTAATAGACCTCAGTCAAGTTAGGCTTGACGGTTTTCTTGGCGGGAACTGCTTCCAGTGTTGTGCTCATATATTTTATAGGATTTGTAAATTGTTAATTTGTAAAATGGTTTAGAGTGATTTTTCAGCTTCTTCCAAGAAGCTGCTGTCAACCCAGCTTTTGACATCGAAATCGTTTTTGATATAGCCATGCTCCAGAAGAAAACGCTTGGTGATTCCAATTGCGGCGACATTGCGCGGTGATAGATCAGGCAGAAAATTGTAGTTGGCGATGGCTTTGGAGGTAGCCGCGACAGAAGGGTAAAAGGTCACCCGATGCAACAACGTCGCGGCGGCATCACGATTGGCATTGATCCAGCGCGCCGCGCGAATGGCGGCCCTAAGATACGCTACGACAATCTCCGGGCGTTTTTCCGCCAGGTCGGCATTAACCGTCAGGGCGTAAGGGCTGTTGTTTACTTGCAATGTCCAATCCGGATAACGGCCCAAGTCTTCGATAATTGTGAAGTCACCGGATTCCTGAAGCGCTAACGCGCGGCCCTGGCTGGTATAGAGCGCATCGACGCGGCCTTCCCGCAAGGCTCGAACTTCCACTCCAAGCGCCCGGTCCGTCGGACGACTGGCCCACACTTCTGCCGGCTTTGTGCCTGCTCCCCAACTTTGGTCCTCATCATCCGCAATGTCGGTGATCTCAACGTCCTTGCGCGAAAGTCCTGCCACCTTGAGCGCATTCAAAATCCCAAGCTCACCGGTCGCCCGCCACCAATCCACCTTGTGTTGATTTCCACTCTTGTAAAGGGCAATGCGCTTTCCCTTCAAATCCCCAACTCGGGCAATCCCGGAAGCGGCGCGCGCCACAACATGTCCTCCGTGCGGCGACCACGTCAACCCCACCAGTTTGGTGTTTGTATTGTCTGCTTTCGCCCAGATAGACGGAATGTTTCCGCCGTCGCGAAATAGGTTATCCAGCTTATGTGTGAAGTGCGGCAGCCATTGCTTTTCTTCCTGATTGGTAAACAGGTAGCGCAGTTTTGCGCCCACCTTCTTCAATTCTTCCTCCAACCAGCCTAATTCAACAGCCACGTTGGACGCGGCAAAGACGGGGCAGATGGTATAGTTAACATGAGTTGCTGCGGTGACCGGCTTTGTTTGTTCAATAATGTTTGACATAACTACTTTTTTTACAGGTTGATGTTTGCTGTGCTATTACAGTAAGTCGTAAATTCGTGAGCAATAAATTGGTCTATTTTACTGGGTAAAATGAGCGTCAATCCGAATCACGAACTTACGAATTACGGTACTAGAAGGTCAGCACTTCGATGCCCGCTTTTCCAAATCCCTTTGTGTAATCCAGATACTTGATTTCCTTAGGCTCAATCTTGAATATGCCAATGTCTTTGAGCTCTCCCTTTTCGACACGAGCCTTGAAGCGTGGGTTTCTAGCGCTCAGCAAGTCCACCGCTTTCTTGTGTTCTTCGCCTTCCTTGACCTCGTGGGCGATGCCGATCAACGCCACATTCTTAAACGTCTGGAGTTCCTGTCCCTCGTGTTGAAAGAAGAAGTTTACCCAACCGTTCTTTTCAACATCTTTGACCTTATCCGCCGTCTTGGCGGTGGAATAATAGACGTTCAGGCCGTCGTCAGGCACAAAACTGCCCATCGCACGGAGGACAGGCTTCGTTCCGTCTCGCACCGTGGCCAGTGTGGCCCAGCGAGTGGCGGCAATATAATCGTGAATTTTTTGATGGAGTTCTTTGCTCATGAGAATTTATTTTAAGGTTAAGAGTGTTTTGTTAGTTCGTTGGTGAGTTCAGCCTTCGAATCCGCGCCGCCAACGGAGAACCTGGGTTTCGATTCGTCGAAGCCCGATATCAACGGAATATCCAACGAATCCTATAATGCCAATGACAACAAACAGTTGCGACGTCAGCAGCAATTCCTGAGACCGTGTCAGCAGGTAACCCAGTCCATAATGGCCTCCGAGCATCTCGGCAAAGATTAGAATTGCCCAAGCCAAGCCGGCTCCGTAGCGAATCCCAACAAAAATCGAGGGCATCGCAGCAGGAATAATCACGCGGCGTAACAACCGCACTTTGCTGTAGCCAAAAATGCGCGCCACTTCGACATACTCTTTGGAAACACCACGAATGCCCTGCAATGTGTTTAAAAATACTGGGAAAAAGACCGTTTTTCCGATGATCACTGTTTTTGCAAAACTGCCGGCTCCAACCCACAAAATAATCAGCGGCAGCCAAGCCAGCGTTGGCACCTGCCGCAGGCTGTTGAGTGTCGGCCCAAGAACACGTTCTGCGGTCTTGGACAATCCCATTACAATTCCGGTCAATATCCCTATCACCGATCCCACCAGAAAACCCGGAACGACCGATTGGGCGCTGATTTTGAAATCATTGAGAAGATTTTCTTCCCTAAGCATTTCCCAAAAGGTGGTGATGACACTGTAGGGCCTGGGCAGAAAGAGCGGTTTGACCAAGTGCCATCGAGTTATCAGTTCCCATGCAATCAGAATGGCCACCGGCAGGATGAATCCAATCCAATCCTTTGATTTTAACCGCAGACTGGGAATGCTGATTTTCCAGCTTTTGCGCTCTTTGCGAACTGAAACTGGACTGCTCACATATTCTTCCGAAAATGTTTTTTGGTCCGCTACTGCAATGTTCTCGTTGCTCATATTCAGTTGCGATTACCGGCTTGAGCCAGAACTTTCACGGTCTCTGCATTCGTGTTCGATACAGACGCAAACCCTTTCAATGCTCTTTCCGATGTATCCACAAAGTATTCGCCGCCTTTGAAAAAGCGTTTGTCAACAAATGCTTCAATGTCCTTGTCGCTCAGCTTGTGCTTGGTATAAAAGGGGTCTTTGATCGAAATCGCCCAGTTCTGAAAGAACTTGATCGAGGCGACCGCATCATCATAGTCGGGCTGGCCCCAATCATAGACGATTTTCGATTCATCCTTGATGTCATAGAGCGCCACATGCTTTGGCACACGAGTTTCGCGGGCAATGATGTTAGCGGCTTCTTCGTAATTTCCGTCTCCCACCACCCAGCGTTGAGTCTTGCCGTAAACTGTCAAAAATGCCTTCACGAGGTCGGGATTTTCGATGGACCACTTGCGCATGGCAAAATAGAGAGCCCGTCCACCCGAAGTGAGATAGGTGCCACCGGGCACAGCGACGGAGATTTCGCGAACCTGGTCCTGTGTATAGAGCGGAGCGATCGTTTTTATTCCCGGATGTGTTCCGTAGGCATCAAGCTTGCCTGACAGGAAAGCGGCATTGCCCGCCACTCCTGTGATATTTACAAAGCGGATGTCTCCCCGCTCGAAATCGGTATCGACATCATGGCCAGCCGCCTTAATCCCCTCTCGTCCCGCGTAATAGGGGCAACCGATCAGCGAAGATCCGAACGTTTTGCCTACCAGGTCGTCAATCGACTTGATTGGCGAATCCTTCAGAACAATAATCGTCGCTCTACGTGGCTGAGGATTTACTCCCTGCCAGATCACCACCGCGTCCAGCCCGTTGGCACGGTGTTGCAAGGCTGGATAGGCCATGCGCGAAGTGATGTGCAAATCTCCACGGTCGAGCATGGAAGCTTCGACTCCCAAGATGCTTAATGATCCAAGATCAACCAATTCCACTTTGGCGTTAATCTTTGCATATTCTTCCTTGAGCCAGCCCTTTTGCGCCGCAACGGCAGTAATTTCATTGAGCTGGATTTTGACTATGCGGGTCTTGGAGGGAACCTTGGGCACGACGCCAACACCCTTGGCCACTACTGTGTTGGTATCTGCTCCGAAGGTCACACCAACTGCGGCGAACAGCGCCGCGGATACGACCGTTAATTGCTTAAATACTTGACTTACTTTCATACGTTTACTTTTTTGATTGTTATTGTCAACAATGGTTTTGTGTGACATTTTTTTACTGAGATGGAGTTTTGAATATCGCGGTCTCAGAACGCAAAGGTTAGAGCCGCGTCAATCTGGTTCTTAATCTGGGTTGCCGGGTTATAGTGCTCTTGGTCGGTATAGCTGTAACCCACCTGCAACTTGACCACACGTTCTGTCTGGGGAACGTCATAGGTCCGTCGAGTGACCGGTTCTTTCTGCCAAATATACCAATTGAAGCCGACAGAATAGATGTTTGCTCCGTATAGAGAAGTTGTGTTTTTGTAGGCCGTCGGATCGAACCTGTCAAACCGCACCCAAGGCTGAAAGTCCGGGAGCGTGGAGGGTGTCCAGAAGACCGTGGCCACAAAGTTGTCGCTGCTCTGGAAAGCTGCTTGGGTGACTACGGAAGCAGCGTTCAGGCGATTGGTGAGGAACCCGTCAAATCCATCATCGCTATGGACATACTCACCGGTGATCAGGAACGGTTTGCGCAGCCAGGAAATATCTGCGCCGTAACGCCGCTTTGTCGGCAACTGGCCGTTGGAAGGACCGAGATTGCCCTCCAGGATATTACCTCCAAATTGAAGCGTTCGGAACGTGGAAAAGTAGTTAGGGAAGGGCGTCAGCACCACGCGCGCCAAGACATCCACACCGGTGTTAACATCTAAAGTGTTGGGCCCTGATCCATTATAAAGCCCGAGTGTGTATCCGATCAAAGGCACTGTGCCGCCAGTGGGTGGGTCAAGCCGATGATCAAAGCCGCCTACTGCCGTAACCCCAAGGTCTCGACCAAAGCCGAGCTTGCCGATATATTGAGCTTGGTTAATGGTCGGACGGACGGCCTCCCCCACAGGGTTTTCCAAACCGTAAGGCAGAAGATATTGACCCAGTTTGAGGGATAACGTCCAGTCGGGTTCGGCCACCAGTTTGGCAGTCTTGATGTCGTAATTGACCCAGGCGTCACCCACATTGATATAGCTGGCGTTGGCTGTCGTTGCGGTTGATGACGATGCTGTTTTGACACCAGTAACCACTTTTATGGTGTTGGTTCTCTTCGTGCTCGGATCAATGTAAGTCAAGTTGCTGGTAGTCAGGGTCGGGGTGGTGGTCACAGTGACAGCCGATGCCACTTTGGCGTTTGGGGTGGCAATCAGACCCAAGGCGTAGTTCAAATTGCCATCCACTGCGGGGTCGTTACGCAAATCCCCCGAGAGCGTCAAACCGATCGTGGAGAACTTGAATCCCTCTCCCGTGCTGGCTTGACGAGGCCCCAAGTTGGCGGTGTAACCGACCGTGCCAAATCCGGTTAAATTTAGAATATGCGAGTTGCCATTGACCTTGTTTGCGCCTGACGGAGTGCTCGTGCTGCCGCCTGACAATCCAACGCTTCTGATGATTTCTTCGTCAGTAACGTCTTTAAGCGCGTCCAAGTCGCTCCGGACAACCGCTTTATCGGACACGGATTTGATCGCTGCTGCGTTGGTAGCTGTGGCGCCTTTGATCGACTGAATTTCTTCCCGCAGTTGCTTCAATTGCTCGCGCAGGGATTGAAGTTCGGCTTTCGCGTCCTCCGCGTCACCAGCCCAAGCGATTGGAGTGGCTAGGGAAACTGCAAGCCCGGCAGTGAAACCTCGCTTGATAATCGCTCTTCGCAAGCGCACGCGCGCCGAAGTTATCTCGCTGGCATTGAACTGGGTCATCCCTCGCAGGGCGGACCGAAAAGATGTCATCATGTTTGTTTTCAAAATTATATTTTCAAAAACTTCCAGGTGACTGGTCAGTTCCTAATGGTTGTTACAAGCGTTTATGGCATGCCAGTCGTCTGGCAGCCGGTTCCAACCCTGCATTCAAGTCTTATCGCCCTATATGCAGGTTTAATACCCTTCTATGTCGATGAAGCTACTGGTGTAATAGTGATTCATCAATATTTTTTCGATAGATTTAGTCAGTTTTCATTTCAACTTATGATGTGCATTATCTATATTAATTTGCATTATTCGCATTCGTCTTATTTGTAAGTATTTACAAATGCGTATATTTACCGCAAAGTTTGATGCTAAGAGATGAGCTTACATCTAATTTTAGCACCGTAATGAACAAAACAGAGAAGTTTACTTACAATATTCGCATAGTCAGCATTCATTTCACTGAGGCGGCGCAATAGGACAGAGCAACACATGCCAAAGATGGGTGCCAGCCTCACAGCAGAACATTATTGGTAAGCAGCGGAAACATCGAATTGCCTGAACACCGGGTTGATCTGGCGTCGATAGCAAGCATGTCACCCAATGAAGGTTCTCGGTGCCGGGGATGATATTTCCAAGGCCCTCCAAGAAAGCCTCAAGCTCAAGTCTTTTTCGTTGGCTGGCCAGGTTTCCTCATAACGCAGGCAATTGTATCCCTCAGAGCCGCTGACTCTAAGAATATTAAAAAACAATTTGACACACCGTGCCAGATGTGCGAACGGAAAAACATGGCTTTTATTGTTTGAGATAGAAAACCAAAACACATTTTAGACTTATGCTCAGGACGTCACTAAACTGCAACACAAGCAAAGCTATGAACACGCGCATCCCTGCTCTATCCCCCGCCCAGCCTAGGTCTGCCGATTCAACCCAACGGACGCAACCCGGCTCTGGAAAACAGCAGCCGCTTGGCCAACGACTATGGCCCCGGCTTGCGCTGAGCAGATGGGCGGCCGTGGCACTCGCCGCCTTTCTGGGCCTCTACGCCAATGCAAGAGCTGATTCAACTGTGGTCGAGTGGGGAGACCCTAACAGTTGGAATACAGATGTTCCCCCAGACTTGACCAACGTAATGGCGGTGGCGGCGGGCAGGAATCACAGCTTGGCGCTCATCGGCGGCTCTCCATTGCAAGGGCGGCTCGGCAATTCCTTTGTGAGCGGGGACCGATTTCACCTGACGATTGCCGGTTTGGCGGGAACGCAATACCAATACATCTTGGAACAATCGACGGACTTGCAGCATTGGACGCCCACGCAAACCAACACGCTTCCGGGAGGCGGGCGACAATGGGTCGTGCCTAGCGGAACCAACCACCAATTCTTCCGCACGCGCACGATCAATGCCCCGCCTCCGTAACCGGGGCCAGCAATTCTCATTTTGAGCAAACAATGGGAGAAACGCTGATCTGCCTGCGCACGGAGTTTTCGCCCCCCTGCGGAGCCAGAGGCACCGCAACAGTCAGCACAATAATCACTGCACCTCGATAACGAGGCGCTGGCAGACCAGAGGTCTGCCCCACATAATGAGAATTGCTGAACCGGGGCGGCGCAGCCTTTCATTCTTGCGGTGATTCTAGAATACTTGGAAACCAATCAGCAATGCAGCGGTTGATGACGTTGACATAAAGTGCATGACCGATCTCGCAGGTGAACGTGCGGGGCGGTTTTTCGCCGGGACTGGAATGGGAAATCGGTTCGCTCATAGGTTTTCCAAGACCGCGCTCCTCTCCGGAAAGGAGCGCGGCCTGACAATTGATTACGCTTTGCCGCCGAACGAAACGTAGTCATCCAGTTCCAACAGATCGAAACCTGTCAGAATATCCGCGCGTTTGGGGGCTAATTTGGTGACTGCGCTGAGCACACGTTCCTTTGCCTGGATGCTGTCAGGAACACGCGCCTCGTTGTAGGCCGACCACTGGGCGATTTCCCAAGGCGCAGGCTTGTAGGCAGCGTTTTGCTGGATCCATTCCAGAATCTCTCCGTCGCCCTTGCCGGTCTGAACCTCGGCATACAAATCCTCCGGATCAATCTTGACGAATTCAAGAAATCGCTTGTCGAGCGGGCCGGGATAAACGTATTCGCCGAGTTTCCCAACCGCTTTGGCGCGCGCCTTGTCAAGGCTGCGAGGTAGGATGACGAAGCCGCCCAGACGGGAACGGGGGCTGCGCGGCGAATGTTGAGTCAGGTCATTGATGTTGATTGTGCTCAAGATGTTCGTTTTCTTTCCTATGTGCCATCGTTTATTTTGCCGATGGATTGTTGTTTGTTAGGGCTAAAATCAGTTATTGACGAGACGGCCAACCGGTTGGGCCACGGAACGGTCTGCTCATTAGCATCGGGCATACGAAACGAATTTGCCATGCCGAAAAAGAAGCATATTGAATGAAAAACGTTCAGTTTTTTCCAAGGGATCATTCTGATTGGCCTGGTTGAACAGAGCTATCTTGAATCAGCCGTGAGGTTTCCCAACTCAGCTTTAGCGCACGACCTCAAAGGCAAAACCTTTCAGATACTCGGTTTCGGACACCGATGGAAGTATCGGGTGGTCTGGAGACTGGCTGAAGGTGGCCACGCGGCGCAAAAGCCGGCGCGCGTCAAATGCAGCCTCAAGGATCACTTCTTGGAACATGACGGCATCCACATGATGTGAGCAGCAGAACGTGGCCAAGGTGCCACCGGGCTTGAGCAACTTGATCGCCCGAAGATGGATTTCCTTGTAACCGCGCATGGCATCCGCAACGGCGGCGCGAGTGCGCGTAAATGAGGGCGGATCAAGGATGATCCCGTCAAACTTGGGAATGACTTTCTCGTGCGGGTTCACAGCCGTCTGGGCCTTGAACCAATCAAACACATTGATTGTCTCGAACGAACACCGCTCCGCCAAGCCGTTGGCCAGCGCGTTGCGTTGCGCGGCGGCGACAGCTTCCGCGCTCTGGTCGAGTCCGTGGACATGCGCGGCACCCGCCCTGGCGCAGTGAAGGGCGAAGCCGCCCAAAAAGCTGAAACAATCGAGCACCTGACCGCCCTTGATCAAGTTCGCGACGAGCTGATAATTGGCCTGCTGATCAAGGTACAAACCCGTCTTGTGACCACCAAGGATATCGACGTCAAACTTAAGGCCATTCAACTGGATCTGTACCGGTTCCTCCAGCGCCCCGGCCAGCAAGCCGTTGGCGTCGGGCAGCCCTTCAAATTTGCGAAAAGCGGCTTCGCTACGCTCCAAGATGGCGCGCGGAGTGAAAACCTTTTGCAGCGCATCAACGATCAGCGCCTTGCGTTTATCCATGCCAAAGGACGAAATCTGCACAACCAGCACGTCCTCGTATTTATCAATAATGAGGCCACTGAGAAAATCGCTCTCGGCGTTGACCACGCGAAAGCTCGTAGCTCCGGGCAGATGTCGGCGACGAACGGCCAGCGCGGCTTCAATCCGCTCGATGAAAAAGGCGCGATTGACCTCCACTCGTTCGGTCGAAAGCATGCGAACATGGATTTTCGATTTCGAATTGATAAAACCGGTTCCGAGAAAACGCTGGCGATGATCTTTAACCTGAACCAGGTCTCCATCGGCGGCGGGCGCAGTAACTCGCAGAACAGAGCCGGAATAAATCCAAGGGTGGCCGGCGAGAACGCGGTCCGCTTCGCCGGGACGTAGTAAAACAGTAGGTAATGATTGCATGTTTGTAAACAACTGAATCAACTAAAGCCTGTTTTGCCCCAAATGTCAAAGCCTGCCAGATCTCTGGCAGCAATTCTTATTATGGCATGGCCGCTTCCTACTTCATTATTGGAAATTCCTTGTTGGATATTGGATATTCAGAGCACTCACGCGGAGGCGCGGAGCGCGCGGAGGTGAAAACACCCATTTTGAAGGCTCACACAAAGACACAAAGACACAAAGGCACCAAGAGGATTGGGTTTGGCATGCCAGTCTGTTTAAGAAACGCAAGGAATGGATTTCTCAGCCATTCTCATTATGGCAGGTAACAATAACATCAAATCTGGCAAGGATCTGTTGGGTTGAATCTCAAATTTGAAATTTGAAATCCACAGCTAAACATCTGGTGTTACATGAAA
>CAIUEN010000484.1 GCA_903898185.1 uncultured Verrucomicrobiales bacterium
GAGCCCCGAACAGGCAGGATGCCTGTTCAATTTTCAGGGTAGAACCGGCATCTTGCCGGTTCCGGGATGCTGTTTTGCTCCGCCCGCGTTGGACGAATTCGAGCCCTGAACAGGCAGGATGCCTGTTCTACGTACGCATCAGCCTTTGAGGATGCTGATGAATTGCTTTATTGCGGGTGAGAGTACCTTGTTTTTCTTATGGATTGCAGCCAGGGGACGCACCATTGCCGGACCTTCAATCCGCACCTCGACGAGCGTCTGTTTGGCCACTTCCTGCGTCACCGTGTTTTTGGGCGCAATCGAAACACCGGCCTCGATTTCCACAGCGCGTTTGACAGTTTCGATGTTGTCGAATTCCATCACCGTTTGCACTTCCACCCCGGCATCTTTAAGGATGCGGTCGATCGCTTTGCGCGTGGGGATATCAGGCTCGAAACTGATGAATTTCTGGCCGCTCAATTGGCTCAGCTTGATTGATTTGCACTTGGCGAACGGGTGCTGAGGGTGGCAGATGAGAACCATCGCGTCCTTTCGCAAAGGAATCAGTTCGAGCTTGGTGTCCTTGACTGGAAAGGCAACCAGGCCCAAATCGACAACGTTGCTCAAGACGTCTTCATAAACCTGGTTGGAGCGCCGGTATTCGACGTGGACATTGACGTCCGGAAATTCCTTGAGAAACTTTTTCAAGTAGGGCGGCAGGTCGTGCAAGCCGATGCTATAGATTGTGGCCAGCCGTATGGTGCCCGAAATGACATCTTTGATCTCCTGCAACCGGTTGTGAAGCGAGTCGTAGGACTGGATAATGTTCTTGCTGAACTCGTAGAGAACCTGGCCCTCGCGAGTCAGCCGGAATTTCTTCTTGCTCCGCTCAATCAGCAGTGACTTGAACTGGCGCTCCAATGCGCTGATCTGCTGGCTGACGGCTGACTGGGTGACCTGGCTAATCTGGGCGGCTTTGGTGAAACTCTCGGTTTCAGCCAAATCGCAAAACACTTTCAAACTTTCAATCTGCATAAGTGGACTGAATACTCAATCGCCCTTAAAGTCAACCTAATGATAATGGGAATTTTTCATGTAACTGTTCACAGGGGAAATTAGCGTCTCGCTGACGCTCGCCGAGAAGGGGGCACAGGCAAGGATGCCTATGCTACGTGAATAGGAAATCTTTCATAAAAATCATTTCTTGTCTCAAAACGCTTAATTTTCGGTTTCATCCAACGTATCAAGCTGGGGAGACACCGGCGGCGCAAAGGCTTTTTCCAGTGAGACCTTGTGTCCATCGGTGGTTTCAATATACCAGCCGAATGGCGAGAAAACGAAGGTCAGCGCACCGACGTCGTGGCAGAAGATCACTGAAGCCGATTGTCGGGCGAGACGCTCACGCAATTTCGGCGAGGCCCGGCGCGGAGCGGGGATTTCGGAGTCGGCGATGACAATCCATCGCGGTTTCACAGTGTCGAGAAACCAGTCACAAGCTGGTTCGTCACGAGCCGGAAGTCCCGCAATGAGGATGTCAGCCCGCAGGTCTGGGTGCCGTTCCAACAGATCTCGTTGCCCTGCGCGACTCAGATCGGAAAGCAGCAGAACCGAAACGCCATTGATTTCCTTGCGCAGAACGACGGCATTGTCATCGGCCGGCTTCAAACGAGTGAAAGACGCAGGGCTGAGAACCGTCCAGCCCAGGATCGAATCTCCGTCTGAAATGAGTTGGCAACGCTTGGGCGTCTTTTCGAGCGCCGCTGTGAATTGTTTGTATCCCGGTGACCGCGCTCTTGCTGGACTGAAAGCCACGCGATCAAACGTAAAATTGGTGGACAGCAACGCTACGCCACCCATCTGGCGTTGAGATGCATCGCTCAGGCAGAACATGGAAAGGTGGTTGACGCCTTGAGCGCGGAGAAAAGGCTGCGTGGTGAATTCAGACGGGCGCACATTGCCGCAGTCAACCAAGAGGTCAGATCTGTAGGGAGAGGCGACGTAAATCGCATGGCCGCCCTCCAAGGAGAGCACATGCATCCGGGATTCCAATGTGCTGAACGCCTTCCAACCGCACCAAAGGAATCCAGTCCAAGCCAGGCGTTTGAGCAAAGTCTTAAATAACCATCCCGAGCTGATCATGACCAGTGACGCATAGAACAGGATGAATGTTATTGGCGATGGTGAAGAGACGTTGAAGCAAGCACTTGGGACAGTCGAGAACCATTGGCTGATATCAATAATGCAATTCATCAGAAACCAACTTGCGTGATTGAATAGTTCAGTGCCGAAGGGCCAAAATGCGCCGACCGCCAAACTGCTGAGATTGCTGGCCAGCGCGAGCATCGTCATCGGCACCACGAGGAAATTGGCGGGAATGCTGATCCAATTGAAAATGTGAAAGTAACAAGCCGCCAGAGGTAATGATCCAAACCACGCAGCAATGGATATTACAAGTGTTTCGTATCCAAACCAGATAATCAGGCTTAACCACGGTGCTGGATGCCATTTGAGCTGATCCGGCAAGAATGGGTCGCCACGAAAAGGCCATTTCAGCGATTGCTCCAGCGGCTTTATTAGAACCGCCAGGAAAAAAACCACCAAGAACGAGAGCTGGAATCCCGGCATAAAAATTTGCTGTGGCTCCCAGATCAGAATAATAAACGCCGCCGCAAACAGCGAATTAAGCAGATCGCCTGGACGCCGGATTGCCCAACCGAAAATAACCACCGTCATCATGATCGAAGCACGAATCGCGGATGCCGGAAAACCGGTCAACCCAGCATAAAACCAAATTACAGGAATAACGCCCCAACCGCTGATTTCGCGAGGAATTTGCAGAACTCGAAAGAACAGCAGGAGAATCGCCGAGATCATCCCGATCCTCAGGCCATCGACGGCGAAAATGTGAAACGTGCCGGCCCGCACAAACGGCTCTTTCACGAATTGTGTCATCGGCGCGCGGCAGTCGAGCATCAAGGTCCAAGTCAGCCGCAATGCCTTGTCTTCGGTCGGAAGCCCGTGCGCCAGTGTCTCCTTTGCCCAAGCATGAAATCGGGCGGCCAACGGTTTTTTCTGAGGTGAATCCGATGGCCAAACTTGCCAGTCGTTGGTGGTGGCGGAGAGTTGATAATAAACTCCCTGTCGCCGAAGGTAGCTCCGGGCATCGAACAGTCCGGGGGCGGCGGGCAGTTCCGGTGGGCGCGCGACCCCGCAAATTTCGACCGTCTGCCCTGAAAAAAACTCCTCGTCGAGAATGCCCTGGGTGGTGACGCTGATTCTGCCGGAGGCCGACTGCCAATGGGTTCCGCGCTGCAATTGCCGTAATTCCAACAAGGCGGTCGAGCGCCACGACTCCGTGCTGTGCCGCTCGAAGATATGTTCTATGGGCGAGGCCGCCAGCGTGCCGCGAACACGCACCACTTCGGGCTGCTGTCCGAGCAAAAGGCGCACGTCATAGGGTGATAGGATCGCCGAGTGCCGCGCCAAATTGAACCACCCAGCGAACACCAAGGCCGCCGCCAGCAGAACGCTCCGGCCTTTTTCGCAGAAGAGCGCCACCGCAGCCGATGTCAGCCCCAGGAAGAAAAGGAGAGGCAGGTTTGCCGGAAGCAAGTCTCCCAGCACGATGCCAGCCAGATACAGCAACGCCACAATGCTGAATGGGCGTTTCATGCGAGTTCATTTCTTAAGAAACCAGCGAAGAAAGCCCCAATAAAAGAGCGCTCCGACGCTCGAACCGACTGTGTCGATCATAACGTCCGAGACCACCCCCTCGCGGTTGGGCACGAAGAGTTGATGGAATTCATCGGTAGCCGCAAAAAGGCAGCAGAGCAGAACGACCAGCAGATATTGTCCGGCCAGTCCGCGCAAGCCTGTCAGCCTGGAATCAAACCGGAGCACGCGCCAAAACAACACACCAAGCATGGCATATTCTGAGAAGTGCGAGAGCTTTCTGGCGTAAAAATGAAGACGCTCAAACATTTCCGCTGAGATATGCGGGAAAAGCCACAGAATGATCGGTCTAAAGAAAAGCGAGCTGTGGGTGGATGAATTTGAATCCGCAGAAGCGCAGAAAATAACGCCCATCCATAAGACGGTTGGCAGCCAATACTTGATAAATCGTCCAAACACGCCGAGAAGGAATCAAGACTGACGCCGGAAAGCAATCGAATTATCGTAGCTATTCATGTAGCATAGGCATCCTTGCCTGTGCTCCTCTTTCTGGCGAGCGTTAGCGAGACGCTAATTTCTCCCTCTGGTCTGAACAGCGAAATATCAATTCACCCTCTCGCCCAAGCAGGCTGGAAGCACTGCTCTACTCTGGCCCGAGCAGGCTGGAAGCGCTGCTCTACTTTGGCTTGAGTTGGGGGAAGAGGATCACGTCGCGGATGCTCTCTTGGCCGAGCAACATCATGCAGAGGCGATCAATCCCCATGCCCATGCCGCCAGCGGGTGGCATCCCGTGTTCCAGCGAGACAAGAAAGTCTTCATCCAATTTCTGCTGTTCGCCTCCGGCTTGGTGAGCGAGACGTTCGCGCTGTTCAATCGGGTCATTCTGTTCGCTGTAAGCGGGGGCAATCTCCTGGCCATTGATGCAGCATTCAAAGACTTCGACCGTGGTCGGATCTTCCGGCGACGCCTTGGCCAACGGCACCAGTTCCATGGGAAGATGCGTCACAAATGTCGGTTGGATCAGGTTCGGCTCGATCAGTTTTTCAAACACGGCGCCGGTGACCTCAAAATCTTCGTATCCAGCGGCAATATCGCCCGCCAATTGAAGATCTTCGATGGCGACGCGGCGGCGTTCCGCAGGATCCAGCGCAAACCAGTCGTTAATTTTGCCAGCGGTTTTTTCATGAACGGCATCGCGTACCAGGTCTTTATAGCGCGCGCGCTTCCAGTTCGGAGTCAGATCAATGGTCCGGACGATTTTGCCTTCGTCATCCTTGTGATCAATGATCAGCGTTCCGAGCACGGTTTGAGCAACATGACAGACCATTGATTGTACCAGTTCCATCATCGACTCGTAATCGCCGTAAGCCTGGTATGCCTCAAGCATCGTGAACTCGGGATTGTGCTTGCGCGAGAGGCCTTCGTTGCGGAAGTTGCGGCCGATCTCGAAAACCCGGTCGATGCCGCCGACCAGCAGGCGCTTGAGGTAAAGCTCCAGGGCAATCCGCAGGTAGAAATTACATCCGAGGGCATTGTGATGTGTGACAAATGGCTGGGCGGCCGCGCCGCCGGGGATGGCCTGCATCATCGGCGTTTCGACCTCAATGTAGCCACGGGCTTGGAGAAACTTGCGGATTTCGCTGACGATCAGACTGCGCTTGAGAAAAATATTTTTGACATCATCGTTGGAAATGAGGTCCAGGTAACGCTGGCGGTAGCGGATTTCCGTGTCGGCGAGTCCATGCCACTTCTCGGGCGGTGGACGCAGGGCTTTGGCAAGAATGACAAACGATGCCAATTTTACCGAAATTTCTCCTGTCTTGGTGGTAAAAAGAGTTCCACGCGCACCCAGGAAATCGCCTAGGTCCAAATGCTTGAACACCTCGAATTGTTCGTCGCCCAAGACGTTCTTCTGGGCGTAGATCTGAATGCGTCCGCTCTGGTCTTTGATGTCCAGGAACATGCTTTTACCCATTTCGCGGTGGGCGGTGATGCGTCCGGCCAAGGCAACCTCGCGGCCTTCCACGTAATTGGCTCGCGCTTCGGCGCATTTTTCGCCTGGGGTAAACTTGTTCTTGAACGGGTCGATGCCCTTGCTCCGCAGAGCTGCGAGCTTGGACTTACGCTGTTCGATCAATGCATTTGTGTCATCCATAAACGTCGAAGGCGGCTGTTCCGATTATAACAGAATCACCGACCGTTCCCTAGATAAACACTTATTTTCGGGCGATGCGCAAGGGGATTTCGGCTGTCGTTGAATCGGGAATCGTTGAATTGTTGAATCGTGAATCGTGAATTGAACCGGAGTTGAGCAGAAGGTTCAGCACATCTCTCCGATTCAACGATTCAACGATTCAACGATTCAACGATTCAACGATTCAACGATTCAACGATTCAACGATTCAACGATTCAACGATTCAACGATTCAACGATTCAACGATTCAAC
>CAIUEN010000485.1 GCA_903898185.1 uncultured Verrucomicrobiales bacterium
GCGGAAAGCCTTGAGCGCGAATCTCCTGAACATGTTGCTCCAAGTTCTGCCGGGGAATGAGCAGCGCGAATCCAATGCCCTGAATGCCGGGAAGCTCATGGTCAACGTTCTGCCGCTCGACGAAGCGGCGCCATTCCTCACGGCTGACACCACCCCCTGAGCGCTCGAAAAACGCGGCTCCGCTCCGCAGTATCTGTTCGTGATCCTTGAGACGGTCCTCAATCTTGGTCTGGATTTCATTGCAGACGAAATCGAACTCCCGTTGCACCGCAACATCGGCCACAGATTTTGTGTAATGCGCAGCCAGGGTGGTGACGATCAGCCCGCCAGCAAGGAGCGCCCAAGGCTGCCAAATACTGCCGCGTGGAACCGCAACTGTGGACGAGTTTATGATTGTGTTTTCAGACTGGTTCATACTGTTGTCTTAACCCACTTTTCCAAAATCGCAACCAAAGCAGGTCGTTCGATCGGCTTGGTGAGGTAATCGTCCATACCCGCCCGCATGCACTTCTCACGGTCGCTTTGCATGGCATGGGCTGTCATGGCAACAATGGGCACCTTGCGGTTAAGCGTGCTCGATTGCGGATTGCGGATGGCTCTGGTGGCCTCAAGGCCATCCATCACCGGCATTTGCACATCCATCAGCACCAAGTCGTAATCGAAGGTTGCAAGCGCCTTTACAGCCTCGGCGCCATTGATGGCTACTTCGGCTCTGAACCCCAGTTTCTTGAGAATACCCATCGCGACTTGCTGATTGGTGAAATTGTCCTCAACGACCAGAATGCGGGCAGGAATCAAGCCGTGCCCCAGTGAGAGACCGACCATGCCCAGAACACCGTTCATGGGCGTGCGGACTTCATGGCTCATGTTGGCCAGAAATTCACTTTTGGCGCGGGTGGCGGTTTCGGCGGCTTCCTTGGCTGTTTTCAACGCATTCTCCGCCAACTTGCTCTCGGTGACGTCATGAAATCTCCAGATTCTTCCGTAATTCTTCCCATACTCGCCCAAGACAGGCGAAGAATACCGTTCCACAACCATTCCGCTCTTGAATTCGATCTCATCACGGCTGATCTCATTGCAGTTCTTATAAAGATGCTGAACTTTTTCAAGAAATAGCTCGGGGCATTTGGCTAAGTTTGCAATATGGTTAAGCAACGGGGTGTCATCGTCGTCATAAAGCATATGCTCGGGAACATCGAACATCTCAATAAACCGCTGGTTTATAAGAACCTGTTTATTGCCAGGCGCGACCACCAAAACTCCGTCAGGAGACGCGTTTGTCTGTGCCTCAAGCAAAGCCGTTCTTTCTCGCAGCAATTCCTCTGCCTGCTTCTGGGCGGTGATATCCCAACTGGTGCCGACCATTCGTGAGGCTTGACCTGAAGCATCACGCTCTACGATGGCGAGAGCACGGAGGTAATGGGTGCTTCCGTCTGGCCAGCGTACGCGGAATTCGGTGTTGAAACTCTTTTCCCCCCGCAACGCCAGTTGGATTCCTTCGTGGCTGAGTTGACGGTCTTTCGGGTGAATCCCCGCCATCCATGCCTCGTAATCGTCGCCGAACTGATCGCGCGTGATGCCATAGTAGCGAAACATCTGGTCGTCCCAGACCAACCGATTGTTGACCACATCGTAGTCCCAGATGCCCACACCGCCCGCACGGGTGGCCAGTGACAGGCGTTCATGGGTCTGACGCAACAATTCTTCCATTCGTTTGCGCTCGGAAACATCCACAAAGCAGTGCAGCATTTTTGCCCGGCCCTTCCATTGGATGCGTTTGACTGTTCGCAAGACTTGAAGGCGGTTGCCATCGGCTTGCAGCATATCATGCTCCGTGCAGGGTATATCACACCCGGCACAAGCTCCTGTTACTGCATTGGAACAGGCTGTGAAGATCGTTTGGCACTGCTGGCCTGTCAGTCTATCCACAGTGCTGCCAAAGAGGGCGGCAACGTGATTATTCACCCGCTCAATGACCCGTGTCTCCAAGTCCACAAGGACAACTGCGGCTGGAAGATTGTCCAGTAGGGCGCGTTGCAGAACTTCGCTATCCCGCAAAGCCTCCTGCCCACGGTGGCGCTTTGTGATGTCTAACACGAATACGGTCAAGCCGGATACAACGCCGCCATCGCCATAGATCGGGCCATAGCGGTCTTCAAAGATGGTTCGGTAGAGCTGCGGATCACCATATTCTTCGACCTCAATGAAATGGTTTCCCTGTAAAGCCCTGTCGAAATGCCTGCGAGCTTTTTCGCGGTCAACCGGGCTTGAGATGGCGTCGAGCATGTTCATTCCCTCTTCGATTTCGATGCCCCAGATAGTCTTCATCGCCTTCCTATGCGCCTGCGTAAATGCGGTATAGCGGTAACAGGTATCGAGCGCAAAAATGATCACGTCCTGCGGACTTTCCATGATCGAACGTAGCAAAGCGTTGTTCTTCAAGGCTGTATTCTTGCTCTCGCGTAACTCGCGGGTCCGTTCTAAAACCAACCGCTCCAGTTTCTCACGGCGGCGCAGGTTCGATCTGATCACCATGGAGAGCGCGGCGGTGAGCGCCAAACCTGTCAGAGTAGCCACCCAGCCACCAAACAGGCTCAGAGCCAAACCGGTCGCGGCCACCAGTGCCGGTTCAAGATGCCGCTGCCACGGCGATAGCATGGCTGGGATTCGTGAGCGTCGGGCCTGCAGCGTTGAGCCAATCAGCGCAATCGTCGCTAATGCCAGCGTCAACATCGCCGACGGCAGCGCGGCTCGTATCAACTTCCAATTATAGGCATTGGCATCAAAATCCGTCTTCAGCATGGCAATCACTTTGCCATCGCCTCGGTAAGCGCCAGCACAGATGCTCGGATTTGCCTTGGCGGCAGCCGGGCTGGCCATACCTTCCAAGACCGTTGTTGGGTCAATGATGGGAACCAACGTCGATATCCATTTACCCCAACGGTCGGTGTAGGGGCCTTCAGTGGAGGCGTTCCGGGTGCCAAAGGCAATACGCAAGGCTTCCGGGGCTTCGGTATAGACCTGCCCTGCGGGAGAGCAGTCTTTGGAGTCGTACGCTTCGCTATCCACGAAAGTGAACAGCGCACCGTCGGCCCGTTGGCCCAAGAGAGAAACAAACCGGCATTGCGGGGTAGCCAAACGCACGGTGGCGAGCTGTTCCTTGAGCCGCAGATAGACGGGTAAGTGGGTGTCCGACTCCGCACCCGTCAGGGTCTTGAGCTTGCCAAGGTCCAATGCCTGCGCCACAAGCCGCGCCCGCTCAAGCTGACCGGCGCACAGCTCGCGCTTGGCGCTCCCGACCATTTGTCTGGTCAGCAGCGCTCCGGCGGCAAGAATAACCAGCGGCAATCCAGCCGCTAAACGCGAGTTGAAAACTTCCGAAAATATGCGTTTTGCTTTCGTGAGCACTGGAAACAGTTAGCCCAAGTTTGAGTCAGAAACACCAACAATGCAGTGAACGCGTACTTTTTTGCAGTAAGCGCGGCAAATGTTGAACAGGCAACCAGGAAAAGGCTCACACAAAGACACAAAGACACAAAGGCACGAAGAGGCAGGGAAGGAACTCTCTTTTTTCGATCCTGTTTAATAAACACAAACTGCGGAGCGGCAAGAAATCGGGGGTGTGACCGGAAAGTAACCTTGTGGGGCAGACCTCTGATCTGCCGGTTGAATGGGGCTCTGACCCATCGAATCCGCATCTCCCCAGAGCCAATCCACGGAGTCAGAGACTCCGTCAACTGGCAGGTCAGAGACCTGCCCCACAAAATTACTTTCCGGTCACACACCCCTCCGCAGTTTGTGCTTATTAAACAGGATCGAAAAAAGAGACTTCCTTTTCAGCCTCTTCGTGCCTTTGTGTCTTTGTGTGAGCCTTCCCCTTGATACAAGTGCGTTCCGGCAAGAAACCGCCTCAATGCGGTCACCAACCAACTCCACAAATTCGCCACCAACGCCGTTCGGCAAAAATCACGGCTTTCCGGTAACACATTGATACCGCGCAAACAAAAAAGTTCGCAGGTCTGAAGTGGGCTGCGGTGTGTGACCAGCACGTAACTCACCATTTGAGCGCGTAACGGGATCTGCGTTTCCGACGCTAGGAAATGGCAGTAAGAAATTAGCCCAAGGCAAGCGTAGCGCCGCCTTGGGTTACTCTCACATGTATATTACGCTGCCGCAACTTCCGCGGGGCCGTTGCGCTTGACCATGATGGCGTCAACGATCTTCTTGGCCAGATCGGGCTTTTCCACCAGCGCAAGGCGGGCGGCTTCCTTGCCTTGGCCAATGAGTTCTCCGTTAAATTGCAGCCACGCGCCTTTTTCTCGACCACACCGGAGCTTACGCCGACATCAAGGATGCTTCCTTCCTTGTTGATCCCGTGATTGTAGATGATTTCGAATTCGGCCTCGGCGAAGGGCGGCGCGACCTTGTTCTTGACAATCTTGACCTTGGTGGCATTGCCCATGGCGTTGCCTGCGGCGTCTTTGAGGGTGTCGCGGCGGCGGATGTCGATGCGTACGCTGGCGTAGAATTTGAGCGCCTTGCCGCCAGGAGTGGTTTCGGGGTTGCCGAACATGACGCCGACTTTTTCGCGCAACTGGTTGGTAAAAACGCAGGTGGTCTTGGATTTGTTAAGAATGGCGGTGAGTTTGCGAAGTGCCTGGCTCATCAAGCGAGCCTGCATGCCCATGGTCGCCATGCCCATTTCACCTTCCAACTCAGCCTTTGGCACCAACGCCGCCACAGAGTCGATCACAATGACGTCAATGGCGTTGGTTCGGGCGAGGGTTTCGCAGATGCTCAGCGCTTCTTCGCCGCTGTCGGGCTGGGCCACGAGTAGGTCGTCAAGATTGACCCCAAGTTTTTTCGCATAGGCGGGGTCGAGAGCATGTTCGGCATCGATGAACGCCGCCAAGCCACCGGCACTTTGGGCGTTGGCGATGACGTGCAACATCAAGGTGGTTTTACCGGAAGATTCCGGCCCGAAAATCTCGATCACCCTGCCACGAGGCAGACCGCCAACACCCAGCGCCAAGTCCACCGCAAGCGCGCCGGTCGGGATGACCTCTATGGCCACCTTGGCACGGGCGTCGCCCAGGCGCATGATACTGCCTTCGCCATAAGCCTTGGTAATTGATGCAATGGCGGACTCCAAGTCGCGCTCACGCGCGGCGGAGAGCTTGGCTTCAGCAGATTTGGCTTCGGTGGCTTTGGTTTCACCGGACTTGGGATCGGTGCTCTTGGAATCAGCGGCTTTTTCTGTGGTTTTCGGGGGCATAAAAACAAATAACTGGGAATGAATATCCAATATCGAACAAGGAATGTCCAATAATGAAGTGAAAAAACGTTCCAACCCGAATTCAGTTCCAGTGGAAAGTTTGTGCCTGAATATCCAATATCGAACAAGGAATGTCCAATAATGAAGTAGGGAAGCAGCAATTCTCATTATGTGGGGCAGACCTCTGGTCTGCCAGTTGCGGTGCCTCTGGCTCCGCAGGGAATCGAAAACTTCGTGCGCTGGCAGATCATCATTTTTCCCCTTCCTTGCTCAAAATGAGAATTGCTGGTAGGGAAGCCATCAAACTCTCCACCGGTGCGCACCTCACATTTTTCTGATATGGGCAGGGATGCGGGATATCACATTCTTACCCGTTCAAAGTATGAATGCCTTGTTCTTCATCTGCGTTAATCTGCGTCATCTGCGGATAACAATCTTCCAACCACAAAAGACGCAAAGACGCAAAGGGGAAGAAGTTGAAAGTTTTTTAGGCTTTGCCATTGAGGTCGTATAGCCGAATGTCCTTAAACTTCAAAAAATCATTGTCGAACGAGGCAACCAGGTCGCCGGCTTGGGCGGCTTCTGCCGCAAGGTAGGCGTCTCCAAAATCAACATTCTCGTCGATTGCTCTTTTGAGTGCGTCAATGAGGCAATCAAGGTTTTCAAAGTCGGCAACGCCCGCTCGCACGAAGGGAAGCAGGATTTTAGAGGTCTCTTGGTGAGAGAGTTTATAAAGGGAAGTAAGGACAAAAAACACTTCGTTTATCGTTACTGCGGAGATAAAGAGGGCGACATCTCCAGAACCAGCCTTTTTGAAAAGATTGGCGGCCAGAGGAGTTAGCTTGGGATTATCATTGCGCAAAAACCGCAAGATGACGTTCGCGTCAACCCGAATGCGTTGGGTCATTGCTCCATCCCTTCTTGGGCGGCGTTAAGCCCGATGGCTTGGCGTGCTAATTTTTTCTCGTCAGGATTGTAGGGGATGTCACTGGCAGCACTTCCAAGCAGCGACATGATGTCGGGTTGTGGTGAAACACGGGCGCTGCCGTCAGGCAGTGTATCCCAAAGAACCTTGGATGTTTTCCACCTCTTAAGAAACTGTTTTGGTATTGTCGTTTGGCCTTTACTGGATACTAAAGTCTTTACCATATAGAACAGGTAAGTCTTTTTGCGTGAAAAGTCAAACTTGGAAAGTGGATGCTTTGAAGAGCGACCCAATTATACTTTGAACGGGTAAGAATGTTACTTTTGCACCGGGACAATGAACGATCTTCCCCGTTTACAGTAGCAATTATGAACATAAGAACCTTTCCATCTAATCTGCGAAAATCTGCGCAATCTGCGGACAACTCTCTGTAATTGGAGAGTAATCCGCAGATGACGCAGATTTACACAGATTAAAGAAGAATGCGGGGCACAGGCATACCAGTTACGATCAGCCTTTCTCCCATGCAATCATGGCGCTCTTGCGCGCAGGATCCCAGCGGTAACTACCGATGCCGCCCGTTTTACGGATCACACGGTGGCAGGGGATCAGCCAGCCGATAGTGTTGCTCCCCACGGCTGAGCCAACAGCGCGAGCCGCGTTGGGTTGACCGATGGCAGCGGCCAGACCTCCATACGTGACGAGTGCGCCGGGGGGCACCCGCAGAAGGGCGTTCCAGACACGGACTTGGAACGTCGATCCCCTGACAAATGCTCTCAAGACAGGATGCTGAGACTGGTCTGACGGGTGACGGAACACAACCAAGGCCAGCCTCGCCGCATGGGTGTCGTCTTGCGCAAACTCAGCACTGGGCCATTGCGACCGAAGTTCGGCCAGAGCGCCCGCATGATTCTCATTGTCGATAAATGCCAAGTGGCAAATCCCCCTTGCTGTCTCGCCTAAAAGCGACTCGCCAAAGGGCGTTCTGACAAAACCGAACACAACTCTCATGCCAGCCCCTCCGGTTTTTATCTCGTCCGGTGAGGCGGCATCAAGAGTGACGTTATCGCACACAGCAATTCTCATTATGAGCAAGGAAGGAAAAAAACGCTGATCTGCCGACGCACGAAGTTTTCGAGTCCCTGCGGAGCCAGAGGCACCGCAACCGGCAGACCAGAGGTCTACCCCACAAAATGAAAACTGCTGAGTCGCACACAGCAATTATCAGTTTGATCTACTTCCTCATTGGAAATTCCTTGCTCGATATTGGATATTCAGCCACAAACCATCCACTGCATATTGGGTATTCTTGCGCTATTACCGATGGTGCCAGTGGTCGTGGCCACCCCAATGGCCACCCCAGTGTGGGCCGCCGCCAATCCAAACGCGAAAGCCGGGGCGGAACGACCATGAACCGCCGATCCATACCCAGCTATTGCCACGCCATGACCAGTAACCATCGTCCCAATAATAGTCGGGGCCAGGGGCAACGGGAATATACTCAATCCGTTGCGGCGGCGGCGCGGCCTGGGTCACAACGGTCACGGTTGGAGCTGGCGCGGGTGTTGTGGCCGGCGCTGGCGCGGGTGCTGGAGGCGGGGTTAAGGCCACTTCAGTGCGTTTTTGGGCTTCCTGCTGGCTGCGCAAGGCATTGTCGTGAGCCAGCATTGCCGAGAGAACCGGCGACGACAATCCAGCGTCCTTGAGTCTGAGCACATCGTCCGCAGACAGGTTGTAAAAGGAATATGAATTCTTGACGTAGGCGAGAATCACATCATCGCTGACGCCCGACTGGGCCAGCTTGAGCACTTGTGAAACATTGGACGAAAGCGCCGCGTCCGCAGGACGGGATTCCGCCGCCAAAGCGGTGGTCGCCGGGCGTTGCGCTTCCTGTCCAAAGGTTGGAAATACAGACAACGCAAACAAACCCACACTACAAACAATTCTATTTTTCATAACTAACTCAACTCAAACATACGCCTATTGGACGGTTTGCGCGACCGGAATGTTCATTTACGCAAAAAACCCGGACCGATTGCCCGGTCCGGGTTTGAATGAAGATGATTCGCTAACGACCTTAGAATGTGAAGCTCAGTTCAGCGCGAATAAAGCTGATCAGCTTGTTGCTGGCGTAGAAGTTTCCGGGCACAAACGCTTCGCCTTGCAGCAAAGCCGCGACGTGCTGGTTAAACTTATAGCGGAACAGCGATTGAATGTATTGGCCACGGAAGCTGCCGCCAGCAAACGCAGCGTTGTCACTGTTCCGTGTCGGCGTCGTCTGGTCAGCCCACAACACATTGTAGGTCAGGCTGACATCAAGCTTGTTGACAGGAGTCAAAGTCCAAGTCGGCCCAAACCGGTGATAATTGTTGTATGCGCCGATGTGTCGATTTTCTTTGACATATACGTAGGTATAGAGATCGGTCCAGCGAGCATAACGGCCCCAGAGAACATCGAACATTTCGTCATTCTTGGTATTCTTATTGTCGCCGCTCAGGAATTCGTAGGCCAAGCCCACGGTATTCTTCATCGAATCATTGAACAAATAGGAGAGCTTGGAATTGACGCCAAAGGCGCTGATGTCGCGGTAGGTGTTCGCTAAGAATGCATCGGTAAGAACCGGATCACGTCGCTGACCGAACTGGTAGGCGCCTTCGACCGAATATTTCCAATGGTCGGCACAAACTCCATTGACACGCGCACCGGTGGTATAAATGTCAGCGTTGTCGCCATTGGCTCCCAGCGGCGGGTTGATCGTCAGACGCTTATCATTCTTGTAAATGAAGTAAGCGCCCACGTTGGCTTCCTTGATCGTCGTGTTATTGATGTTCAGAATTCCGCCCTTTTCGTTTTGGTCGGCAACGGCGCGGTGCTGCTCATTGATGGTTGGAAGCCAAGCGTCGGGGCGCGCATATTGCAGCAGGCCGATCGCATCAACGGTCGTGTGCTGTTCCTTGAAGTCATACGTCAACCTGGCAGCATCCAGATAAGCGGTCGTGGAACCGTCCAAGGGGGTGCCGTCGCCGGTAAGCCAACCTTCGTTGAGCATCATATCCTGGCGTCCAACGGTCAGGGTGGCTCCAGAATCGGCGATGTTCTTGTACTTGATATTCAAGGTGTCGATGATTCCATAAGCCCAATCGTATCCGTAATAGCCCTTGGTCGAGCTGGACCAAGCGGGGTTCTTGTTCAGATTGAAAGCGCTGGAATCTGAGGGATCGACATAATCGCGCATTTCAGTCGTGATCCGGGCATTGAGGCTCAAATCCTTGATCGGGGTGATTGAGGTCCAGAGGCGCGGACGAATCCGAAAATAATCCTGCTCATGATTGGCCTTATCTTGCTTGAGCGTGCGATCATTGTTGTAATACTCATTGCGCAACCTCAGATCGGCTCCCCACGACAGCCAAGGTGTGGGGTTCTTGATGTCCTGGATGGACTGTTCCAAGGGGCTGAGCTTGGGAGCATCGGCATTAACGGTGGCGGTGGCTGACGGGGTGCTCGTTTGACCCTGCGCGGCCAAGGCTGCAGCCACTGTCATCAGGCTTAGGATTTCAGTTCTAATAGTCATGGGGATTTGCGTTTAATTCGTAATGGTTAACCGTTACTCGGCCATATTATACTGTGAACGGGTAAGAATGTTACTTATTGCGCCAAGAGCAGGGAACGACCTTCGGACGTAGCGCAGACATTCTTGTCTGCCGTTCCGCCGACTTTCCAGTCGGCAAAGCGTCGGTAGCAAGATAACCGCTGGAATTACCGACGCGCACCGCAGGTTGGAAAACC
>CAIUEN010000486.1 GCA_903898185.1 uncultured Verrucomicrobiales bacterium
GGCCCCTACTACATTCTCGTGCTGGCGGATAGCGCGGGGAGTCTCTTTGAATACCTGGGTTACAATGACAGCCTTGGCTGGAACCCCTCTGCCATGATCGTCAGCCTGCCGCCGACCGCCGATCTTGCGGCCACCAATGTCACCCTCGACCCTGCTGTCGCCGTTCCGGGCGACACGGTGGCTATCGGCTGGAACGTTCGCAACGTCAGCAGCAACAGTATTCCCAGCACATGGACCGATGCGGTTTATCTCTCCACGAACACAATCTGGGACATCAACGCGGTGCAAGTGACACGCCACAATCACAGCGGATTGGCTGCCTCGGCGGCTTACTCTGATTCCTGGACTGGTCCGCTGCCAGCATTAACACCAGGCTCATATCACGCACTCGTGCGCACGGACGTTCGCAACACAGTGCGAGAAACCAATCTCGCAAATAATTTTGCGGCGTCCGTAAACACAATAGAGGTGGATGTGCCGATCCTTGTCCTTGGGCAATCGGTAACCAACCAACTGACCACTGGCTCAGCGCGATATTACAAACTCAACGTGCCCGCTGGCGAAACGGTGCGCGTCATCTTGACCGGAGCTTCCACGAACAGTTTCAACGAACTCTTCGTTCGCTACGGCGCGGTTCCCGATCTGGGGAATTACGACTTCCTTTACAGCAACCCGCTGTCGCCAAATCAGCAAATTGACATTCCGACCACCCAGACCGGTTGGTATTACATTATGGTGCGGGGTGGAAATGAGCCGGGTGGCCCGTTGGCCTATACGCTGCAAGCAAACATCGTTCCTTTTGCCATCAGCAGTGTGAGTCAGAATCACATTGGCGATAATGGGCAGGTGACGATTACGCTGAATGGTGCCAAGTTCCAAAACGGCGCTACGGTTCAACTTGTGTCAGGCACAGACATTTACTTTGCTACGACGAATTTCTTTGTTGATGCGACGTCGGTCAAGGCGAGATTTGTGTTCACCAATGCTGTTCATGGCATTTACGACATAGTGCTGACCAACCCAAACAAGCAATTGACTACACTAACGCAAGCGTTAAGCATTGAGGCTGCTTTGCCTTTGGTGGCACAGGTGGTTCCTGGGCAAGTAAACAACAAGCCTCGCGTCGGCTTGCCATTCGAGTGGAATGGTTCAGTAATCAATGTCGGTAATGTAGATATTCAGTACATGACTGTTGGAGTCGCAGTGAGCGATTCTTTTCCGATTATTCTGAGGGTGCCAACGGGCGTGCTCTTTTCTGCAACCAATTCCACTGACAACCAGGTCGGCTCATGCATGTTTGTAACACGTGACCTATCTCCAAGCAGTGCTCTCGATTTCTCTTTCGTTGTAACAGGTTTTGGTTCTCAGGGGTTTTTCTACCATGTGATTCCGACAACTCAATCCAAACTGGACTACCTGAACCTTGTTGCGGACAAAGCTGAGGTTCTTCGCAAGTATATTATTTCTAATCCAGAAGCGCTGACGTACACTAGTACGAGCACTTCTGGACTAATAACAACAAACACACGGGTTTTGCCGTCCAGCCTTGTAGCCGCTTTGGCCGACACTAATGAGTGGGTACTCTTTTTCGCACGTAATCTTGTCAAAGGCGGTGTTTTGGATCCAAATGATTTGGCCATCCTGCCATCGCCGATAGGCAAGCAAGTGGACGCTCTCATGCCTGCGCGGAACATTAATGTCAAGGATCTAAGTACGGTTCTGTGCGAAGCCATTTGTATAGCAAGTGCTGCGCTTGAAGCGGTGGTTGCGAATGGATTGTACATCGGCGCATTAGCAGGCTGTGCGGTTCTGCCACCTGTCATTAATGGTATTTGTGCAGCAGCTGCTTCACAGGTCTATTGGGCTACGCTTGGTCTTATTGCTATCAATGAGGTCAAGTGCATAGCCGATTGTAACAAAACTCCCTGTGAGAAATCGCTTTCACAACCGAAAGATGCTACTTGCCCAAGGCCTCCTAGAGATCCAAACGAAATGGTGGGCCCCGCTGGCTATTCTGCTGCGGCATTTGTCAGCCTGCAGTTACCCTGGCAGTATACTATCCTGTTTGAGAACGCTTCGAACGCGATGGCGTTCGTGAGGCAGATAGCAATTACCAATATTCTTGATCCAAGTTGCGATATGCGCACATTTCGCGTGAGTGAAATTGTGTTTGGCAATATCACTATAACGGTTCCGGCCAACCGGAGTTTTTATCAAGCGCGCATCGCCGCTCCCTACCCTAATCCTACGAACATTGTAGTGGATGTTACCGCCGGGATTGACGTGCAGAACGGCGTGGTCTCATTGACGCTCAACGCCATTGATTTGAACACGGGCCAATTGGTCGAAAGCGCGGATTATGGAGTTTTGCCGCCCAATACAACCAACCACATTGGCGAAGGTTATCTCACCTACACCATCAAACCGAAATTGAGCGTCCTCACCGGAACGGCGGTCACCAACCAAGCGGCGATTGTTTTTGATACAAATGACCCGATCAATACGAATCCCACCACCAACACGGTGGATGCCCTTCCGCCCACGAGCTGGATGGCCACCCTGCCGTCAGCGGTGCTGACGACGAATTTTACGGTTAGCTGGTTCGGCACAGATGACAGCGGCGGGTCAGGCGTTGGCAGCTACGACATTTACGTGTCTGACAACGGCGGGCCGTGGCAAGCTTGGCTGAGTGCTGTTGCGCAAACCAGTGAGATCTACGACGGACAGCCCGGCCACTACTACTATTTCTACAGCGTCGCACGGGACAATTCAGGAAACCTTGAGCCTGCCCCAAGTCGTTACGAAGCGATGACGTTTGTCTCAACCAACCAACCGCCAAGCCTGTCGCCGATTGCAGATCAGACGCTCCTTGTCGGCAACAATCTGGCGCTGACCAATCTGACAGACAATTCGAGTGGCTCGCAGAACCTGACGTTTACCCTGCAAAATGCGCCTTCAGGCGCATCTGTGAATCCGACGAACGGCAACTTTACCTGGTCGCCTGACTGCGCCCAAGGCAGCACTACGAATCTCATCACCATTTGGGCTACGGATAACGGCGCGCCAACATTGAGCAATTCGGTGACGTTTGCGGTGGTTGTAAGCGAGTGCGTGCAGGTGAGCATCGGCTCGACCGTGATGCAGATCGGGACGACCAGTTCCGTGCCGGTGAATTTGCTTTCAACCGTGGCGTTGACGAACTTGAGTTTCACCCTGTCATATCCGACGAATCGCTTCACGAACTGGACACTGATGTCGTCGAATACTGCCATCGACGGCGTGAGCGTTCAAACACTCGGCCCAGCGAATACCTTTTTTACGCTGGCCAGCAAGAGCGGCCAGGTGTTGCAAGGGCCGGCGCTGGCTGGAATCAGCAGCTTTAGCGCGATGTCCAATTCATCCGCCTTTGTACCGATTACCATCGCCAACATTCAAGGCACGAAGTCGGATGGCTCGCCCGTCGGCAATACATTTGGACTGGGAGGTCGCGTGGTGGTGATTGGCAATGAACCGTTGCTCGAATCCTCTTTGGGAACCAACGCGCAACGGATGCTCCGGGTTTATGGCAATCCGGGTGATGGTTACCAAGTGTACTTCAGCACGAATGTCGCCACGACCAATTGGTTGTTTGCCTGGCGTTCACCGCAGACAAACCTGGCGCAAGATTATTACGCCAACCAGCAACTTTCGGCGGTTTTCTATCGCGCCCTAAAGCTCTCCGCCGATCCGCCGATTCTGGATCTGAATTCGGTCACCAGCACCAACCTGACGCTGCTGCTCTATGGTATCAGCGGCACAAATTATGTCATTCAAGCCACGACCAACGTGAGCCTCACAAACGGTTGGTTCCCGGCGACGAATTTCATGCTATCCAACTCATTTGAGTTTTTCGACACCGGTAAACCGACCAACAACGCCATGTTTTTCCGAACAAAACGGCCTTGAAAGGCACAATAAACCCAATGCAGTTTCGGGCTTTCGTGCCTGCCGTCTTGTCTGTTGCCATTATCTGGTCGAGCTCATTGCCATCCTTCGGGCGAGTGGGCTCGCCACCGATCAGCATCCAGCGGCGTGTTCAGTCGCTGGTGAATGTTCCGCGCTTGGCTTTACAAGCCACGGATTCCCGAGCGGAACTTGCGGCAGACCTGAAGACGGGAAACCAGGTTCCATTCCGTTTTGCCGTCGAGCATCAAGTCAAGGTCACTCCCGAAAGCGATGGTGTCTGGGAGCAACTGCCTGATGGGAAGCTTTGGCGACTGCGCATCAATTCCGCAGGCGCCACGGATTTCAATTGGGGGTTCACCACCTTCTGGCTGCCAGACGGGGCAACACTTCACGTCATTGCGGAAAACGAAGACTATTATCAGGGGCCCTATACTTCTCGGGACAACAAGCCACACGGCCAGTTGTGGACACCTGTGGTGCCTGGTGACGCCGCCGTCATCGAGTTGTTTGTGCCCACAGGGGCTGCAAAGGAACCGCGAATCGTCCTCACTCAAATCAACGCCGGTTATCGGAATCTTTTCCACCGACAGAAGGGCCTGAGCAATTCAACTCCGTCCGGAACCTGCAATATGGATGTCGCCTGTCCGCAGGCGGCGAGTTGGAGCAATGAGGTCCGCAGCGTGGCCCGCTACAGCATTTCAGGAAGCACTTTTTGCACAGGCACACTCATCGCAAACGCCAGTGGCGACTTTCGCAACTATTTTCTAACGGCGAACCACTGCGGTCTTAGCGCAGACAACGTCGCCAGTGTGGTTGTTTATTGGAATTACCAGTCGCCCGTCTGTGGTGAGCATGGAGGGGGTTCGCTGAGACAAAGCCAAAGCGGCGCGGTTTTTCGCGCGGCCAGGTACGATGCGGATTTTGCGCTCGTTGAGTTGGAGGATACGCCCGACTCTGGCTTCAATGTTTACTATTCGGGCTGGGATCGTTCCGGCACGTCCCCGGCAAGTTCCGTGGGAATTCATCATCCCAATGGGGCTGAAAAGTCCATCAGCATTTGCTCCAATCCTCTTACCACCGTCAATAGTTGCATCGACACCGGGGGCGTCGGCACCCATTGGCAAGCGCTTTGGAGCGTCGGCGTGACGGAGCCGGGTTCGTCCGGCTCTGGAATATGGGATGCTGCCACGCATTTCCTTGTGGGAACCCTTTCCGGTGGAAACTCCAGTTGCTCCAGCCCAACGGGATCTGACTGCTATGGAAAGTTATCGGCAGCCTGGGACAACGGGATTTCATCCGCAGATCGGTTGCGCGACTGGCTTGATCCCCAGAACACGAGCGTGCTCACGATTTCAGGCGCTGACCCGCTACA
>CAIUEN010000487.1 GCA_903898185.1 uncultured Verrucomicrobiales bacterium
ACCTCGATAACGAGGTGCTGGCAGACCAGAGGTCTGCCCCACATAATGAGAATTGCTGAGTTAAGAAAGTGGGTCATGGCGTATTGGTGTGGTTACTTTTTTACATCCTCCGCAAGGCATCGGCGACGTTCAGTCGCATGGCTTGAATCGCAGGCAAAATCCCCGCCGCAACTCCCAGCGCCAGCACAAAAACAAATCCCAAGGCCAGGTCGTGAGAGGGAAAATAAAAGACCGCGAGCGCGCCGCCGGTTGGATCTCCTTGAGCAATCAGTATCCACGCAAGGCCCAACCCCAGCACTCCGGCCAGGCTGGACAGAAGGCAAGACTCGATCAGCACAATTGCGAGCACGCCCCCATTGGTAAAACCAATCGCCTTGAGCACTCCCAATTCCTCGCGACGTTCTCGCACCGCCTGTCCCATCGTGTTGCCGGCCACCAGCAGGATGGTAAAAAACACGGCGCTCAAGATGGCAACCATGATTTTGCCGATGTCGCCAATCTGTTTGGCCCAACTTTGCACAAACGCTTTTTCCGTATCCGCTTTGACCTCGGCGGGAGAATTGGCAAAGAGCGCATCGATTTTCTTTGCGGTTTGCTCCGATTTTTCAGGATCGGCCACGCGCGCCACATACCAGCCCACCTGTCCCTGTCCAAACTCGAGAGCCTCGTCGAAATAATCGTAGCGGAAAAGAAATCCGGTCGTGTCGGTTCCTTTCTCCTTTCCGTCAAATATGCCAACGATGTCAAACTCCCAGGTTCGTCCGCCGCCTTTCTTGTTCCAAATTGTCGCTTGGATGGGGACCCGGTCGCCGACTTTGAACCCAAAACGTTTGGCCGTCTTGCGCCCCACTATCGCCCCGGTGCGGGTGGTCAGCCACGCTTGCTTTTCCTTTTCGCTCAGAAGGTATTCCGGGTAAACCTTCATGTAAGTTTCGGGCTCGACTACAATCTGCGGAAAGAAATTCTTGGCCTCGCCCTGATACATGCCGCCGAACCAGGTCGAGGATGCCACGGCATCGACCCCTTCGATGCGCTCTATTTGCGGTTTATAGTTGACAGGCAGGAGCATCACCAGCGACATCTTGTGCATCACGACGATGCGGTCCGCTCCGGCCACACTCACGCCCGCCGAAAACGCCTCGCGGATGGCGCACAGATAGCCATAGAGAACAAACGCCATCAGGATAGACAGGAATGTCAACAGCGCGCGCAGTTTCTTGCGCATCAGATTGGCCCAGATGAGATGGAAGAATTTCACTCGGACATCTCCGTGGTGAGTTGGCCTTTGTTGAGATAAAGCGTTCGGTCGGCGCGATGCGATGCATGAGGGTCGTGCGTGACCATGATGATGGTCTTGCCTTGCTCGCGATGCAACGCCTGGAGCAGGGCCAGGATTTCGTCCCCTGCCTTTCGGTCGAGATCGCCCGTCGGTTCATCGCACAGCAAAATGGTCGGATCAGCCACGATGGCCCGGGCGATGCCGACGCGCTGCTGTTCGCCGCCCGAAAGCTGGCGGGGAAAATGGCGCGTTCGGTGAGCCAGTCCCACGACGGTCAGCGCAGCCTCGACATGTCGGTTGCGTTCGGCTTTGGTGAGCGGCGTCAATAAAAGAGGAAGCTCAACATTCTTCTCGGCTGTCAACGTCGGCAGAAGGTTATAAAGCTGAAATACAAAACCGATATGCCGTGAACGCCAGGCGGCCAGTTCGCGGTCCGAGAGAGCGTTGATGCTGTCGCCGCCGATGGTCACCGTTCCCTTGGTTGGCCGGTCCAGGCCGCCGATCATGTTGAGCAGCGTGCTCTTGCCCGATCCGGATGGCCCCATCAACGCCAGGAACTCTCCCGAGCGCACCTCCATATCCAGGTTTTGCAGGACGTGAATGTCTTCCGAGCCACGGTGAAACACCCGGTCCACCCCGCTCACCCGAACAAGAACGTTGTCGCTGGCACTCATGTTTTCTTTTCTTTGACTGGATCGCCGTCTTTTAAATCTTGCGGCCCTTCTATGATTACTTTATCGCCGCCGACTAAATTGGACAAGACGGGAACCTCGCCATTGCTTTCGGCTCCGATGGTCACGGCGCGGCGTTCGATCCGCCCGTCTTTCAGCACAAACACGATGTCGCGTCCATCATCCTTCCGAATGGCCGCCTTTGGCACATTGACCTTGCTGGTCGCCACGGCATTGTCAGCTCCTTGAAACGAAACTCTCACGCCCATGTCTGGAAGCATCCGCGGATCCAACTGGTCAAAACCGACACGCACCTTGACGGTCGCCTTCTGGCGGTCGGCCGTCGGAATGATTGCGATGACTTTGCCCGGAATCTTCCAATCGACATAGGCATCGAGCGCCGCCTCGACGCGCCGTCCTGGCACGACGCGATTGATATAGTTTTCGTTGACATCAACCTCAATTTCCAACGACGCCATATCGACCAGGGTGCAAATGCCGGTTCGGGTGAACGCTCCGCCTGCGGACAACGGGGAAATCATCTCGCCCGGCTGCGCGGCCTTGGAAATGACGATCCCGGTGAACGGAGCACGAATGACGGTGTCATCAAGCTGCCGATCCCATGTGGCAACCTGTTTATCGGCGACCGTAACGTCAGCCTGCTGGCGCGCGAGTCGGGCTTTGAGTGTGGCCACGTCCAACTGCGCGCGTTCGACATCCGATTGGCTGTTGATCTGCTGTTCCGCCAAGACCAGACTGCGCTTCAAATCCTTTTCCGACTGCGCCAGTTGGGCTTGGGTTTCTTCGATGGCCACTTTTGCCGACTGTGCCTGCGCCTGCGCCAACTGAAGTCCGGCCTTGATATTGGAGGAATCCACGCGAGCCAGCACCTGGCCGGCTTCGACTCGCTGACCTTCCTCGAACAGAACCTCAATGATCTGGCCGGTCACCTTGGAGGATACGGTCGCCTGGCGACGGGCGGTGACATAGCCGGAGGCGTTGAGGACAGTCTGCTGGCTGTTCGGGTTGCTTGATGTTTCAAGGACGGTTGCCACCCGCACCAGCGCCGGCTTTTTGCGATTGCTCCAAAAGACGTACACGACAACCCCAATCACCAGAACCAGCGCGGTAATGCCGATGCCTCTCCACGGCAGGGAGCGCGTCGCCCGGTTCCGATCTATTCGCAACTCATCCAGAGTGCCTTTGTTAATGCTCATTCGAAATTTTAAGGAAGCTCTGGGGTTTTTCCGCCAAAGTCAAGCAGGACTGATTTTTTGTGGTCTATCATATCGAGTTGGATATAATACATTCCATGCCAGACACCGTACCCAATCCGAAATGGCCAACCTTCCCACTCCGGAAGCCAGCGGCTTCCCAGCCTGTAGCCGGTGGTTGAGCGAAGCGACACCACCGGTTAACGATTCAAAATAAACCGCACCCCGGGCAGGGGTGACAGCGATGACAACCTTCCAAACCTGCATCACCAATCAGCAGGAGCACCATCGGAAGAAAACGTATCGAGAAGAGTGGGTGGCCTTTCTGCGAAAATCCGGCGTCGAGTTCGACGAGCAGTATTTGGATTGATAGCGCTGCTGCTGGCATCCCTTCGGGATGCCGTCGTGCGGGGCATCCTCTTCTGTCAGCGGCGGAATGAAATTGGATGATTTCTGGCGGTTTGAAATTCCCAAGACCGCAGTTCGTTTTCTTCCAAAGATTAATGAAAAACCTTCTTCCTTCTTCCATTCTTCGTGGAAAAGGCCACAACCGAGCGTTGATCGGCTCGAAAACCGGTCGTAAAGCAGAATCTGTTCCATGAATTTTTGGGAATTTCAGACTGGCGGTTTACATCCGTTTTCACGCCGCCGCTGACATCTTCTGGTGGTATCGCTTCGCTCAACCATTGGCTACAGGCTTTCATGCCTCCGGCATGAGGTTTCGTCTGCATAAAATCGAAAGTCCGGTTACTTTCCGGTCACACACCCATCCACATCTGTCTCAAAATGTTCCCCTTTCCGTTTGTCCGGCTCATCAGATGATAAACGGTTCTGGGATACTCAACTCTCAGTTTGCGCGGCATGAAAAACAGCCACCCCCAGTTCCGACCACATGTCAAGACTCTAGTTTGCCCCCTAATCTCTCACTCCAAGAAACTGAGCTTTGTTCGGCTTGGACTAATTCTGCTTAAGAAACAACAGGATATCCTCCTCGCGCATAGTATTTGCCAACCCCACTATGCGCCGTTCAAAACGATGAACAAGATTCATGCCAATAGAATTGGCCAGACGGATCATCAAGTCATCGAGTCCGTCAACCTTATCTGGGGTGATGCCTAATGCCTTGCTCAACTGATTACGATTTGTCCCAATAACAATTGCACAGAAGCGTCCAGAACGGAGCACTCGATCACACTCCGTTAAGACTTTTTGGACATCTGTAACGTAAGAATCATATTTTTGTCGAAAAGATATCCCTCGCAATCCAATCATGCGCGCTCGCAAATCGTCCAAATTTGCTCCAAGCAACCTGAGGTGCGACGCATCGTTTTCAACGTAGTCCACAGCAAAGCTGTAAGGCGGTGAGAAGAGTATCCCGTCTACCGACGAGTCTGGTAGCGGAATTGAACGCGCATCCCCCTGATAAGCAGTTGCTTTGCCCATGGTTAGGCCTAGCGCAGCCATCCTATTCTGGAATTTCCGGGTTACTGCCACATAGCGCTCCAGAATGCCGTGGAATTGAAATTCTGGCGTTTGTTTCGAACTTCGTTCCGCAAAGCCAACGCTATCAAAATAGGCGAGGAGCAACATGTTCCAGACCTTTTGCTCAAACCATTCGGAGGGAAAACCTTGAGGTGTTTCGGTTGGGTAGTAGTGGTGCTCACAATCATGAATTTGCACCTTTCCTGCGCTAAGTTCTTTGAAAAATCGAAAAAGTAAAGCGCTTTCAGTAACTGCTCCCTCCGACCACTCCATTGAAACGGTTAACGAATCCAACTTAGTTGAGGTCATGAACTGACAAAAGGGGCTAACATCAAAACCAACTGCATCAATGCCCATGATCGCAGCTTCAACCAGAGTCGTCCCTGATCCCATCATCGGATCAAGGACCAGATCTCCTGGCCTGAGTCCCATTGTATTGAGTATTCCCTTAACCATTTGTGGATGAAACTTGCCTCGGTAAGGAAACAACCCATGCGTTGCATAACCCGTCCGAAACTGATTTCTCTCGAAAAACTGTCTTCTCTTTTGATCGGTGCCGTCAGGAAGATGGAGAACCTCGCCGCAACACAGTCTAAAGTGGTTGGTTGCTACTCCATTCACGGACGCAAAGTACGCACCTCGCTCGACGAGATCGGTATCATTGAGTGCCTGCGATTCTGCAAATGCGAGTTCCAGTTCATAAATCTCGTTCATCTGCGGAAGCATCTCGAGATTACTATGAAAAAGCCTATTACGAATGTTATGTTGAAGCATCGTTAGGATTCAGATTAACGTAAGAATAAGTTGAACGAAAGCACAAAATGATGACTATGTTACCCATTTCGGCACTCCAAACAGAGCTAGGACAGCTTTACGAGGGCGACTGTCTCAATATCTTGAAGTCTTTGCCTAACGCATCCGCTGACTTGGCGTTTGCGGACCCGCCATTCAATCTCAGGAAGTCGTATTCGTCAGCAATGGACGATAATCTACCGGAAGCTGCTTACCTCGACTGGTGCCGCTGTTGGGCCACCGAACTAGTGCGGATTCTTAAGACTGGAGGCAGCCTTTTCCTCTACAATCTTCCTAAATGGAATTTGCCACTCGGTGCTTTTCTGATGGATCGCCTGACTTTCCGTCACTGGATTACGGTAGATATGAAGTATTGTTTACCAATACCTAAACGGCTTTACCCTTCAAATTATTCTTTGCTCTACTTTGTGAAAGGCAAGTCTCCATCGATTTTTCACCCCGATAGATTGCCAATAGACTGCTGTCGGCACTGTGGCGGCGAGCAGCGTGATTACGGCGGTTACAAGGACAAGATGAACCCAAAAGGGGTAAGCCTCACCGACGTATGGACCGATATCCCGCCAGTTCGTCACCAGAAATATAAGCGTCGCGCCGCCAATGAACTCTCTCTGAAGCTTATGGATCGGATACTGTCGCTTGCATCAAACCCGGGTTCTGTGGTGTTGGACCCCTTTGGCGGATCGGGCACCACGTATATTGCGGCGGAAATCCTTGGCAGGCGTTGGGTCGGAATGGAACTGGATTGCGCCCCCATATGCGATCGATTTACACAAATCGACAAGGATAGAGAGAACATGTACAAACTTTACGAAAACAAGAACCGTCTGTTTACTAAACATTCGCTGAGACTTCGCGCCCAGAACGGATTTGTAATTGGCAAGTATCGAATCGAAACGTCAATGTCAAATCATGAACTCGATTTGAATGCCCTAAAGTAACTTTGTTGCGCCTTCAGCGCTGCGACCGTCTTTGCCTTGGGATATGAATGGAACATCGGCATCGTCGGTGAGTTGATCATGTTCTACCACGGTCACCGCCAACATACCACGTTGTGTCCCCTGACCAGCATGTTGCCAAAGCCGCAGGTACGGGGATAATTCCAGCCAGTTTCCTATCCGGTCAGTAATGTGGGCATAGAGCAACCGGCTTGGAAGGATTACAACTCCGATGTCAATAAAACCCGCCATCAGTACAAGGCAAAGCTTGTTCATGGAGCGGTGGCTTGAAGAGATATTGCCAGTTTCCCATTCAACAACGCACCTGACTCCATCATCAAGTTCTGTGAAAAAGTCAAAATCCCCGACCCTCTCCTGTATTACGGCGTCCCAATCCTTGTCGTCCAGTCGGAAATCCTGCCTACTTGGATACTCCTTGAGACACATGTCGGCATTCAAATGAGTTTGAAAACTTGAGGAGCGTTGCATCGATGCGACCGGTTCTTCTGAATGCCAGCCAGCACTCTTGAGATTTGCCAAAAACTGGTCTTTTATTGGAACAACTCCATTGCGAAGCCACTGATCGCTTTTCATCCCAGCCGCCGTGATCTTCCTGATTTTTCTTCGAATGACGAATTGGTCATTACCAGGGGGATGAACTACTCCCCGAAGAGCATTCACGTAGGCATCGTGCATTGCTGCCCATTGTCTGCTTTCGATCAGGTTGCCCCTATCAAACACTACAACTGTGCGAATAAACTTCATTGTTTTCTAGGCAACCCTTTTGTCAGCGTTGCGACATCGCAATCCAATGCCTTTGCAATTTTGCACAGCATCGAAAATGTAAGGTTACGCTCCCCCCTTTCCACACTTCCGATATAACTTCGGTCTATGTCGCTTTCATGCGCGAGGTTTTCCTGCGTCAGACCAGCATCTAACCTTCCCGCACGAATGCGGTTTCCGAGTTCTGCTAGGTCGCAGGATGCTTTTTCCACTTGAGAAGAATGCACAAGTGTGGATTATTCGTCCACGGACTAGGATGCTCATTTTGCCTGCAACTTCCGCGCTTCTCGGCGGACGTAAACGTAAAGAACTGAAACATCTTTCGGATAAGCTCAGACATTGTCTCTTCTTGTTGCTTGGTTTGCTATTTTGGGCTGCCCATCCGTCGGCGTTCGTGTTATTCCCTTTGGGCAATGAATCCGCCGCCACTGAATCTGAAAAACGTAAAGGTGCTCCCGCTACCTCAGCGTCAAAGCTTGGCGCAGTTAAACCTAAATTCGGCAGTTGAAAAGTGATCAAACCCCCTATTTTCATAGGGAGATGACGTCAGATTTGAATAGTATTTCGGTTCACCCGCAGGGTGAGCATCTGTTTTGTTGTAAAGGCTTGCTACGCAATGAAAAAGTCAGTTTTCTCGTGGGCAACTGCCGAATTTAGGTTAAACGATATAGGGCTATGTTTCACGACAGTACCCACCATGGCTTGTGGCCAAGGTGCCTTGCCACTACCAAGGGTGCGTTACAGATTGATTGTTCTGTCGTCAATGGCATAGCCCAAAAACGATATTCTGGTCGATCCAGACTCAACATAGGGGGCAAACTAGAGTCTCGCCACTGTACAACGACAATTACTCTTCCTCCCTAACGACAATTACCAACTTACGTAAGTCGCATTTTTCTTTTCTAACCCAACCGATGCTAACGCTCTCATATCGGCTGGGTTAGAAAAGAAAAATGCTTATACTTGGAGAAATACTTAGTGTCTGGCA
>CAIUEN010000488.1 GCA_903898185.1 uncultured Verrucomicrobiales bacterium
CTCGAAAAAAGTGAGTTCCTTCCCTGCCTCTTCGTGCCTTTGTGTCTTCGTGTGAGACTTCCCCTGTTTGGCTCTGGCGCGCGCGATTCTTTTGAATTGACTTCCCATGTTTTGATTATTACTATGCAAAAATGAGAGTGCGCCAAAGTCAATCATCACTTGCCACGATTGTTTCAAAAGAACAAGCTCCCATTCGTTTCAGCGCAAATTCCTACTATCCGTATCCGTTTTATGCTCCCAACAACTTAGTTTGACACGAATAAAATGCTCAACGCTGAAACACTGACTCAATCCCCGAAATTATGAGAAACTTGATTCATGTGCTGCATTTGGAGGATAACCCGCGCGATGCGGAGCTGGTTCAGCACAAGTTGGAGAGCGGGGGACTGGCTTGCGACATTGTTCTGGCGAATGGCAAGGAGGGCTTCGAATCGGCGCTGGCAAGGGATACGTTTGATGTCATTTTGTGCGACCACAACCTGCCGGGTTACGACGGGAAGTCCGCAATGAAATTGGCCCGGCAGAAGCACCCCTTGGTTCCTGTGATTTTCCTCTCTGGCAATCTGGGCGAAGATGAGGCGGTCGAGTGCTTGAAGTTGGGCGCGACCGACTACGTTCTCAAGCATCGGCTTGAGCGTCTGGTTCCAGCGGTTGAACGGGCGTTGCAGGAGGCTGACGAACGGCGGGCGCGTCTTAAGGCGGAAGAGTTGCTGCGCGCCAGCGAGGAACGATTCCAGCAGATCGCCGAGCATTTGGGCGAATGGGTCTGGGAAGTGGATGCGGACGGGCTTTACACCTATTCCAGCCCGGTCGTCGAGAATATCCTGGGTTATCACCCAGAAGAACTGGTGGGGAAGCTTCACTACTACGATCTATGTCTGCCCACAGAAAAGGAGGCGTTAAAGCAAGCTGGCCAGGAGTTTTTCAATTCCAAGTTGCCGTTTGTCCGGTTCCGCAACCACTGCGTTCATCGGGACGGGCGTATTGTCGTGTTGGAAACCAGTGGCACGCCGCTGCTCGACCGGCAAGGACAGTTGCTTGGTTACCGGGGGGTGGACATGGATGTTACCGAGCGGGAACGAACGGAGGAATTGTTGCGAGAAAGGGCGGCTTTGCTTGAGGCGCAGACAAACGCGTCTCCCGACGGAGTTCTGGTGATTGATGAGAATCAGAAACGGGTTCTTATGAACCGGCAATTCATAGAGATTTTCAATTTTCCCCAGCATATTCTCGATGATGACGATGACACCGTGGTGCTCAAGTATGTTGTAACACTGACCAAATACCCCGATCTATTTCTTGAAAAAGTTCATTATCTCTATAATCACCGCAATGAGATCAGCCGTGATGAAATCGAATTCAAGAACGGAATGGTTCTGGAGCGGTATTCTGCGCCTGTCTTGGGCGAGCATGGAAAATATTACGGAAGAATCTGGAGATTTCATGACATCACCAAGCGCAAACTGGCGGATAAGGAGCTTCGCGAAAGCGAAATCCGCCTGCGCGCCATCACCGATTCAGCATACGATGCCATACTGATGATGGACCCGGAAGGCCGGATATCCTATTGGAATCCGGCTGCTGAGCGCATTTTCGGCTACACGAGAACCGAAGTCATCGGACAGATGATGCATTCCCTTATCGCCCCCTCGCGATATCACGCAGCACACAACGCCGCCTTCCCGGAGTTTCTGCGCACGGGGCATGGAGACGCTGTGGGTAAGACGCTTGATTTGGAAGGGCGGCGAAAGGATGGGAAGGGGATTTCGGTACAGCTTTCGCTTTCAGCGATTGAACTCAACGGCGCATGGCATGCGGTGGGGATTATCCGCGACGTCACCGAGCAAAAGCTGGCGGAGAAGGCGTTGAAAACAGCCAAGGAAGCCGCCGAAGTCGCCGCCCGCGCCAAGAGTGAGTTCTTGGCCAACATGAGCCATGAAGTCCGCACGCCCATGAACGGTATTCTGGGCATGGTCGGTCTGTTGCTGGAAACAAACCTGTCCGAAGACCAGCGCCTTTACGCCAATACCGCCCACGCCAGCGGCAAAGCCCTGCTGGCGCTACTTAATGACATCCTCAATTTTTCCCAGATGGAGGCTGGGAAACTTGAGATCCACACTCAGGATTTCAGTCTGCGCGCCCTGCTGGATGATTTTATGGGAATGATGTCTCAGCAAGCTCATCAGAAAGGACTGGTGCTGGGATGCGTGGTGACGCCGGAGGTTCCCGTCGATCTCCAAGGTGATCCGGGACACTTGCGCCAGATTCTCACCAACTTGACCGCCAACGCCATCAAGTTTACACCTGCGGGATCGGTCGCTATCCGCGTGAGTGTGGTCTCGGAAGCACCGGGTGAAGTCCGACTGCGGTTTGCCGTGCGCGACACCGGCATTGGCATCCCCTCGGACAAGCTGGGGAGGCTGTTTGAGAGGTTCTCTCAAGTCGATGGCTCAAGCACGCGCGCCTACGGCGGCATGGGGTTGGGCCTGGCGATTTCCAAGCAACTGACGGAAATGATGGGTGGTGAGATCGGAGTTGAGAGCCAGGAGGGCCAAGGCTCGGAATTCTGGTTTACCGTGCTCCTGATCAAACGTAGCATAGGCATCCCTGCCTGTGCCCCTCTCTCCGGCGAGCGTCAGCGAGACGATAATTTCTCCTCTGACCTTCCCAAAGTCGCAAGTGAGAGAGAACTTTCCACATCCAAACCGGTCTCGACGCCAGGTTCCACGCTGGATCGAGGATTGACTCCTGCCCGCATCCTGGTGGTTGAGGACAATTTTACCAACCAGCAAGTCGCGGTGGGCATTCTCAAGAAACTGGGGTTTAGAGCCGAAGTGGCCGTCAACGGCGCCGAGGCTGTAAAGGCTCTTGAAACTTCGCCTTATGACTTGGTGCTGATGGACGTGCAAATGCCGGTGATGGATGGTCTTGAGGCCACCAGAGCCATCCGCGATTCGCAATCGCGTGTTCTCAACCACCAGATAGCCATTGTTGCCATGACGGCCCATGCCCTGCGAGGCGACCGCGAGAAGTGCCTGCAGGCGGGCATGGACGATTACCTCAAAAAGCCAATCGAACGATCGGATCTTGTTGCGATTCTCGAAAAGTGGTTGAAACTAAAAGGTGAAGTGAAATCCAATGATGCCCAGAGAGTCTGAAGAAAAAGTTGGTGAATTGCATGAACCAGCATGAAAACAAGATCACGGGATTGACCCAGGGGGCGATTCGCCGGGGTTGGCAAGCCAGCGTCCTCCTGCTGGCGGGTTTGATCACCACCGCCTTGGTTGCTCTTCACACAAAATCGGAAGTGGATGTTGCGGCGAAACGAGAATTTGATTTCGTCTGCAACGAAATCAAGACAAAGATTCTGGACCGGCTTAGCGCCCATGAACAGATACTGCGGAGCGGAGCGGCGTTTTACGAAGATGACGATGGTGTCAGCCGAGAGGAATGGCGTCGTTTTACCGAACGTCAGAAGGTTGAGCAGCATCTTCCAGGCATTCAGGGCATTGGTTTCGCGTTGCTGATTCCCCCGCAGAACCTGGCGCAGCATGTCCAGGAGATTCGCGCTCAAGGCTTCCCTGATTACCATGTTTGGCCCGATGGCAAACGGGAGAGTTACTCTTCCGTCATCTACCTCGAACCCTTTACAAACCGAAATCTGCGCGCCTTCGGATACGACATGTTCAGCGAACCGGTGCGTCGGGCAGCGATGGAACGAGCTCGGGATCAGGATGCCGCCGCTCTCTCGGAAAAGATTGTTCTCGTGCAGGAGACCGAGAAGAATGTCCAAGCAGGCACATTGATGTATGTGCCGGTGTATCGCTTTGGAATGCCGCATGATACCATTGTCCAAAGGCGTAACGCGATTTTGGGTTGGGTCTATAGCCCCTACCGAATGAACGACCTCATGCATGGCATTCTGGGAGGCTGGGATCTAACCGACCAGAAACAAATCCGTTTGGAAGTTTTTGACGGTGAGATGGTGTCCGCCGACACGCTTCTTTACGACAGCCAGCCTGGTGAGACTCAGCGTATGGGCACTCTAAAGTCGGTTGGCGTCCACGGAGATAGCGTCTCCGGGAACCGGCAGACCGGAGGGCTGCCCCACGAATCGCGATTGACCTCGCAGAGCAAAGTTGTTTCGAACGGTCGCCCTTGGACCCTGCGCTTTACTCGGACAGGCAGCCTGTCAGCCATGACGGATTACGGCAAGGTCTGGCTTGTAGTGTTCGGTGGAACGAGCGTCAGCCTATTGATCTCCGGGCTGTTTTTCGTGCTCAACACCCGCACCAAGGCGTTGCAGATGGCCAGAGAGTTGTCCACAAAATTGGCCCAAAGCGAGCAATCCTATCGCAATCAATTCGCCAGCAATTCGGCGGTGATGCTGCTGGTTGATCCCACCGACGGAACGATCCTTGAAGTCAATGCCGCCGCTGTCAGTTTCTACGGTTATTCTCGTGAGCGGCTGCTAACCATGCGCATAAGCGACATCAACACCAAGCCGCTGGCCGAGGCGCTTCAGATCGTGACTTCCACCTTGTCGGAGCAGGGCCATCGGTTCCAATTCCAACACCGTTTGGCGAATGGCGCGTTACGGGATGTGGAGGTGTCAATAAGCTATATTCAGTTTGGCGGACGCAGCGTTTTTCATTCAATTGTCTTTGATGTCACAGACCGCAAGCTCATGCTGGAGGCTATTCAAGAAAGTGAGATCCGTCACCGTTCAATCTTTACGGTTATGGCAGAGGGTGTGGTTCTCCAGGCGGCAGACGGAACAATCACTGATTGCAACCTGTATGCGGAAAAACTCCTTGGCTTGACTCGTGACGAGATCAAGGGGCTTACTTCGGTCGATCCACGTTGGCGAGCCGTGCATCCAGACGGGTCCCCCTTCCCAGGCGAAGACCATCCGGCAATGGTCAGCCTGCGCACGGGACGGGCCTGCCATGATGTGCTGTTGGGAATTCAACTGCCAGACGAATCGAGAAGATGGCTCAACATCAACAGTGAACCGATGGTCAGGAAGGGCGAAACCCAACCCTACGCCGTTGTCTCATCCTTCTCCGACATTACCGAACGCATGCAGTCCGAAGTAGCTTTGCGCGAAAGTGAGATGCAATTCCGGTCGCTTTTCGAGACAATGACGGAGGGCGTCGCCATACATGAACTGGTGCGTGACCCGGAGGAACATGCTGTGGACTATCGGATTCTTGATGTCAACCCTGCTTACGAGCGGCAAACTGGCATTACCGCCGCTCAAGCCAAAGGTCAATTGGCCAGCCAGATTTATGGCACCACTCCCGCTCCGTATCTGGATGTTTATGAGCAAGCAACCCGCACTCGAGTTGGCTGTTCCTTTGAAACCTATTTTCTGCAGTTGCAACGGCATTTCGAGATTTCAGTCTGCATTCCCAAGCCTGGCTTTTTTGCGACCGTGTTCATGGACATCACCCAGCGCAAACAGTCGGAGGCGGCGCTACGGGAAAGCGAGTCGAGGCTGCGCTTGTCTGTGCAGGCGGCCAACATCGGACTTTGGGACTGGGATCTAGTAACCAACACGGTCTATTACTCGCCCCAGTGGAAGAGCCAGATCGGCTATCGGGATGACGAAATCGCCAACCGCCTTGACGAGTGGCAATGCCGTACACATCCCGACGACCTCGAACCCAAGTTGCAAAAAATACGAGCGTGCATCGAAAACCCGCAAGGCCAATACGATATTGAGTTTCGGCTGCGGCACAAGGATGGCTCTTACCGTTGGATTAATGCGCTTGCCGACGTATTGCGCGATGCTGATGGAAAGCCCGTACGGATGCTGGGCTGTCACCTTGATATCACCGAGCGCAAGAAGGCGGATGAGGCGTTGCGCCAAAGCGAGGCAAAGCTGAGGACGGCTTTGGCCAGCATGACTGACGCCGTGTTCATTTCCGATGTCCAAGGCCAGTTCATCGACTTCAATGATGCTTTTGCGACGTTTCACAGGTTCAAGACCAGGGAGCAGTGCGCCAAGCGCTTGGCTGAATACCCTGACATTCTGGATGTCTTCATGCCCAGCGGGGAACTGGCGCCCTTGGAACAATGGGCAGTCCCACGGGCGTTGCGCGGCGAGACGGTCACCAACGCCGAGTACATCCTGCGGCGCAAAGACACGAACGAAACCTGGGTTGGGAGTTACAGCTTCGCTCCCATTCGCGATAAGAACGGCACGATTGTCGGATCGGTTGTCGTAGGCCGCGACATCACCGAGCGCAAGCAGGCGGAGGATAGCATTCGCGAGTTGAACCGCACCCTGGAGCGGCGTGTTCAGGAGCGCACTGCCGAACTGCGGGCCGCCAATGAGGAATTGGAGTCATTCTCATACTCCGTGTCACACGACCTGCGCGCGCCGTTGCGCCATGTGCATGGCTACGTGGAGATGCTGGCGATGGAAGCTGACGGCCACCTTTCGGAAAAAGGCCGTCATTATCTCAAGACCATTGCCGAGGCCAGCGAGGAAATGGGCGTGCTGATTGACAATCTGCTGGCGTTCTCACGCATGGGACGGACGGAGATGCGCGAGGCCAGCGTTGATCTCGATGTGCTGGTGCGGGAGACGCTGCGTGACATGGACCCCACCACGTCCAACCGCAACATCGTCTGGAAGATCCCGCCGTTGCCCGCTGCGCAAGGCGATTCCGCCATGCTCAAACAGGTTCTTGCCAACCTGTTGGGCAACGCTGTGAAATACACCGGCCCGCGCAACCCCGCAGAGATCGAGATTGGCTGCGAGGGAGAAGAAAACGGGCGCGCCATCTTCTTCGTGCGCGACAACGGCGTCGGATTTGATCCACAATATACCCACAAACTCTTCGGAGTGTTCCAGCGACTGCACCGGGCTGATGAATTTGAGGGCACAGGCATCGGTCTGGCCAATGTTCGCCGCATCATTGCCCGGCACGGAGGGCGCACATGGGCCGAAGGCGCCGAAGGCAAAGGCGCGACCTTTTATTTTACCTTGAAAGTTACTTCAACATTGGCGCAAACTCAACGAAACGAGTCACAATTATGATGATTACAGTCAAACGCATCTTGCTGGCGGAAGACAGCGACCGGGACGCCGAACTGACGCTTGAAGCTCTGGCCCAGTATAACGTCATCAACGAAATTGCTCGTGTTCGAGACGGCAGTGAGACTCTCGATTATCTTTACCGGCGCGGCCAGTTTGTCAGTCGGCCCGTGGGAAATCCCGCCGTTGTGCTGCTCGACTTGAAGATGCCCAAGATGGACGGCTTGGAAGTGCTGCGGCAAATGAAAAGCGACCCGCAACTCAGATTGATACCCGTTGTGGTGATGAGCTCCTCGCGTGAGGAGCAAGACCACTTGATGAGTTACGAACTCGGCGCCAATGCCTACGTGGTCAAACCGGTCAAATTCAACGAGTTTGTAAATGCGGTAAAGCAGATCGGGGCGTTCTGGGCTCTCATTAACGAGCCGCCGCCGGAACCCCATGTAGGGTAGGCCTCTGGCCTGCCGGTTGCGGTGCCTCTGGCTCCGCTGGGAGTTGAATAGGACAAATATTAGCGTCTCGCTGACGCTCGCCGGAGAGAGGGGCACAGGCAGGATGCCTATGCTACTTGAATGAAATTATGAACAAAACAATTCGTGTGCTGCATTTGGAGGATAGCCCGCGCGATGCGGAGCTGGTTCAGCACAAGTTGGAGGTCGGAGGACTGGCTTGCGACATCGTTCTGGTGGACGGCAAGGAGGGCTTCGAATCAGCGGTGGCAAAGGATTCGTTTGACGTTATTTTGTGCGACTACAGCCTGCCCGGTTACAATGGGAAGTCCGCGCTGAAATTGACCCGCGAAAGGCATCCCTTGGTTCCTGTGATTATCATATCGGGCACTCTGGGCGAGGATGAGGCCGTGGAGTGCCTGAAACTGGGCGCGACCGACTACCTCCTCAAACACCGGCTTGAGCGGCTGGCTTCGTCGGTGCAACGGGCTTTGCAGGAAGCTGAGGAGCGGCGGGCGCACCTCAAGGCGGAGGAGTTGCTGCGCGCCAGCGAGGAACGATTCCAGCAGATCGCCCAGCATTTGGGCGAATGGGTCTGGGAAGTGGATGCGGACGGGCTTTACACCTATTCCAGCCCGGTCGTCGAGAATATCCTGGGGTATCGCCCTGAAGAACTGGTAGGTAAACGCCACTACTACGATCTGTTTTCGCCCGCAGCAATGGAGACGTTGAAGCAGGCAACCCTAGAGCATTTTTTATCCAAGTTGCCGTTTGTGCGGTTCCACAACCAATGTGCGCATCGGGACGGGCGTATCGTCCTGTTGGAAACCAATGCAACACCGATGCTCGACGAGCAGAGACAGTTGCTGGGATACCGAGGTGTGGACAAAGACATCACCGAGCAAAACAGGCTCCAGGCGCAACTCCTGCGCTCTCAGCGCCTCGAAGCCATCGGGACGCTGGCCAGCGGCATTGCCCACGACCTCAATAACATTCTCGCCCCCGTGCTGATGACCACGCCAATGTTGCGTAGCGCGGTCTTGGACCCCGATAGCCTCGAAATACTCAATACCATTGAAGGTTGTGTCAGTCGCGGAGCGGATGTCCTCAAGCAACTGCTCAGCTTTGCCCGTGGAAAGCCCGGTGAGCGTGTCCCTCTGCCCTTGCGGCATCTGGTGCGCGACTTGGGCATGATCATCAGGGAAACCTTTCCACGCAACATCCGAATGGTCGTGAACATACCCGCGATCCTCTGGCCCATGCAGGGAGACGCCACTCAACTCTATCAGGTGCTCATGAACCTGTGCATCAACGCCAGGGATGCCATGCCCGATGGCGGCATGTTAACCATTGAAGCCGCAAACATAATTGTGGACGATGCGCTTGCTTCCTCGACCCCTGACGCCCGCCCCGGGAGCTATGTGTGTGTGCGCGTGAGCGACACCGGCACCGGCATCGCACCCGAGAATCTCAATCGCATTTTCGAAGCCTTCTTCACCACCAAGGAAATCGGCAAGGGCACGGGCCTTGGGCTATCGACCGTGCTGGGGATTGTGAGGGGGCATGAAGGCTTTGTGCGGGTGAATAGCAAGCTGGGGCATGGCACGACCTTCGAACTTTACTTTCCAGCCTCACCGGAAGCCAAGCCTGCCGAGACGGCTCCCAGCAAAACGCCTCCCCCGCGCGGCCAGGGCGAGATGGTGCTCGTGGTGGATGATGAACCCTCCATGCGTAACACCCTCCGCTGCATTCTGGAGATAAATGGATACCGGGTCATCCTCGCCACCCAAGGGGCTGAGGGGGTGGAAGTTTTTTGCCGGCATCGCGCGGAAATCCGGGCCGTCATTGCGGACATTATGATGCCCGTCATGAACGGGCCGTCAATGATTGCGGCTCTAAAGCAAATGGAACCGCCTCTGGCAGTTCTGGGCATAACCGGACTGCCCGAACAAGCAGGAGCCACAGGCTTGAAAAATCTCGATATCCCGGTTCTATGCAAGCCGTTCTCCGATAGCGAAGTTCTGCAAGCGTTGCGCCACGCTATCGAGCCATCTGGGGCGAAGGAGTGAATGTCCAATATCGAACCGAACAAGAAACGATCTTACATATATACTTTGAACGGGTAAGAATGTTACTTTTTGCGCCACAAACGAGGAACGATCTTCGGACGTAGCGCAGACATTCTTGTTTGCCGTTCCGCCGACTTTCCAGTCGGCAAAGCGTCGGTAGCAAGACAACCGCTGGAATTACCAACGCGCCCCGCAGGTTAGAAAACCTGC
>CAIUEN010000489.1 GCA_903898185.1 uncultured Verrucomicrobiales bacterium
CTACGCCAAAGGCGTGCGCTTGTGCAAAGCGGCCAAGGCGAAATTAGAAGAGCGATTGCAGCGATCTGTCACTTTGCCTAAATGGGATGTTCTAATTGAACCGCGCCCTCTGGTATGATTATTTCTTCCAACTCCCTTACAAGCTTCGCATCAATGGGAACAATATCCATGAGCATTCGGAAGCCGAGACGCTTTTGCAGCAAGCGCCAGGCGACGCGCAACTTTGGCGCGCGCAGCGTTGGGTCAAAAAAAAGCTCCGCCGGGTCGTAGCCCGGTTTGCGGTGAATATCCACCGTGTGCGCGAAGTCTGGCGCGCGGCGGTCATCAAGCCAGTAGTAGTAAGTGAACCAGGACTGCGGCGCGGCCACGGCCACCAGGTCGCCAGTGCGCGGATGGTCCAAGCCGACCGCCCGTTTGCCCTCGGCACCCCAGACCTGTGCGACTCCAGGCGTGCTTTCGAGCGAGGCGCGAACGCTGTTGAGCAGCGCGTGATCATTGACATAGACGTGAGCGATTTGATGGTCGGCGACAGCAAACGCCCGGCTGCCGCCAGCATCGAGCAACTCCAGTCCCAGTTCCTCTTTGACGGTGAGCCAGCCTTGTTTGCGAAAGATGCGATTGAGATGCACCGGCTGGTTGACCGATGAGATTCCGTATTCCGAAAGCACCAGGACGTTGACATCCTGCCGGGCAAAGAATTCGAGGAGGTCGCCAACGATGGCATCGATGCGCGCCAAGTCGTGGAGGATTTCAGGATGCTCTGGACCGAACCGCTGCAGGTTATAATCGAGGTGGGGCAGATAAATGAGATTGAGCGTTGGCGCGTGCCGGCGCTCGATCCACTTGGCGGCCTCGGCAATCCAGCGCGTGGCCGTGTCCGGCGCGCCTTGAACAGTATGCACGCCAGCCGCCGGCCCCCAGAAGCCGAAGAACGGGAATTCGCCCAGGTCGCGCTTAATCTCCTGGCGCAGGTCGCAAGGCCAGGCGTGGATGTCGAACACTTTGCGGCCATCGGACGGATACATCGGACGCGGTGTGATCGAGAAATCGACCGAAGAATACATGTTGAACCACCAGAAAAGTTGGGCGCAGGTCAACCCGGGCAGTTCCGCGCGCAGGGTGTCCCAGATTTTCGGTGCTTGTACCAAGTGGTTTGATTGCTTCCAGAAATGCACCTCGGCCAAATCGCGATCATACCAACCGTTGGCTACGATGCCGTGATCGCGCGGATGCCGCCCAGTGAGGTAATCCGCCAGGGCAGTGCAGGTGACGGCAGGCATGGCGGGGCGGATGCGTGCGAACGATCCGGCAGCGCGAAAGGCATTGAGCCGCGGCGTGGCTGGCCCCAGCAACGACTCGCTTAGTCCGACGACATTGAGAACCGCGAGGCGCTTCACATGATCCCTTTCTCTGTCAAGAGCGATTCCCGCCTCCTGCCAGTCGAATAGCGGTTCTCAAGTTCGCGCAGCCCGTCGATTATCGCAGACGGATGCATCTCGTGAACCTCGATGCCTTGTCCAATCTCGCTCAGCAGCGTGATGGTCATCTTGCCGCCCAAGTGTTCCTTGAATTCCGACAACCCTTCGATCAGGCGGATTTGATGCAGATCGTCCGTGTGCCGTAGTTCGTCTGCAAACAGATCGAAGCCGAGTTTATCCAGCAGGCGTAAGACACGTTCGGCGCTGGCAGCGTCGAGCAGCCCGATGTTCCGCGCATAAAGCGCGTCAAGCCCAATGCCGATGGCAACCGCCTCGCCATGTCGAATTCGGTAATCAGAAAGTTGTTCCAACTTGTGTGCCGCCCAATGCCCAAAGTCAAGCGGGCGAGCCGAGCCGAGCTCGAAGGGATCGCCCGAACTGGCGATGTGCTCCATGTGCAATTCGGCGCAACGATAGATGACCTGGCGCAGCGCGCCCGGTTCGAAAGCGCGCAACGCTGCCGCATCACGTTCCAAGTCGGCGAAGAAACCGGCGTCACGAATGCAGGCCACCTTGACTGCCTCGGCGTAGCCGCAACGCAGATCGCGTGGCGGCAACGTGGCAAGCAGTTGGAAGTCATTGATGACGGCAAATGGAGGCGCAAAAGTGCCGATGAAGTTCTTTTTGCCAAAGGCGTTGATCCCATTCTTCACGCCCACACCTGAATCCGCCTGGCTGAGTGTGGTGGTGGGCATGCGAATGTGGCGTACCCCGCGATGGGCCGTTGCCGCAGCCAAACCGGCCATGTCCAGCAAGGCACCGCCGCCGATGGCGACCACGGTCGAGTGCTGATCAATGTGACATGCTTCGATGGCAGATTGGACTTGGCTGACGTTACTGAATGAGTTTTTCACCCGTTCGCCACCATCGATCACAAGCGGTTCACATGCCAGAGTGACCCTGTCTGCGTGAGTGGCGCAATACGCGCGGATGTCGGGCAGCAGGGCGGGTTGGGCTTCCGAAAGAGATTTGTCCACGACGAATAACACGCGAGTCGGTACAGAGTTGGTGGCTTGCCCAAGCAGATCACGCAACAGCAAATTGGCCGACGCAAGCGCGAGGTCTGAGAAGAAGACGCGGTGTTGCCAGCGGACTTCCAGAGTATGTTCGATGCAACGCACGATGGACTGTGTGACAGGCATTTCAGGAATCCAAGTAATTTTGCGGCAACTGCCAAGTAGCATAGGCATCCTTGCCTGTGCGTCTCCCTCCGGCGAGCGTCAGCAAGCCGCCAATTTTTCCCCTGCGACCTGAACAATTTCGAGTTGCCGAGTCTGGTTCGGTGCAGCGCTAAGGGAGTTGGAACTTAAAAAAGTACCAGCGATTTGGCCAAAAAGGTGTAGAATAGGAAGAGGAGTTAAATTTTATGTCCTTGAATATTCCTTCTTTAGACATCGTCAAAGTGATCAAAGACGCCTCCCGCAAATTGA
>CAIUEN010000490.1 GCA_903898185.1 uncultured Verrucomicrobiales bacterium
AAGCTAAAACAAATCGATTCACTGACTTGCGCCTGATACCCATCTGTGACTTTTAAAATAGGCCTTTCACTTCTATTTGATTTGTTACGACATGAATAATGCATGACCTTTTCAGAGCAAAAACCCGATCAATTCAACACCCTGGCATTAACCTGGGATTCCGCTTCCTTCAGAAGCGATGCTAATTGTTCCATCGCAGTTCGCATTAAGGGGAGATCAAACCGGTCTGCGCCACCGGACAAATCGCCGCCAATCTGCTCCAGTCTTGACGCGCCGTAGTCTTTGCCCAAGGCTGACACTTTGCCGCCCAGCGCCTTGACCTGGCTGACTCGCATGGTTTTGCGAGTGGCGCCAACTTCATCCGTCAACTGCTCGCACATGGCATGACAGAGTTTGTCGTAGTCCTTGGCTTCCTCTTTGAGACTGGCTGGAATGGAGGAAGAATGCGCCTTTTCGACTTGATGATAAGGAAGAAAGCGAGCCAGTTCGCGAATCAGATCCGAGCGCGTAACCGGCTTTTGGAGAAAGGCGTCAAACGCTTTCTGCATTTCGATAACTTTAGAGCCCATGAGCGAAGCGGTAACAGCAATAACGAAAACTTGACGAAGATTCTGATCGCTCTTGATGGCGCAAAGAAGCTGGTAACCATCAATAAAAGGCATTTTAATATCCGTGAGCACCACCGCTGGACGATGTTTGATAACCAGATCCAATGCTTGCCGCCCATCTTCCGCTTCCAGAAATTCAAACGGGAACTTCTCCAGGAATGTTCGCAGGAGTTGGCGATTTACTTCGATGTCGTCAGCAATCAACACCACGGCTTTTTCAAAGTGAATCTGCTCGGATTCGGACTCGGTCACGGTTGGGTCTTCAGCCTGCATGCCGGATGCAACAGGAACCCTATCGAGGGTTAAGGTGAAAACGCTGCCGCGACCGGCGGGATTGTCGCTTGCCGTTAGCGTTCCGCCGAGAAGTTCCGCGAGTCTCCGCGAAATGGCCAGTCCCAGTCCCGTGCCACCGTATTTGGCGTGGTCTTGTCCCGGACGTTGCTCAAAAGCCCCAAAGATGAGATTTTTGTGCTCATCGTCAATGCCCACCCCCGTATCGGCAATCTGAATAACCAATTGGAATCTGCTCGGGTCGTCCTCGATGAAACGCACCTTGACTGACACCGTGATGGAGCCGGATTCTGTGAATTTTACGGCATTGCCCACCAGGTTGAGGAGAATCTGGCGCAGCCGGGTTTCGTCCGAAATGAGCGCTTTAGGCAAGTCGGGGCTGATGGAAACGAACATCTCCAGCCTTTTCTCGAGGATTTTTTGCGCAAATATGTTCTGAATGTCGCGCAGCAACGCGTAAAGATCAAACGCGGCGGGCACGATCCGTAATTTCCCCGCTTCGACCTTGGACAGGTCCAGGATGTCATTGATCAGGCGCAAGAGAGACTTGCCAGCGTTGCGAATGGATTCGGCATATCCCCGGCTTTTTTGATCACTCAACGATTCAAAGAGGATTTCAGAGAAACCCAGGATGGCATTCATCGGAGTGCGAATCTCGTGGCTCATGTTGGCCAGAAACTCGCTTTTTGTCCTGTTGGCCGCTTGAGCCATTTCCGCCAGACGTTTGGATTCTTCCACAGACAATGCCAGGCTCTCGTTGGATTTCTGAAGTTCCTGCCGACTGGCAACCAGTTCGGAGATCGAGATGCCTAGTTGCGTTATGGATGGACGGAACACGAACCAGAACTCAAAGGTCAGGATTCCCAGCCCAACCAGTAGAATGACCACTTCAATTTTCTCCAAGGTCGCGATGCGTCCGCGGGATTCCTGGTCGAACTGGAATGTGATTTTGTCCATCAATTTGAGGAAACTCTGTTCGCTTCCAAGCAATTGGATCACAGCTTGTTCCGCTGCTGCTTTGCGATTTGCTCCCGCAGAGCCCGATTGAATTGTCGATAGGAGGTTGGATGCCGCTCCAACCATAACTGTGTGAAACGGAGTAATCTGAGCGAAAAGTTCGCTGATTTGCGGCGATTTTTGACGCACGGGCAATCCCAAATCTGAATCGCCGAATTGCAGGCCGCGATGAGCTCGGGTCCAATCCCGCAACGAATCACTCAACTCCGTCATCCTGGGATCGCCGGAGAGAGGGGCTTCTTGCCGAGCCAGCGCCAAGGCGCATTTGGTGATGCGCTGGCTGAGCATTCGTTGGCGTCCGGAAAGGTTGATTACACGGGCATCCCCCGAGTTCTTGTGGATCGAATACCACATGAGTGCGGATGAGGCAATGAGCGTGACCGCGATAAAGCTCAATGCGAAGGCATAGGTCATCCGGATGCGGGTGAGTTGCCGTGGGGTAAATTGGTTTTGAGCCATGAATAGAGAAGGATTGTGCCGCTGAAATGCCAGATGGGTGTTTACATCGTCATGGCGCATTCGGGACAGATTCCGTGAGAGAACGCAACACCCGCGTGGCGGCTGATGTAGTGATCGACACGATCCCGTGAGCCATCGTCTTCACGTATCTTATTGCAATACATGCAAATGGGTAAAAGGCTGCGCAACTGATGCAAATGCAATTGGGTGCGCACCCGCATCTTAAGCTCAAGCGGGCGAAAAGGTTTGGTCACATAATCCACACAGCCGGCCTCGAATCCCTTGACCACGTTATCCGTTTCCGAAAGAGCGGTGATGAAGATGATTGGAATCACGGAAAATCGTGGGTCTGATTTCAGTTGCCGACAGACTTCATAGCCGTCTATATCCGGCATCATGATGTCCAGAAGAATCAGATTGGGAGGAGATGCTTTGGCGATTTCCAAGGTCTCGGCTCCGGAAGAAGCCATCGCAATTTCAATGTCCTCTTCCTGAAGAATCGTTCCGAGCATCTGGAGATTGGCGGGCACATCGTCGGCCAAAAGCACCAGCGGACGCTTGATTGCAAGAATCGGGCTTTTAGGGGGTGAAATCGGAGCCTTACCTCCGTGCGCCAAACAACGAAAGTGCTGAACTGCCATCCGCTCGTGTTGTTTTGCCGAACTCTCGTGGGAGAATGCGTCTTCCGAATTGCCGACTTTTGAATGCAATTGGGCCGCCTGCGAATGCATTTCCTGAGCTCGCGCATGAGCTTCGTAGGCTTGCTTATGGACTTCTTCCCCGCCACTTCTGGCAGCTCGTGAAGCCTGATTTGCGCTCATAGTCATTTCCCATGCCAGGATTGATGCGTGTTGTTCTGATGACGTTCCGTCGGCTTTATTGTCAAGGTTATTCATTCGGCCGTTTAATCTGCTTACTTACTAATTCAAATCAATGGCTGGGTCAATACGGCAATTCTCATTATGTGGGGTTGACCTCTGGTCTGCCAGTTGCGGTGCCTCTGGCTCGGCAGGGAGTCGAAAACTTCGTGAGCAGGCAGATCAGCGTTTTTCCTCTTCCTTGCTCAAAATGAGAATTGCTGGGTCAATACGTCAATATGTTTTCACGGCCACTAATTTACAAATTGCAAGTTTATGGGCGCTGTGGTAATGAAAACATGAGTAGTTGGCTTTCCATGATCACTAAAGCAAAATCCAATTTTCGGGGTGCAATTAACCCGCGTTTGACGGCTGGATTGTTGCTGGCCATTCTCGCCGCCGGGGCGCTGCTGACTTGGTGGATGGTCTGGAGCGCCAAGAGCGAGCTGCGAGCCGACCAACTTCAACAGGATCGGTTGATAGCGCAGGCGATGAATTTCGACCAACTCAAGGCGCTGACGGGAACGAAAACGGACACCAACTCGCCCGCTTATTTGCGGCTCAAGGAACAGCTTGCGGTGCTGGGCATGGACGTTGGTGCCAACGCGTATAACTGGAGGCTGATTCAAGCCGCGCAACCGCCAGCGATGTTGACTCTGGCATTGGCGGCAATTGCGCTGATCGGCTTGACGTTGCTGGCCCGACGCTCCCGACGCTCGTCATCGCCGTTGTGGTGGGATTGGCATCTTGAACCGGCGCTGGTGGCCGCGACCGGTCTGGCCTTGAGCCTGTTTGCCGGATGGATGGTTCATCAACGGGACATCCATGACCGTGGCGAGGCGTTCGCGCAACTGGCGGCAAGCCAATCTGAAGAGGTTGCCGGAATGCTGCGCGACATTCGCAATACCGGGCTGGAAAGTTTGGCCCACTTCTACGAACACAACCCCACGGTAAGCTTGAAGGAATTCGAACTGTTCACCAGTTATCTTACGAAAAATCCGGCTGTCCAAGCCTGGGAATGGATTCCCGTCGTGACAGCGGCGGACAAGGCTCGCTTTGAAGCAGCCGCCCGCGCCGATGGTTTGAAGGGATATGAGATATGGCAAAAGGACGCGCAGGGAAAAAGGATTCCGGCCACAGAACGCGCGGTGTATTGTCCCGTCTTCCAAGTGACCCCGCTGATCGGTAACGAACGCGCTTTGGGCTACGACAACGAGTCGGAGCCGTTGCGCCGAGCGACGTTGGACACGGCGAGACGCACTGGTCTGCCCATCGCCTCCGAACCAGTCGATTTGGTGCAAGAGATGGAAAACCAGAAAGGGATGGTGGTTTTCCGGCCTGTCTTTGATCGCGATGATCCGCAGCGGCTTCGAGGATTTGCCGTGATTGTGCTACGGATGGGAACCCTTTTGCGGAGCGCGATGTCAAACAACTCGGCGCTCATGGAGTTGGCGCTGCAGCGGGAGGATGGGACGTCCGAACCGCTGGCAAAAACTTGGCAGCCAAGCCACCCCCCGCTTACAGGCATTTCCCTGACGCGCCCCATTCGGGCCTTTGGCAGGTTGTTTTCCGTGACCACCCATGCCGGGCCTGAATTTGTGCGTCTGCATCCAATGCGGGCGGGCAAACTGACAGCCTTGACGGGTTTGACTCTCAGCGTAACGCTCGCCATGGTGGTAAGCCTGAACCTTCGCCGTCGTGAGGAACTGGAGCGGTTGGTATCCGATCGTACCGCCAAGCTCCGCCAGTTGTCTGTGGCTGTGGAACAGAGTCCCGTTTCAATCATGATCACCAATTTTGCTGGTGAGATTGAATATGCAAACCCCAAGTTCCTTGAAGTCACCGGTTACAGCTTAGAGGAGGTTCTGGGCCAGAATCCGAGGATCTTGAAATCTGGCAACAGAAGTCCGGAGGAATACAAGGAATTGTGGGAAACCATCATCGCAGGCAGGGATTGGAGCGGCGAATTCCTAAACCACACAAAGCGCGGCGAACTTTTTTGGGAAAGCGCCTCCATTTCGCCCATCCGCGATGCGTCGGGCTGCATCACTCATTTTCTGGCCGTCAAAGAAGACATCACCGGGCGCAAGCGAACCGAGGCGGCGCTACGGGACAGCGAAGCTAATTTTCGCACCTTCTTCGAAACCATCAAGGACATGATCGTTGTGGCCGCGCCCAATGGCCAAATTCTGTTCACCAACGAAGCTCTCGAACGTAAGCTGGGCTACAGTGGTGATGAACTTGCCGCCATGCGCGCTCAAGATCTCAATCCGGCAGACAATCGCCAGGAAGCTGACGAGATATTCGATGCCATATTCCGAGGTCAGAGGAATAACTGCCACCTGCCGCTGGAGCGCAATGACGGCATCTTGGTGCCCGTGGAAACCCACGCTTGGCTGGGAATGTGGAATGGCCAAGAGTGTATCTTCGCCATCCACAAGGATTTGAGCGCGGAGCAGGAGGCTCAGCAGCGTTTTGAACAACTGTTCCGCAACAACCCCGCCCTGATGGCGCTATCCACCCTGCCGGATCGGCGGTTCACCGATGTCAATGATGCTTTTGTGAAGGTGATGGGCTATTCCAAGACTGAAATCATTGGTAAGACCAGCGCAGATCTAGGCTTATTTGCGCACCCCGAGGAGCAGGAAGCGCTAGCCGATAGGCTGCGAAAAAACACGTCCGTTGCCAGCCTCGAACTGCAGTTCCGGCGCAAAGATGGATCGATTGTTGACGGTCTCTTTTCGGGCGAGCTCATCAGCGGTCAGGGACAGCCGTATTTACTTACAGTGATGATCGACATCACTGACCGCAAACGGGCTGAGGAGAAACTGGTAGAGACCAACCTCTACCTCGAACAAGCCACCGCCCGCGCCAATGAGATGGCGGCCCATGCGGAATTTGCGAGCGCCGCCAAGGGCGAGTTCCTGGCCAACATGAGTCACGAAATCCGTACTCCGATGAACGGCGTTCTTGGCATGGTCGGCCTGTTGATGGACACAAACCTGACCGATGACCAACTTCGTTACGCCAAAACCGCTCGCGCCAGCGGCGAAGCCCTGCTCGCTTTAATTAATGATATTCTGGATTTTTCCAAGATTGAGGCCGGAAAACTGGATCTGGAAACCCAGGATTTTAATTTGCACCGAATGATGGACGATTTCGCCGCAATGATGGCAATGCGAGCTCACGAAAAAGGAGTGGTATTGGGATGCGTGGTGGCTCCTGAGGTTCCTGCCGATCTCCAAGGCGATCCGGGACGCTTGCGTCAGATTCTCATCAACTTGACAGGCAACGCCATCAAGTTTACCGCGCAGGGCGAAGTGGTCATCCGCGTGAGTGTGGTCTCGGAAACTCCGGGGGACGTACGACTGCGGTTTGGCGTCCATGACACTGGCATCGGCATCCCTGAGGACAAGCTTGGACGGCTCTTTGGGAAGTTCTCGCAAGTCGATGCCTCAACCACACGCACCTACGGTGGCACGGGATTGGGCCTGGCGATTTCCAAGCAACTGACGGAGTTGATGGGCGGTGAAATTGGAGTCGAGACCGAGGCGGGCAAGGGCTCGGAATTCTGGTTTACGGCGCTTCTGGCTAAACAACCCATCCGTGAACCTGCGGCAGTGGCAGAGATGGCCGACCTGCGCGGAGTGCGTGTCTTGATTGTCGATGACCATCCCGTCAATCGGGAGGTTCTCATGGTTTTGTTGAAGTCTTGGGGTATGCGGCCTGCCGAAGCCGTCGATGCTGCTTCTGCCCTGCAGGCTCTTACTCAAGCCCAAGCCGAGCTCGATTCTTTCACAGTCGCCATTCTGGATATGCAAATGCCCGGCATGGATGGAAAAGCCCTGAGCCGCGCAATCAAGAGCAATCCAACTCTTAGTAAAATCCGGCTGGTGTTATACACATCCTTGGGCCAAACAGGTGGCGATCAACGGCTGGAAGAAATCGGCTTTGCCGCCGCTGTGACCAAACCCGTTCGCCGTGAGGATTTGTTGGAAGTCCTGACCAGTGTTATTAGCGGCAAAAAGCTGACCACACCCAAGCCGGTCTCGACGCCTGATTTTACGCTGGTGCGTGGCTTGACTCATGCCCGCATCCTGGTCGCCGACGACAATATCACCAACCAGCAAGTCGCGGTGGGCATTCTCACAAAATTGGGGGTCAGAGCCGAAGTTGCCGCCAATGGTATCGAGGCTGTCAAAGCCCTTGAGATGCTGCCCTACGATCTGGTGCTGATGGACGTGCAAATGCCGGAGATGGATGGGCTTGATGCCACCAGAACCATCCGCGACCCGCAATCGCGTGTTCTCAACCACCAGATAACCATTGTTGCCATGACCGCCCACGCCATGCAGCGCGACCGTGAGAAGTGCAAGCAGGCTGGCATGGACGATTACCTCACCAAGCCGATCGAAGTGCCTGCTTTGGTTGCGGTCTTGGAAAAGTGGCTCAAACCAAAAGGTGAAGTCTCTCAACCGGCAGCCATTGAGCCCAAAGAAAAAGCCGTTCCCTCCAGCCATGAAGAGAAACTTGCTGTTTTCGACCGCGCGGCATTTATGAGTCGGGTGATGAACGACGAGGAATTGGCACGGGTGGTTCTTGATGGCTTTCTGAGGGAGTTGCCCGATCAAATCACGCAGTTGAAGAACCATCTGGCGGCAGGCAATACCCGCCTTGTCGAACAGCAAGCTCACAATATCAAAGGCGCCTGCGCCACAGTGGGAGGCGAAGCTTTGCGCGCCGTCGCTTGGGCGTTGGAGAAAGTTGGCAAAGCCGGCGATCTGGATGCGGCCAGAGATCGAATGGGCGATCTGGATACGCAGTTTGAGGCGCTAAGAGAAGCACTGAATAGTAATACCTTAAGCGGGTAATAATGTGACTGTTTCCAACAAGGAATTTCCAATAGGAAGGACGGAATGAGGGACTGAATATCCAATATCCAACAAGGAATGTCCAATATCCAAGGGGGAAGCGATCTGTAGGTCTGACTGTCTTTTCTTCCTCCTTGGAATTCCTTGTTGGACCTTGGACATTCAGTCCTCTCCTGCCCGTCCTTCCTCTTTGGACATTCCTTGTTGGATATTGGATATTCTTGCTTGCCTCCTATGCGCTAAAGCTTCCTCATGAGCTCGAAATTACTGATTGACCTTGTAATCCGTCCGTGTTCGTCGAGCATCAGTGAACCGTCGGGATTGATTGAGAGAATCAGGTGATCTCCAGCGAGATTCAGCATCTCGTAGCCAAGGTTCCTAAGATCGGAAGCGGTTTCATGCAGAAGCGCCCGGTATTGGGCGCCGTCCAGAAGTTTGAGGTAGTAGGCCTGATAGGCATCGACGCTGATGGTAATGACGTAATCGCCGTTCTTATCTTTCTTGAGCGTTGTCATGTCGTCGTTGAAAGTCAATAGAAAATCGTATTTTCCGAAGAACATCTGCGCAATGTTGCGTCGTTGAAGTTTCGACACCGTGCCCGCCATGATCGATGATGCCTCATCGGGCGAGATCAGCTTGTCGTTGAGCGCCTGGTTGACGGTTGTGAACCCCCAGTGCGGGTTTCCGGGGAAGTAACCTTTTTCGGGATCGATTCCACGCCAGCAGCCCCAGAGCACATAATAGTCGTGTTGATCCGAGAGCAACGGTTCCGGCGGGTCCTCCGGGGTGGTCAGGCCCCTGGCGGCCTGGTAGCGGCGGTCGTCGAGAATGAACTTGCGGCTGGTGGATTTCTGGCCTGTTCTGTATATCGCTCGCGGTGGCGTGATGTTGAGACCATTGATCCGCAGGCGCTCGGCGATGGCAACCTCCTCGAACGGCGAGTTGTAACCCTGTTCCACGATAGCCGAAGGCTTGTCTTCGAGCGGATTGCTTTCCGGCAGAATGCCCACGCGCGACCGCTTGTAAACCAGGTGGATATTGTCGGGAGTCAAGGAATGATAGACTTCATTGCGGGAGGACAAGCGGATGCGGTCGCGGCTCCTCCATTTTTCGGGCATAAAATAATCAAAGAGACGGTAATTGTAGCCCATGACCCAGAGTTTGCCTCCATTGGGGGTCGATCCAAACACGTAAGGCACGCCGTTGACGGAAACGCACTTGAGCTCGTCGGGCATCCCGATGCTGCTTTTTTCGTCGAAGCGTTCGTGAATATACTGCCAATACTGGCTTCTTCGCGAGAGCCCGTACACCTTTTCGTGCTCGTCAGTCCTTCGCAGCAACTCGTAGTCAATCAGCGCAAACGTGTAACGCCCGTCCTTTTCAAGTAGACGGTTGTTTTTGCCGGCTCGCAGAATGATATGCGCCGGTTTTGTGTCAAGAACTTTAAAGCCGCTTGGGATCATATCCTGGAAATAGACACGCTCGGTGATTTCATTGCACCGTTCTTCGCTGAGCGCGCCCCGCGCCAGAAGGCCATCCAGCCCGATTCCCTTGATCCACGAGAAAATCATGATGTACTGTCGGCTGATGTCCAGTTTGACCGGGTCGCAGTCTTCTCCCAAGGTTGAATCTTTCTCCATCAAATGCTGCCCGATGCGGAAACTATCCGAACTGCGGCCCAGTTGCCACTCCTGGCATCGTTCTGGAGGCACGAAAATGCCCAGCGGTCGCTGCGTTAAGAACCGCTTTTTCAATCCATAGACACCTTTTCGCAACTCCATCAAATGGCCGAATTCCTCGAACGGCCCGTTCCATCGGGCGTTTTCGAATTCTTCGTCGCTGATGAATTTGGAACGTCCGGTCAACAGCGGCGTCACATCCCGGCCAATCCTGCAAAACTTGACGACGATGTCGATGGACTTGCCCTGCGCCGGTTTTGTTGGGACCTTGTAAACGGCGCTGGTGCCGGGCAGTTTTTGTCCGTGCCGGGCATAGTAACTGCCCTCATGCCAATTCTCAGGAAGAAGGCACTGCAGAAAAGCGTCGCCGAACTGGGTCAAATACAAATCACCGCCGTCGCGGGTCTTGAGGAGCTTGTATTCGAGTCCGAATGCCTTGTATTTCTTATCGGCAACCAGAGGTTCGGATGCGCGGGTAGTCTCCGGGGAGGTATTCTGTTGATTCACGCCCTTGGAAACCCCGTCATTATTTATTTTGTTGTCCATCGCAGGTGCCAGGGAAAAAGATCGGGTGTGTGACCAGACCTAACTTTGTGGGGCAGACCTCTGGTCTGCCGGTTCCAGGAGTCTCTGACTCCATGGACTTGCTCTGGATGAAAATGGGTTCGCGGGGTCGGAGCCCCCTCTAACCGGCAGACCAGAGGTCTGCCCCACAAAGTTACTGTCCGGTCGATCCGCTATCTCCCAGCGATGGGATCATAAACCTCAGAGCAAGGGAGTCAATTGAGGAAGAGACTCTTGCAAATCTGGAGATAAGCTCCATAATTGCATGAATGTTGCCAAGACGCCTTAGCGCACACATCAATCACTCGCTCGGACATTCTCCTGCGGTTGTCCTGCTGGGACCTCGACAGGTTGGCAAGACGACGCTTGCTTTGGAGGTGGCTGAAACACGGGCTTCGGTCTATTTGGACCTTGAGGACGAGGCCGACCGGGTCAAACTGTCTGACCCAGTCCGCTACTTTGCCGATCATGAACACGAGTTGGTGATCCTGGACGAGGTTCAACGGGTGCCTGAATTGTTTCAACGCCTGCGTGGAGTCATCGACCGGAGGCGACGGCATGGAGAACCGAACGGGCAGTTTCTGCTCCTTGGATCAGCGGCCATGGATTTGCTCAGGCAATCCGGAGAAAGTCTGGCCGGTCGCATTTCCTATTTGGAGCTTGGCCCGTTTGATGCATTGGAAGTGGCCCCCGACGCGCTCGAAACTCTTTGGGTTCGCGGCGGCTTTCCGCGCAGCTTCCTCGCCGACAGCGACGATTTGAGCATGAAATGGCGGCGGGACTTCATCCGCACTTACTTGGAGCGGGATATTCCGCAATTCGGCTCGCGGATACCCGCAGAAACTCTGCGGCGCTTCTGGACGATGCTGGCGCATAACCAATCGCAGATGCTCAACGCCGCCAATCTGGCACGGGGATTGGGCGTCGATGGCAAAACAGTCGCCAGTTATCTCGACCTGCTGGTGGACCTTTTGCTCGTGCGCCGCCTGCCCTCGTGGCATCGCAACGTGGGCAAACGGTTGGTCAAGTCGCCAAAAGTTTATGTGCGCGACAGCGGCATTGCACATGCCCTGCTGGGCATCCGTGACAAAGAAGCTCTGCTCGGTCATCCCGTCGCAGGACAGACATGGGAAAGTTTCGTCACTGAAACGCTGATTGCCGCCGCTCCAGACGGAACAGAGGCGCATTATTATCGCACCGCCACAGGTGTTGAGGTCGATCTCGTTCTCACCTTGCCCGACGGAACACTGTGGGCTGTGGAAATCAAGCGCAGTTCCGCGCCGCGAGTGGAACGTGGATTTCACATTGCTTGCGAGGATCTGAAGCCAACCAAACGTTTCGTTGTCTATCCGGGCAATGAACGTTTCCCGCTCAATGCCGAAACCGATGCGATTGGACTAAGCGACCTTGGGCGGGCGTTACAGGCCACAAAATAGTACAGGAAGTCCTAAGTTCGTGAGTGGAATTGACGCTCATTTTACCCAGTAAAATCTACCAATTACTTGCTCATGAACTTGCGACTTACTGTAATAGGCGGAGTCGTTCTTTTTGCCAGTGTCGGGGCAAGTTCAAGCCCGGAACAGGCAAGGATGCCTGTTCTACGCCGGCTTAGCCGAGGGTCTTGGGCTTGAGCGGCGGTGGGCCAACACGGCGAACGTAATCCAGAACCACCGCAGCCGCGTCCTGTGGGCTGTCTGTAATTGTGATCAAATCAAGGTCGCCCGGGCTGATATAACCATTCTTGAGCAGGGTCGTTTTCATAAAACGCAACAAGCCATCCCAAAACGAATGGCCGATCAGGATTAACGGATATCGGGGAATGCGTTTCGTCTGAACCAGCGTGAGCACTTCATAGAATTCATCAAGGGTGCCGAATCCGCCCGGCATGAAAACGAACGCAATGCTGTATTTGACAAAGCAGACCTTGCGGGAAAAGAAATAATGGAAATTGAGCGGGATATTGGCGTAACGGTTGCCTTTTTGCTCGAACGGCAGCTCAATGTTCAGCCCCACAGAAGATCCCTTGGCTTCCGCCGCGCCACGGTTGGCTGCCTCCATGATCCCGGGACCACCACCCGTAATGATCGCCAGGTTGTTCCTGGCCAGCGTCTTGGCCAAGCTGATCGCGATCTGATAGAATGGATCCTTTGAATTGACACGCGCGGACCCAAAAAAAGTCACCCCAAGCCCGATCTTGGACAGAGTCTCGAAAGAGTCCACAAATTCGGACATGATCCTGAAAATGCGCCATGGGTCCTCTTGCGTGAAGCCGGGGGGTGGGGTGTTCATGGCGGGGAGTAGTTTTTTTGCAGAGGATGGGAAGAATGGGCAAAATGGGACATATTATTCCCATTTCTCGCATTCTTCTCATTCACTGTTAGTCCTCCAGATCACGCGATGCCTTGCGCAGAAACGCGTCGTCGGGCGTGGTGAGCAGGTTCAGCAGATACTGGCCATAGGAGCTGTTCTTGAACGCTTTACCCAAATCGTTGACTTGGCTGGCAGAAATCCACCCCTTGCGGAACGCAATTTCCTCCGGGCAGCAAACCATCAGGCCCTGCCGCTTGTTGAGGGCTTCGACGAAACTTGCCGCCTCCAGAAGCGACTCATGCGTGCCTGTGTCCAGCCAGGCAATGCCACGGCTCAGAATCTCGACGTTGAGAGCGCCCTTGCTGAGATACGCGCTATTGACATCGGTGATTTCCAGTTCCCCTCGGGCCGAAGGCTTGATCGCGGCCGCTATGTCCAGAACCGTGTTGTCGTAGAAGTAGAGCCCGGTCACCGCGTAATTCGACTTTGGTTCCTTTGGTTTTTCAAACAGCGAAACGGCTTCTCCTTTTTCGTTGAACTCGACGACCCCGTATCGTTGGGGATCGCGCACATACTGGGCAAACACCGTCGCGCCTTTGGCGCGCTTGGACGCTCGCGCCAGGATTTCCCCCAGTCCGGTGCCGTAAAAGATGTTGTCCCCAAGAACCAGCGATACTGGAGAATTTCCCACAAAGTCGCGTCCGATCAAAAACGCCTGTGCCAAGCCCTCGGGCTTTGGCTGCTCGGCATAACTGAGCGATATTCCCCAGCGTGACCCGTCTCCCAGCAACTGACGGAAGCGTGGAAGATCTTCGGGCGTCGAAATCAACAGTATCTCCCGAATGCCAGCCAGCATCAGCACTGACAGCGGGTAATAGATCATCGGTTTATCATAGATGGGTAGCAGTTGCTTGCTCACCACCAGGGTGATGGGGTGCAGGCGCGTTCCGGCGCCGCCAGCGAGGATGATGCCTTTCATAGTATTTTTGTATGGATAATTGCGGAAAGGCGATCAGCCCTCCCATTCTTGCACGTTCATGAAATGATCCAGCCAGCAGTGCAGCAAGATGGCATGCACGCTCTCGGCAACTCCATAGGTGCGGCCTGGAACGTAAAAATTGATGTCGCCCAACGCGCGCGATTGATTATCAGGCTTCATTCCGGATAAGGTCACGACTGACATTCCGAGCCGACGGGCGGCTTGGATGGCCAGAATGACATTGGGCGAGTTTCCGGAACTGCTGATAGTGGCCAGGACATCTCCGCCCCGCCCCATCATCGACAGCGGCATTTCGAACGCCCGCGAGTAACCGAGATCGTTCCCGATTGCGGTCAAGAACGCCACATCATTGAATGCCATCGACTTCACACCCGCGTTTTTGCAAAAATCAACGGCCATGTGGCTGGACATCATCGCGCTGGCGCCGTTGCCGGCGAAAAACAGAGTTCCACCGGACTGCTTGAGCTGACCGCAACGCTCGCTGAGCAGGCCAAAACCCGACTCAACATCGCTTGGTTTGCCATCGGCCAAGGTCACCTCGACGGCGTCCAATGCCTGCTTCATCGCCGTGAAATAGCGACCTGTGTAAGTAGTGTTATTCATGGACACAAATTAAAACCTTAGTTTAGTGCGGTTGAGCGCCATTGACCATGATAAAATAAAGAATTCCTGGTTTGAAAACTCCCGCGACAACAAAATCGGAAGTTCCATTGCTTTTTGAATCAAAAAACAGCGTAAGTCATTGTTATTCAATTGTGTTACGCGCGTTGTTGGTTTTCTTGCGCGTGACTACGCTCACTTTGCTTTGTGGCACAGCAGCCGGGAGGCTTAACTTCAATGCGTCCAGCAGCTCCTTCTGGCGCGAACTGGGCTTGGGCACGATGCGGGCTATCACCTTGTCGCTTTGTGTATGAACCAACTCCATCACACAGAGCTTTTCGAGTTCCCGCAAGCCTTCTTCAACCGTCACTTCTATTTTCCACCAAGCGCTTTCCAAATGACGGCGCACTTTGAGGGCCAGCATCGACGTCAGGGCGTGGGCCTGGGTATTGTCTTCTGTGCAGACAAACCACGGACGAAACTCCAGATTTCCGGTCTTGAGCGCACGAAAATCCCGCTCCACATAGGCCAGGTCTTTATAGCGGTCATGGATCGTTTGAGCGTCGGCCTGGTTCGCTTTGAGATCGCTTTCCGCAACATAACATCCATCCAACTGAGTGGCGGCTTGGAGCGCCGGTTCATCCAAGGTTAAAACAAGACGCTCTTTCTTAACGGACAATTTGAGCCAGTTCTCAACCTTTAAATGTTCCAAGCGTTCTGTCAAATAGCTTTGCTGGGTTGATGCCTTGGCCAGCGGATGTTCCTTTAAGTAGGTGTTGGCTTTCTGGATAGCCGCCTCGACTGCCTGGCGCTCTTGTTCTCTCGCCTTTTTGAGTTCCTCCTGACGCACCGGGTTGCGCCGCAACACAAAGCGCCGCCCTTCTGTGTCAAGCACTTCGTGGACTTTCTCATCGAACAACTCCAGTTGAAACACCTTGTCGTCGAGCATCTTTTGGATTTGCGGCTTGGTCAGGGCGGTGATGAAATGAAACCCCGCCTTCTGGGCTGCCGTTTTTTGGTCGGCGCGAATCATGCCCCGGTCGCCCACCAAGGTGACGCCTTGGCAGTTCAACTTCTTTTTGATTTTATCGACTTGATCGCCAAAGGTCTTGAGGTCGTTGGTGTTGCCCTGATAGACCTGAATGGAAACCGGTTCGCCCAGACTGTCGGCCAGCAGTCCGACGACGACCTGCTTTTTGCCTTTCTTGCCGTCGCGATTATAGCCCCAGGCGGCCAAAGCATTATAATCGCCCTCCAGATAGCTGCTGGTGACATCATAGAGGAAGAGTTGATCCTTGGTGGGAGCAGCGGCGAAGTGGGCTTGCCACAGATGCTGTTCGATGAGGGCATGGTGGTCTTGCCACCAAGAGCCGTTGGCATAGAGATCGTCTTCGGTGAAGGCGCGCTGCCAGTCGAGCAACGCGGCGGCGGCGCAGGTGTCCGCCAACCGAGCTATGGCTAGCAGCGAAGTGCCAGGACGCAACACGCGGGCCAGGACTTGCCAGTAAGCCAACTGAGCTTGGTGGGTTGAGCCCAAAGCCTTTTTAATGCCCAGTTGTTGGGCGATTTGATCGCTGGTCCAGAGAGCGCCAAAGCTTTGGGCTTGGCGCAGATGCAAAGAGCCGTCGGAGTCGGCGGCCAATTTTGAGAGGGAGTCGGTGGAGGGAGCGATGGCACGGCGCACGGCCTCCAGAATAGGAGCGGGAAGGTGTGTTAGAACGGCAAGTGTTTTTGATTTAACGGTGGCCCCGACGCGGTAGGACTCGCGCAGAAGAATGGAAGTGTATGATTTGCCCTGTTTACCTTTAGAAACCACTTCAGTAATAAACATGCCTACACAAAAATGGAATAATAGTGTGATTACAAGCAGCAATTCTCATTTCAATCTCCCAATCAGAAACATCCTGCTGATGGTAGTCAAAAACTCCAGATCTACATCGGATAATCCAGCGCCTCCGGGATCATCACTTTGGTCAGGGCATCTGCGGCGCGATCTTTGGCCAGGCGGGTGCCCGTCAGGCAGGTATCGAGCTTGGCGCGGATGCGGGCGAATTCCTCCAACGAGCCTTCCACTGCAACACACGGTCCGGCTTTGGTGTGGGGTTGGGTCGCGCAACAGCTTTGATCACAGCTATCAGCCCAAGTCGCATGCTCATTGTAGCCATGCACCAACTCGGCGCAAATCCGGCCCACTTCGCCGGCGGCCCTGGCGCTTTGGACGTGGCAGAGGTCGGTAAAGAACCCGACAGTCCCGGCGAGACCTTCGGCCAGAGACGGGTTCGTCGCGCCTTTTTCCTCCAATTCGATGGTATCCAGAATGAACTGCCGGGCGGCCAGCAGCCAGCAAAGCGCATCGGCCATTGGGAAAGTCACGCTTTGGCGGCTCTTGTGATAGAGCTTGCCGCCTTCTGGATCCGTGGTTTGCTGCAAGTGGTTAAGCGACCAGAGCCACAATTTCATGGCGGTACCCAGCGCACAGGCTCCGGTGTCGGGGCGTTGTGCTGCAATGTGTTTGAGTTCGGCGATCCACTGCTGGAACTGAGCCAGGAAAAGATCGTTCGTCATCGTGATCGAAAGTTGCAATCGCTGCACCGCTTCAGGGCCTTCGTAGGTGGCTTCGAGCTGGGCATCCATCCATTTGTGGCCCAAGAATCCCGGACAATCTTCGGTCACCCCGTAGCCGCCCATCAAACTGACCGCTTCGCGCATCATGTTCGCTCCATGACCGGTGTTCCAAAGCTTGCACGCCGGGCAAAGAACATTGGCTTGGGCGTCGAGAATGGAAAAACGCACCATTGGGTCAGCATTGAGAGCATCAAACCGCTGCTGATCACGCGCGGCGGGTTCAGATGCATTGAGCTTCAACCATTCAATGGCATCCTGCTGAATTTTGGCCATCGCCTTGACCTGAGCGCGGCCAACCAGCTTCTGTTCCACAAAGAAAGCCTCCTTCTGCTTTTCAAGCGGATCGACTTCGTCAAATATGCGGGCGGCGGCAAATCCGAGGGACGCGCTGGCCTCGCCGGTAGCCCAGACATCGACCAGGCGATAAAGCGCATCTTCTTTTTGCTGAAGGCCAAACTCATAGCGAGGGGTGCCTGGAGCGCCTTCCCCACCGCGAAATCGTCGGCGCTGATACATGATCACTGGCGCAACCGCAGAGAGCAGCTTGGCAGAGGTCATCAATCCGACGGTCACTCGTGTGCGGCGGAAGACCGCCTCGATCACTTCGCCATGCGAATATCGCGGAATGATCACGCCATCCTTGACCATGTAACCGCCAATGATTCGGCTGGCCGGAACGAGCAGGCTGAACACCGGGTCGCGAGTTGAACTGAGTTGATGAACCAGTTTCTTGGTGGGAATGCCACGATCAAATGTCCCGGGATCAGTTTCCTCAAGAATGATCATGCAACTCCCCTTAATGCGCGGATCGCCGGAATCGACGGCGGCGGTAACCACATCGGCAAAACCCATGCCGGTGATGAAGCGTCCGCGTTTTTCGACCTGCAGCATCGGTTCCGTCCCTTCTTTCCACTCGGCGACGGTCACCCGACCATTGAGCATGCCGGTTTCGACGCCCACAAACGGGATCGGCTCGGTCAGCGCAAAAGCGGCGCGGATTTGCCTGCGGTTCTCGCCTGGCTGCGGCGGAGCGGCCATGCTCATGTAATACTCGCGTTGTTCAGGAGTGCCGCATTCATGGATGGGCGCAAGGCCCAAGTTGCCCGCCAGACTGCTGGTCGCCGCGCCGGCATCGACCCATGCCAGCTCAAAGGCGATCAAAGCCAAGGCTAGGTTTTTCGGACCCGCGACCAGTCCGCCAAACTCTGGATCAAGGAACGCCGCAGTAATACCGCTCTCGTCAAAGGCAGGGAGAAGGCTGGCCTTTTCCTTTGTCCATTCATGCGAGTTGCGGGCTCCTCCGGCCACCAATCGGGCCACCGGTCCGCGCGCCACCGGGCGGGTTGATTGAACCAACATCGCCAAATCGTAGCGATCAGCGAAACGCCACATTATCTGACGCACATCGTCGCCGGGCAAAGTTTGCAGGACAGGTTGACTTTTTCTCTGGGCTTCCATAAAAGCCCTCTCTTGTAGTTACTTTGCGGATAATGGGCAAGAGAAACATTATTTATGCAGCAATTCTCATTTTGAGCAAGGAAGGGGAAAAACTCTGATTTTATCATTGGAAAGTGACCAGGGAAGGCTCACACGAAGACACAAAGGCACGAAGAGGCAGGGAAGGAACTCTCTTATTTCGAGCCTGTTTAATAAACACAAACTGCGGAGCGGCAAGAAATCCATTACTTGCGTTTCTTAAACAGACTGGGACGCCAAACCCAATCCTCTTCGTGTGAGCCTTCCCCTGTCCACTTCAAAGTGTGTTAAATCGGAAAATAACCAGGGTGTTGAATTAAGCGCATTTCAGGCGCACCGTCAGCCGGATGCCGGGCGGCTTCATGTTCTCTACTGACACCGCGCCGCCGTAGAGGGTCAGAATGCGTTCGGCCAGAGCCGGGGCAATGCCCAAGTCGCCACCGGGTGTGATCAATTCCGAAACCGCCAGCAGATCGAAAAAGCGCGGCAGCACTTCAAGCGGGATCGCCAATCCGTCAGCCTCGATGATCAGTGTGATTTCTTCCGATACCGTCGTTTGGGCCAATTTTATGGCTGTGCTTGCGCGGGCAAACTTGACGGCGGTTTCAAGCAAGGATTGCAACGCCCGCGTCAAGTAATCGTCCGAGCCTTGAACCAAGCCAAGGTTGGACGGCACTGCGGCAAGGTGGACACTCCGCGAGTTGGCAAACGGAACAGCCAGCAGGCGGGCTTGGATTAGCAAATCATCCAACCGACAAGGTTTGCGTATTCCAGCACCAACGTCCGTGCCGATCTGCGAAAGCAACAAAGCGTCATCAAGCAACATCATCAGCCGTTGCCGACTTTGTCGGTACATTTCGGAGTACTTGGCAGCATCGGGATCATCCGTGACGGTTAACAACAACAATTCAACCACACCCATAATTCCGTTTAATGGGGTTCGAATCTCGTGAGAAATAAGGGATAAGAAATCGGTTTTAGCCCGATCCAGAACTGCCAACCGGGCATTGGTCTGAGCCAGTTCACAAGTGCGCAGGGCGACGATTTCCTCCAGGTGCGCGTTATACCGACACAGTTGCTGGCGCAGGCGCGCCAATTCGAGATGTGTATGGACGCGCGCTTCGACCTCCTGAAACTCGAATGGCTTGGTCACAAAATCCACAGCTCCAAGCCCAAAGCCCTTGACCTTATCTGCCACCTCGTTGAGAGCGGTGATGAAAATGACAGGCACAGCGGCCAATTGCGGATCGCTTTTCAAACGTCGGCAGACCTCGTAGCCGTCGATTCCAGGCATATTGACATCAAGCAGAACCAAATCTGGAACATCCCTGCCAGCGGCCGCAAGAGCCAGTTCGCCATTCGGCACGGGCCGCACTCTGTAGCCTTTGGCCTTGAGCACATCAGTGAGCATTTGGAGATTGGCAGGCACATCATCCACTACCATGATGTTCGGCGCGAGTTGCGGTTTCTTTTCAGTTTCAAGGTTCATTATGTTTCTCTTAATAAATTAAGACAGTGCCAATACTTTTTGTAAAGTGTTATAGTCGAATCGTTCCACCAGTTGGCGCAACTGGCGGCTGATGGCTTCGTTGTGGGCCGCCATCTGCTCCACCAAGGCCAGCATCTGGTCGTAATCGGCCCGACTGGTTGCTTCGCGTAGTTGGTTCACTAATTCCGCAGGCAACTGACCTATTTCCACGGCAGTCGGCAGTTCCCTTTCGGACTCGGACTGATCAACGGGTTTCTCCGCTTCAACGTCGCGATAGACATAGTCCACCCCGGTCAACTGCTTGATTCGTTCCAGAAGGTCACCCTCTTGAAACGGTTTGCCCAAAAACATATCAGCCCCCGCGTCCAATGCCATCCGCTGGTTCTCAGCAAATACGCCAGCGCTCAGTGCTATGATTTTCACCGTCGATCCGTGCTCGGCGCGAATCCGGCGCGCCGCTTCAAAGCCGTCCATGACCGGCATGCGCAAATCCAGCAGTGCCAGGCGCGGAGACCATTCTCTACACAGCGTCACTGCCTCCGCTCCATCATTGGCGGTGCGAAGTTCAAAGCCAACCGGCACAAGCATATGTTCCAAGAGGTCGCGGTTTTCCTGCTGGTCATCGACCACCAGCACCCGGCAGGCAGGAAGTCCAGGCAGAAGATGCAACACCCTGCGGGACGTCGCGCTATCCACCAAGATGTCAGTTTGATCTCCCTTGGCCACGCGGACATTAAACCGGAACGTGCTGCCTATGCCCGGTTGGCTGCTGACCGTCAGATCGCCGCCCATCAAGCGCGCAAACTGTCGGCTGATGGACAGCCCCAAGCCGGTGCCCTCTTCGACTTTCTTGCCTGCTTGGGTTTGGAAGAACGCTTCGAACAGGTGCGCAATGTCCTCGGGCGATATTCCCTCGCCCGTGTCCTCGACCTCCATTCGCAGACGCAGCATCTCGTCGGGCTCTGCGTCGGCGCAAACGCGCAGGATGATAGCGCCGCCGCTGGCGGTGAACTTCACCGCATTGCCAAGCAGGTTGATAATAACCTGGCGCAGCTTGGTTTCGTCGGCTATGACACAACGAGGAACTTCCCCATGCCGCTCGACATGAAAACGCAAATTCTTGGCACGAGTTCGAAGGCTGAACATGCTCTCCAGATCATCGAGCAACCGGTGCAGGTCGAAGGGGACTGGGTTGAGAGTGATGCGGCCCGATTCGATTCGAGCCATATCGAGAATGTTATTGATGATAACCATCAGGTGCTCGCCGCTGCGGATGATGGTGGTCAGTTCCCTGACATGGCGCTTGGAGAGCTCCGTATCGCGCAGCAGCAATTGAGAGAAGCCGAGGATGGCATTCATCGGCGTGCGGATTTCATGGGACATGTTCGCCAGAAACGTGCTCTTGGCGCGGTTGGCTGAATCGGCGGCCTCCTTGGCCAGGCGTAGCGCCTCCTCTGCCTGCTTACGCGCCGTGACGTCGATAAGATAACCTGCAACCAGGGTTTTGCCATTGCGCACAATCGGATACTTGATCGTATTGTAGTGGTGACCATTGAACTCTTCATCCAGCCTCAAAACCTCGCCCTTGGCAATGACGCTCAGGTCGTCAGCGTCAACCTTCGCAGCCACTTCGGGTGGATACAACTCGGCCATGGTCTTACCCTGTATGTTCAGCCCCACCGGGCCAAGCATCTGCTGAAAACTTTCACTGGCTAGAACAACACGGATCCCAGTGTGGGTTACCTCCTTGATGAAAGCGTAGATGGGAGAGTGACGCATGAACAGCGAGAGCAACTCACGGCTGTCGCTTAGCGCCTCCTCCGCCCGCCTGCGTTCGGTAATGTCGATCACGGTGGAACGTGTTTTGAGGAAGCGCCCATCGGCATCACGAACAGCATCGCTGCTTACCAAGATGCTAATGGACACTCCGTCTTTGCTTCGCATATCCCATTCGCTGACGACTTGGTTTTCACCGCTGATCAATTGGCGCAAAACCTGGCTTAAACGTTCGGCGTTAATGGGTGTCAGAAATTCACTCATGCGCATCCGCCCTTCCACTTCTTCGCGCTGGTATCCCAGCCACTTGAGCTCGGTGTCGTTCATCTGCAGCACCAATCCGTCCGGCCCCAAGGAGTGATAACCGCAGGGTGTGTTGTTATAGAGGTCAAGGGCCTCGGCGGTGCGCTCCTCTACGCGCTGCTCCAACTGCTCGTTGAGCGCCTGCAGTTCCAATTCCGCGTGTTTGCGCGCCTCGCGATTACGCAACGTTGCAATGCCAAATCCAATGTCATTGGCCAGTTCGGTTAATAAAGCGACCTCGCTGCTGTCGAAGGTTTCCGAAGAGCTTCCATACACCGCCATCACTCCAAAGAAATCCTTGTCGCTCTGCAAAGGCAAGAGTGCTGTACAGGCAAAACCGCGCTCAATGGCGGCCTGTCGCCACCGAATCATCAGCGGGTCCGTGGCAATGTTGTGAACAGCCACTGGTTTCCTTGTGCGGATGCAGGTGCCGGTTGGACCGCGTCCCTGTTCGGTGTCGCTCCAAGTGATATCGACCGTCTCCAGGTAGCCGCTATCAGAGCCAAATTTCGCAATCACCCTTACTGTTTTCGCCTCGTCCTGATTGGGATAGCCAACCCATGCCAGGCGATAGCTCCCGCGCTCCACGAGAATACGGCATACCGCGTTGAGAAACTCCATTTCCTCAGTGGCATGCGTAATCGCCTGATTGCACTCACTTCTGGCAACAAGAGCGCGGTTGAGCCTGCGAAGTTCTTCATGCGCATTCTTGCGCTCGCTAACATCAATCCCGATGCCCACCAAAAAGACGCTTCCATTAACCATCATCCGTCGCGCGCTCAATAGCATCCATCGGTAAGTCGGCCCGCCTCGGAGCAAAACCCGGGTTTCAATAATCTCATCCGCTCCGTTCTTGAAGACGTTCTCGATTTTCGACTGAATGAGAGGACGGTCGTCCGGATGGATGCCATCCAACGGGTTGACGCTGGCGACCTGATCCTCTGGCACCCCGATGATTTCATCACGCTGATAAGCGTTCCATCGGACATACCTCAGGTTCGCGTCGATCATGTAGAAGGAGCCCAAAATGCTGTCAATAATGGTTTCATTGAAGGCTTGCGCTTCCTTCTCAGCAATCTCGCTCCGCTTGCGCTTCGTGATATCAATGTGGCAGCCAAGCATCCGCACAGACTTTCCATCAGCGTCGCGCAAAACGTCGGCGGGAGCAATAATCCAGCGGTAAGAACCGTCCTTGTGCCGCAGCCGAAATTCAACCTCGTGCCGACCTTGCGGGTTTTCGATGAATGCGCGCACTTTTTGCAGCGTTGGTTCGAGGTCGTCGGGATGTATCCGGGATTGCCATTCGTCAAAGTGGTTGGCGATTTCGTCGTCCCTATAGCCGATCTGGCTCTTCCACTCGGACGAGAAATAGATTGCATTGGTTTTCAGATCCCAGTCCCAAAGTCCGATGTTGGCCGACCGCACTGACAAACGCAGTCGCGCCTCGCTTTCCAGCAGTGCCGCCTCCGCCTGCTTCTGGGCGCTGATATTGACCGCGAATACGGTCAATCCGAATACAGCGCCGCCATCGCCAAGGATCGGGCCGTAGCGATCTTCGTAAATGATTCGGCAGAGCTGAGGATCTCCATACTCTTCGACCTCAATAAAATGCTCGCCCCGTAAAGCTCTGTCGAAATGATTTCGGGCTTTTTCGCGGTCGATCGGATTTGATATGGCGTCGAGCATATTCATTCCCGCTTCGATCTCGACGCCCCAGAGCAGCTTCATTGTCTTCCGATGCGCCTGCGTGAACGCGGTATAGCGGTAGCCGGTATCGAGCGCGAAAACGACCACGTCCTGCGGACTTTCCATGATCGAACGGAGTACAGCGTTGTCTCTTAAGGCAGACTCCTTGCTTTCTCGCAGTTCACGCGTGCGTTCTTCCAGTTGGTCCTCTACACGCAGCAGGGCTCGTTCACGGCGAGCCCGTCCGCACAGTTCGATGAGGTAGTCGGCCTCAAACGGTTTTTGCAGATAGGCTGCGGCTCCCTTCTTCATCCAATTGAGGGCCAGTTCGGGTCCGGTATCACCAGTTACCATCAAGCAAACGCAGTCTGGACGCAGGGCGCGAAACTCCTCAAGCAGATCATCGCCAAAGCCATCGGGCAGATGGTAGTCGATTACAGCCACATCATAGGCGGTTTTTGCAAAGACTTCGGAAGCCGCTTTAGCTGTCAGCGCCATTTCGACTTGGTATCCGTGGCTCGTGAATGCCTTCTTGAGCACCTTGGAGAATTCGCCGCTGTCGTCCGCGATGAGAACGCGCAATGGGCACCGCACCTGCTCACCGTTCAAGATCGCTCGAACCTGTTCGCAAAAAAGTTTGCCGTCCACGGGGCAGGAAAGAAAGGCTTCGGCCCCCAAATCAGAGGCGGTTCGGGAAGATTGGTCGCTAGAAAAGGTGGAAGAAACCACCAGGATGGGGACTTGATTCAAAGTGGCGTAATCGGGTGAACGCAGCAAACGACAGAACTGCCACCCGTCGATGCCCGGCATGTGCATGTCGGTAACGATCAGGGCAGGCTTGGCGGCGTTACCGGAGGTCAGTGCTGTCAGGGCGGCTTCAGCTCGTGTAAAGACGCAAGGTTCCACGCCTGACTTGCGCAGCAGCCCGGAGAGCAGTTTGAGTTGAGTGGCATCGTCATTGACCACCACGGCAAATGGGAAAGAAGGATTCATTAAGGTGCGATTTTTCTTTTAACGTTGTTGCATGGGCGCTCACGCAGGAAATGAGGAATGGGCTGAAAATGAGGAATGGGGAAATATCCAATATCCAACAAGGAATATCCAAGGAGGAAGGAAGAACAGCTTGCTCTGCAAATCGACTCCGCCCTTGGAAATTGGACATTCCTTGTTGGATATTGGATATTCAATCCTTTCCTGTCCGGCCTTCCCTCTTTGGAAAGACAGCTTGTTCTACAAATTGATTCCCCCCTTGGAAATTGGACATTCCTTGTTGGATATTGGATATTCAATCCTTTCTTGTCCGGCCTTTCTCCTTTGGAAAGACTGTGCTGAAAATGAGTAATGGGGAAATATCCAATATCCAGCAAGGAATGTCCAAGGAGGAAGGAAAGACAGCTTGTTCTGCAAATCGA
>CAIUEN010000491.1 GCA_903898185.1 uncultured Verrucomicrobiales bacterium
TCATCCACCCGCTTGCGCTCGGTGATGTCTTCTTTAACGCCCAGAAAATGGGTAATTTGGCCTGACGCATCGCGGATGGGTGAAATGGTGGCGCTTACCAAGTAGAGTTTGCCGCTCTTCGTTTTGTTGTGGAATTCGCCATGCCACTCCTTGCCCACCGTGATGGTTTCCCACAATTCCTTGTATTCCTCTGGGCCTTTGTCACCGGATTTCAAAATCCTCGAGTTTTTGCCCAGAACCTCCTCCAAGCTGTAACCGGTAATTTCCGTGAACTTGGAATTCACATATTCAATTTCGCCAGTAACATTGGTGATGACGATCGAAGCGGGACTCTGTTCCACAGCCATGGACAACTGGCGCAACTTGGCATCGCTTTTCCGCAGATCGATAGTCTGATCCAAGACCAACCGCTCCAGTTCCTCACGGCGGCGGCATACTTGGTTGGCGACCAAGGCGAGCGCGGCAGTGAGCGCCAGACCGGTCAGAGTAGCCGCCAAACCTGCAAGAGTTCCGCTACGTTCATGGAACTCGCGGTCGTTGAACATCCAGGCGGCCAATAGGGTTAGTGCCAATCCGGCAGCGACAACGGGCAGTACAACTCCGATCTTGGCGGTTTTAAGCGCGCACTGAAAACTTTTTGTTTTCGAGTTCATAGTCACTTGTTTTGAAATTCCATGTCCTTTTTTGACAGGATTAACAGGATTTACTGGATTGGGGATGGGAGAGTGTTCAGGGCTGCAACGCCGGATGCTGACGAGCCCATTTCTTACTTTATCATTGGATATTGGATATTCCTCCGTATTCCTTCGTCAACGGCGACATCAGTTGAACGCGTTATCCCGTCACAGCCAAAGCCCGCAGCCAGTCTGGCGTTATGGAAGAACCGCTTATTTCTGAGACTTCACGCTGGTCGTTTCTTCGCTTCCGCATACAAACGAGAATTTGAGATGCCGGGGAGCGGGACGGATCCTCGCTGACGTATATATGCCCGTTCAAGACATTCCGTATCGCCCAAATGATTTCTTCGGCGTCGTCCAGATTCGCGCAGCATCCATCGGCACCTGCTATAAGGGCTTTGCCAACGTGGGTTTCATCAAGAATGCAAATCACCACGATCTTGATTTCGGGATTTTGTTTGCGAATTTTCTTTATGAAGCTGGGACCGCACCTTCCTCGCAAAAAGAAACCGGTGATGATTACCACGGCAGGCTTGAGCCGTTGAATGGCAAGGAGCGCGACTTCAGGATAGCACACTCTCGCGCAGATGGTTAGATCTGGTTCGGCTTTAATCGCTTCACAAAGCGGCTCGTATGATTCGCGCTGAAACTCGACAAAAAACACATCTTTCGTGGCACTTTTTAATTTATGTGGCATAAGCAATAATGCATTATAACTTTCAATGGAAAATAATAGAAAAGTGGGCAATTTTCAAAAATAATGCAGTGAGCGTGGCAATATTTGCAGCGAGCGCAAGTCGAAATGGCTTGAAATGCCGGGAAGTTCAGGTCAGGGGGAGAAATTAGCGGCTCGCTGACGCTCGCCGGAGAGA
>CAIUEN010000492.1 GCA_903898185.1 uncultured Verrucomicrobiales bacterium
ATGCTGCCCACACAGGAACCAACAGGGCTCACCAGAGATGGATGCTGTCCCGTATATAAAAGATTTGATCTTGCCTGGAGGGGACAAAGCAGGCATGGGAAAGCTTAGAGAGGAAGACTACATCTTGGTGGGACAACTGCTCAAAGAATTTGGCTTTGTAAACAAAGTCCCGGAGCTTAATGTTTTTTATCGGGGCCTGCAATGAAGGCGCTTTTCAGGAGCAGCATCAATTTCAAAATCACCATTCTGATCTGGTTTGGCAGTCTCCTGGTATTAGCCATGATCCTTTCTTACAGCTATGTTCAAGTCCACAAGCTAATCCTCAGCGAAGCAGACAAATCGGCTCGTGGCATCACACTGTCTGCTGCCAGAAAAATAGAACAGGAATTTCGTGCAGTTGAAAAGATAGCCAACCAGATGGCCATATACCTCGGAACCGCCCGGCTCGACAAGCAAGGGTTGCTGACCTTACTTCGTCAAGTAGTGCTGGACAATCCGGAGATATACGGGGCCACGGTTGCATTTCAACCCAACGTGTTCGAGGAGGGTTTGAAGTTTTTCGCTCCCTATTATTACAAGGCATCGGACGGTGTAAAGTTAGAATATTTGGGGTCGGATGATTACAATTACTTCCAAAAGGATTGGTACCATGTTCCCGAGGTGTTAGGGCGGCCAGTATGGTGCGAACCCTATTTCGACGAAAGCGGCGCAAGAATTATTATGACTACCTATGCGGTCCCGGTCTTTGCTCCTTCAACACCTGTCACTTCGGGGCGAAAGGGCTCCGCGGATCTCCTCTGTATAGTGACGGCCGACATTGCCCTTGAGTGGCTCAGCCAAATGGTGTGTTCGATACCAGTGGGTCAGACAGGCTACTGCTTTATTATTTCTGATACGGGGACTTTCGTTACTCATGGGCGGCCGGAGCTGATAATGAGGGAGTCCATCTTCAGCGTGGCAGAGGATCGAAACAACTCGTTGCTGCGCGAAGTCGGGCGTGCAATGACAAGGCAAGATTCCGGTTTTGTGGATGTCGGCACCTTTCTGGGGGGTGAAGAAGCTTTTCTTGCCTATGCCCCAATTCCATCACCGGGTTGGACATTGGCGGTGGTTTTTCCAAAAGCCGAACTGTTTTACGAGGTAGTCAAACTCCATCAAACGGCACTCGGTCTGGCGCTGGCAGGAGCTACTCTGTTGCTTGCGGCAAGCGTTATTGTGGCGAGGTCTATTGCACGTCCGTTGAGTAGCATGGCCGACGCGACCAAAAAAATCGCTGCGGGAGACCTGGATATAGACCTGTCTCACATTCGCACTACTGACGAAGTAGGCCAATTGGCCAGAGCGTTGACCAGAATGGCTGAAGGGCTTAAAGAGAGGGATTTTATTCGCGATACGTTCGGTCGTTATCTTACTCGAGAGGTCGTTAAACGCTTGCTCGAATCCGAAGACGGCCTTCGCCTAGGCGGAGAAACCCGTGAGATATCCATAATAATGTCGGACTTGAGGGGATTTACTGCCTTGACGTCGAGTATGCATCCGGAGCAGGTAATAACCTTTCTCAATAGATACCTTGGAAAAATGATAGACATCCTAATCGAATACCGTGGGACTGTTGACGAGATAATAGGAGACGGTATCCTAGCTTTTTTTGGTGCTCCTGAACCGCTTGAAGATCATCCCGCGCGAGCTGTAGCATGTGCCC
>CAIUEN010000493.1 GCA_903898185.1 uncultured Verrucomicrobiales bacterium
TCGGGCACTGGCGGGCAACGGAGCGGACAGCACCTGGAGTATGGAAGCGTTTTCTACGCTCTATCAGCGGTCGGTATTTCAGTCAATGCGTGGTCTGGTACAGAGAAACTTTCAAATGCTGGCGGAAAACCTCACCTCCCTCACTGATGATGAAAAACAGCGAGCCACGCAGATACTGGCAACCGAAAAAGAAATTATTGCCTTCCTGCATAAAATTACCGGCACACGCCTGTCAGCAATGAAATGCAGAATACATGGTGATTTTCATCTCTGTCAGGCGATCTTTACCGGCAGGGATTTTGTCTTCATCGATTTTGAGGGGGAACCGGTCCATTCGCTGAGCGGACGGCGCCTGAAGCGCTCTCCACTCCTCGATGTTGCCGGCATGATCCGCTCCTTCCATTATGCCGCCATGACCACTCTGGCTCATCACGGAGCCACCAATCCAGAGGATGTACTCATGCTCGAACCGTGGCTGGAGGCATGGTCTGCCTACGTCAGTGGCTCATATCTCAACGCCTATATTACCACCATGAAGGGCTCAAAGCTGATTCCGGAGAATAGGGACGAACTCGCGCTCATGCTGCGCTGCTTCCTGATGCAGAAAATGGTCAGCGAATTGGGCCATGAATTGAACCAGCATAATTCTGTCGATCTCAGCTTGAGGGGAATCGAGATGCTACTGAGGGAGTGGCGCAGTGGCTGAGTTTATCTTCTGAGTCAGCGATACACACATTCTACTACTAAAAATCCAGCGGACTTTTCGGTTCTTTTAGCCGACCCAGTTACGCAGCAAGCAATAGTGGCTGCACCTGCTGCATCCTCTGAACCATAATTTTTTCGGCGGTTTTCAGGTCGTAGCTAGCTTGCAGGTTCATCCAATAGGTCGGCGTCTGTCCAAATGCTTTGCCGAAAAGAACCGCCAGTTCAGCCGTAACAGGACGTGCCCCCTTGACAACATGAGATATGCGCATGGGTGAAACGCCAATCGCATGAGCAAAAGCGTTTTGTGACACGCCAAGTTCGTCAAGTATTTCTTTCAGGAATACCCCCGGATGTATTGGAGGAAGACCGTTTTTGATAGCCATAAAATTTCTCCTTAATGGTAGTCGGTTATTTCAACATCGGTTGCTTCGCCGTTTGTAAACCGAAAGCATATTCGCCATTGGTCGTTAATCCTGATACTCCACTGCCCTGCCCTATCACCAGAGAGGGTTTCAAGGCGGTTTGACGGGGGAATTAGCAAATCAGTAACCTCGCGTGCGCTATCCAACTGTGTCAAACGCATGATCGAACGGATGATGATTTCAGGAGGAAGTTTTTTGGATTTCCCCGTTGCAAAGAGCTTTTCAGTTTCTTTATTCGCAAACGATGTGATCATGGCCCAAGAATAAACATTTTGTTTACACGAGTCAATGCCAAAGAGCAATCAAAGCTAAATTCCCAACAATGAAGAAGCACCGGCCTTAAACCGCCGATGTTCTCCCAAACCGTTGGTCAAAAAAATAAAGGAGGAAACTAAATGATTACTTAAACTACATGGCACAGAGATGAAAGTAAGCAGACTCGCTTTACGTCGAGTGTCTCCTCCAGGCTTACCGTGGTGGTACGGTAACGCTGTAACAAATCTGCCGCCGGTAATGGCCGGGAATAATAATCTCCCTGGGCTTCATGGCAGTTATATTTTTTAAGTATCTGTTCATGTTCAATATTTTCAACTCCCTCGGTGACTACTTGAAGGCCAAGACTCAAGGAAATGGCCATAATCGCGGCAAAGATCTGCTCATCTTCTTTGGATTCGTGTACTTTCCACAGAAATGACCGGTCTATTTTTAAA
>CAIUEN010000494.1 GCA_903898185.1 uncultured Verrucomicrobiales bacterium
ATGAGGCGTAATCGCGCCACGATCTATCTTGTCTCGCCCGATCTGGGAAGATTCCGAGCGTGAGGTAAGCGAGGTCTATAGTTGGTGCCGGTTTGAGAAGCGCATGAAAACAAAACGTTTCGTCAGGTCTTGTTGGCAATCAGCAGCGAGGATTCATCGCGGCAGTGATGGGTTCATGCGATGCAATAGGTATTTCGACCGAATCGAAAACACTCTCGCAGCTATCTCAACCATTATTTTCAGTCCAACAATCCGAAAATTTTATGAGCTTTCTTGATATCATCACCGGCAAGTCAAATGAGAAGTTGGCGTCCGCTCTCCGAGATACCAACGAAGGACTCAAAAGATTAAGCCAAAATTTTTGCGACCAAACGACGAAAGCTGACGGACGAATCAGGGAGCTGGCTATCAGTCTAGGCGAGGCAAACGAACGATCAAACTCGTTGACCCAAAATCTTGGTATCCAAGCCAAAAAGAATAACGAACAGCTTCAGGCAATCGTTAAAAGTTTGAGTGAACGCGAGACGCCAGAGAGGCTTCAAGCTGCTATCCGTTCAGCATTGCAGGGTAGTGAACTTCACAACGCAATTGTTTCCACACGCGGTCAGCTCCAAGCCATTGAAGAACGTCTAAAGAACTCAGGTAGCCGACCGATTCCGGTACAAACCTTCCCAACTATTGATGACTTTGCATTCGAGAGAGAAAAGCAGCACGCGGCGTTTGAGGCCGGGAAATGGTTTGTGAGCATTGGTCAGACATTCATCGAGAAACTCAGCAAAGCACAAGACCCGGTTGATTCAAGAATGGAGATGTTCTTTTCCTTGGTTGATAGGTGCGAGGAACTCCGTTCAACTCCCGAAGTCTTGGACCAAGCCCTGAAAGAGTTAATGGAATGTTCGCCAAAGCGGGTTGTTGCAGCATTCCAAAAGGGCTCTCTTGAAGCCGGTTGGACGTTTGTGAGAAGCTTTAATGTCCTAATTGACGAATTGGCCAAGCAATATCCCAGGTGCCGCGCCGGAATATTCACTTCCCGTCTCAATTACTCCGACGTTGTCCAAGTATCCGAAGAAATATTAGCCGCGCTCAGAGCTACTTCTACCATGCTTGATGATATTCAGCGAAGACACGACCTGTTGGAATCTCTCATGGGTGAAATCCGAAGCGATCTGGATTCGGATGAAATTAGCAAAATTTGGGAAGCGATTGGAAATTGCTTCAAAGATACCATTGACGGCATCTCGAAAAAGGATGCCCCGTGGTGGAAAAAGATAGTCACAGTACCAGTAGGTGCAGGGGTTGGAGCGATTTCTTGGGCGATGGCAGTTGCCTCCCTTCCCCAAGCTCAATTTCAAGGACAATTGTCCAGAGCCCAACGGGTCAGAGTCTTTGTGGCGACATCCGTTCTGTTGCGCCACGGATGGAATGAGTGGTCCAAAATGAACAAAGAAGTCGTTATCCCAAATCTCCGAATTATGTTCGCGTTGAAGTGTGACTATGTATACCAGCGACTCATTTCTGTCGCGGACATTGTCAGTGCCAACGGCTATTCGGTTGAACAATTGCCGGCGCAGATTGGTGCCGTACAACTTAGGTGTGAACGCAATGCCGATCCCATTGACTGCCCAAATAGGTAACCTCATAAGTAACGGAGCGACAGCACATTCCCAAACCGTAGGACAATTGACCAACGGTTTTATGCAAGACGTGTCTGGCACCACGCCGTTTTCATTCAACAATGGCAGCCTTGGAATGAGTTTCAACGCTGTGGGAAAAACATATTCGCTTATGCCAGATTTCATATCCAAGTGCCCCTTTGGCAGAAGCTGGGTAGTCAGTCTAAATGGTCAAAGTGTTGGTTCACTTGGGTTTGATAAGCTGACAAACGGTTTCAACACAAGCGGCGGGTTGGGGGCAAAACTGGGGGCCGGGATGGCTTCAGCCTTGAGCAGTTCGGGCGCGGTATAATCACCACTTGCTGGTCAACGACAATTATTCTTTGCCACCACGTTTCTAATTGTCGCTGAACAAGACGCTGATGATTATAGGAATTATAGCCTCAAACACTGAGGAATCGCTTGTTAGCCAAAAAAAACAGGTCGATTCCCATCCATCTCGGACAGTTCGGACAACTTTTTCCAACTCCTTATATATTTCTCCCTCCTACCAATACCACCATGCTTTATCGCGTAAGTGAAAAAAACCTGTCCGAACTGTCCGGGGATTCCGAGTATAGAGCAATTTTTTGGCTTACCCTGTAGGGCAGTCACATGCCTTTGGAATACTCTCCAGCAGACGAACGTATCTGGCTTGGGGCACTTGGCGGCCCATCTCGTGAGTTACTTCATTCAACGCCTGGCAGGTTGGAGAATGTCATGCATTGGTCTGGTGCTGTTGTTCCTCACTGCCACCACCGGTGCCTCCCGTTGAGATCTGCGCTGAACTCGTTATTGAGTCAGAAAGTTCGAAATGACTCCGAGTTAAAATCTTGCGACCAAACCCTGCCAATGTAAGCTTGATGCCATTGCCGAGTCAGAGGATTGTATCTCGACAATTTTTGGAATGTGAACCACGAACCGCTTGCGCTAAAAATGGGCCGCTATAGAGCCGACATTACTGCCGGTTCGCTCAAGTTGTCGGAAAGCAGGGTCATCGCTGATCTGCTACTGCGTGGGGTTGACGAAGCTGAGTGGAAGAACGCAATCGTGAGGGACAATCTGCTCAAGGCCAAGAATCCCGCTACTGCCATCCGCTTGGGCAGGCTCATTCGCAAGCGGTTGGAGACCATGACGGCTGAGCTTTGGGCAATCGTTCGAGACGGCACGGTGGTCGTGGCCACTCACGCGCTCTTGGCAGCAGCGATCAAGCACAGCCATCTCCTGGGCGACTTCCTCGATTTGACGGTCAGAGACCAGTACAGGCTGTTTGGTAAAACGCTGAACAAAAAGCTGTGGTTCGACTACTTGGAGGGTTGCCGTGGTCGTGATCCCCAGATGCCTCGCTGGAACGAATCGACAGGTAAAAGGCTGGGCTCCTCAGTTTTTCAAATCCTCGCCCAAGCTGGTTACATCAAGGATACGCGATCCATGCTCCTGCAACGCCCTCACATCACCAGCGAGGTCATCGGCTACCTCAAACGAAACCAGGAGGATTACGTTCTCCGCTGCATCACCGTTGGCACATGAGCGATCTTCTCACTGAGCGGTTAAACCGTATCCTTGGCAAACTGACCTCTGACGAACTGCTCAGTGGCAGTGGTCTGGGCAACGAAATTGGGTTCTATATTTTCGATTATCCCGCCGAAGAGGAGTTGCGCGTCAGGGAGCACATTGAGCACCTGATCGAGCATCTGCCCAAGTCCAAGCCAGGCATCCGCGTTAAACACGTGAACCTTTTCGATCTGGTCATTGAGCACCTCAAGGCTCGAAAACTCCTGGACCGTGCCATCCAGATGCAGCGCACGCAAGGCGATGAGGCAGTGTTCAAGGCGTTAAGTGCCCCGTTGCATGAGGAGCGTCTGGCTCAAGTGTTCGCTGATTATGCCAAACCAGCGGAACATGACCTGGTGCTGGTTTCTGGAGTCGGCAGTGTGTGTCCATTGCTCCGCTCACACGCACTGCTCAACAACCTCCACCCCCTGATGGGCAACACGCCGCTCATCATGTTTTATCCAGGCAAATACGACCAGCTCACCCTTCAATTGTTTGGAATACTGGCCAACAAGAATTACTACAGGGCCTTCAAACTGGTGCCATGAATTTTAGGAATCACCCATGACGATCAAGGAATTATTCAAACGAGACATCAACCGATCCATCAACGGGGTGGTCAAAGCCGAACAATTGGATGACGCCGTGGTGTGGCAGGAACTGGATGAATTTGTCGTCACCAAGGAACTGGATCATCATCTTCGCCGGTTCTTTGCAGCCTATACCGATGCCATCGATCATCAGAACGATCCCTCCATTTCTGGCAAAGTTGGCGTCTGGATGAGCGGTTTCTTTGGTTCAGGTAAATCGCACTTCCTCAAGGTGCTCTCCTATATTCTGAGCAACCGCAAGCTCACAGCCGATGGCCAATCTCGTCAGACGGTTGAGTTCTTCGAGAGCAAAATCCATGACGGGATGCTCTATGGTGACATCAAACGCTCAGTCGCTGGCAGCACCGACGTGATCCTGTTCAACATTGATTCCAAGGCTGACAACCGTTCAGGGCGTGATGCGATCCTCTCGGTGTTTCTGCGGGTCTTCAACGAGATGCTGGGTTATAGCGGCGATCACCCGTGGATTGCGCACATGGAGCGTTACCTTGCCAGCAAGCGCAAACTCGACACCTTCCACGCCGCTTACAAGGTTGCAGCAGGCAACGAGTGGGTGGCGGAACGCGATGCTTACGCCTTCAATCGAGACGCCGTGGTTCAAGCCCTTTCTCACACCCTCGGTCAGAGTGACGATGCCAGCCACAAGTGGTTCGACAACATGGAAAAGTCGTTCCCGCTTACCATCGAGAACTTCTGCTCATGGGTTAAGGAATACCTCGAATCCAAAGGCCCGAATCACCGCTTGATTTTTCTGGTGGATGAGATGGGCCAGTTCGTCGGTCAGGATACCCAACGAATGCTCAATCTCCAGACCATCACTGAAGATATTGGAACTGCCTGTGGTGGTCGGGCATGGGTGGTGGTCACAAGCCAGGAGGATATTGATGCCGTTCTGGGTGAGATGAAAAAAGGCGCGGCAAACGACTTCTCTAAAATTCAGGGTCGTTTTAAGACCCGCCTCTCCCTTTCCAGTGCCAATGTGGATGAAGTGATCCAGGAACGTCTATTGGCAAAGAATGCTGACGTGGTGGATGCCTTGCGAAAGCTTCATGAAACCAAAGGCGACATCCTCAAGAATCAGCTCAGCTTTACCAATGTCGGTCCCACAATGAGGTCGTTCAAGGATGGTGACGACTTCGTTCAGAATTATCCATTCGCCCCCTATCAGTTCCAATTGGTTCAAAAAGTCTTTGAGGCAATTCGCAAAGCTGGGGCAACGGGGCTTCACCTCTCACGCGGCGAACGTTCCATCTTGGATGCCTTCCAATCCGCTGCCATGCAAGTTTCTGGCAAAGCAATGGGTGTGCTGGTCCCCTTCTGGCGATTCTATCCATCCATAGAGAGCTTCCTCGACACCGCCATTAAACGCACCATTGACCAAGCAGAGACCAATCCCAGTTTGGAGCCGTTCGACATCAATCTGCTCCAAGTGCTCTTCCTTATCCGTTACGTCGAGGAGATCAAAGGCAACGTTAACAACCTCGTCACCCTTTGCATCGACGAAATTGACGCTGACCGATTAGGACTGCGCAGAAAGATCGAGGAAAGCCTTCAACGACTCGAAAAGCAAACCCTCATCAGCCGCAGCGGGGACAATTACTTTTTCCTGACCAACGAAGAGCGTGACATCAACCGAGAGATTAAAGCGGTTGATCTGAGCAGCGGAGAGGAAGCCAAACTGCTGGGTGAACTCATATTTGATGACGTGCTGAAGGGGAACCGAAAGCATCGATATGCGGTTAATGGCAAGGATTTCCCATTCAACTGCCTTTGTGATCTGCACCCTGTTGGTCGGCGCGTGGAGAATGGCCTGGTCGTCTCGGTCGTGAGTCCATTGGCTGACGACTACAAGCTCTACGACAACGCTCGGTGCATCCTTGGAAGCACCGCCGAAGGGGGGCAAATCCTGCTTCGGTTGAACGATGATGAAAGTCTGGGTCGTGAGCTTCGCACCTACCTGAAGACTGAGAAATACATCTCCCGTAAGAACGACGGTTCCCTGCCCAAGACCACCGTGCGTATCCTCCATGATTGTGCGGAGGATAACCGTGATCGTCGTGAACGTCTGGTCAATCTGCTCTCCACGTTACTGCTGGAAGCCACGTATTACGCCGCTGGCAGCAAAGTGACGCTCAAAGCTGAGGATGCCTCAAGCGCAATGAACAAGGCTCTCGATTACCTGGTTCAAAACACGTTTTCAAAAATGGGTCTTCTAAAGCGGCTCAACACCGACCCTCAGCGAGAAATTCAGGCCGTGCTTCGCAGCAATGATATTGCCCAACAGACTTTGGCGGTTCAGACAGATGAGGCGAATCCCCAGGCACTTGATGAGATTCGTGGCTTCGTTGACCTCTGCACACGGGCCAGTCGCACCATTGTCCTGCACGAGATGATCGAAAACCGCTATGGCATTCGCCCCTATGGATGGCCAGACTGGGAGGTTGTTCTGTTGGTGGTTCGGCTCGTTGTCTTGGGTGAAATCCAAATTGTGATGAACGGCGCGGTCGTGCCCACAGAAAAGGTCTATGGTGAGATCAGCGCACCAGCCAAATGGCGAAAACTCACCATCGTTCAGCGTCGCAATGCAGATACGAAGTTGCTGCAAAACACCCGCGCACTGGGCAAGGAAGTGTTCGCAGAAATGGGGCCTGAGAGTGAAGAGGGATTGTTCACATTTTTGACCAGCAAGCTTAAAAAATGGGACTCGGACCTCCAGAGCTACAAACCCTTGGCGGAAACGGGCAACTATCCAGGTTTGGAGGAAATCAACGATGGCTTGCGAACTGTGGCGAGACTGCTGGCTGAGGATGACAGTTTCAAATTCATCGAACAGTTCAACACGCTTAAATCAGAACTGCTGGACTTGGCGGATGAGTTTCACGACCTCAAGCACTTCTACGAACACCAGAAGTTGGCTTGGGAGAAGCTCCGCAAGGCATCTGAACGCTTTCAACTCAACCGACTCGAATTGGAACGTGAGCCGAAAGCAGCGACTGCCCTTAAGCGCATTCATGAAATACTGATCGCACCATGCCCCTACAACTTGATCAAAGAAGGCGAAGGGTTGATCCAGACAGTCAGCGGCGTGAATGATGTGCTGGTGTTGAATCGTCGTAATGCCGCCCTCCAGACGATTGATTGCCAGACGACCGAGATTGGAAAGGAACTGGAAACGGTTAAAGCGGACATTGACCTGAAAACCTCATGCCTCCATCCCCTGCAAATTCTACGGCAACAAGTTGAGAATGAGCAAAGTTTGGCTCACATCGCTCAGGCACAGGCAGAGGCCATGAACGCCCTCGATACGGCTGTTGGTCGCATAGAAGCTGCCTTGAAGGCCAAGACGCCCCCTCCAACTCAACCAGGCATTCCATCGGCACCTGTAGTGAAACCACGTTGCGTCATCAAGCCAACCGACTGCATCAACAAAAGCTACATTGAGACGCCCGAGGACGTGGAAACATTCCTTAAAGAGTTGCGCCAACGCCTCGACGCAGCCATTGCCAGGAACGAACGAATTCAAATACGCTGATTTCAATGACGCCAGCCGATCTCACAGCCAAACTGGACGCGCTTCTAAAGCTGCCTGACGAAACCGAGTGGGTTGAGTTTAAGACGGCAAAGGCCAACTTTGACTCTGACGACCTGGGCAGAAATAAAGATACCACCCCTCAAAAGAATCCAAATAATCCATGAAAGTATCTTTAAATAATCTTTATCCTTGCCTGCAACACGTTGAACACGAGTGGCTTAATTTGAGTTCTGCCCCGCACAAAACGCTCCAAGCTGGCAGGAAAGGCGAAAGCCTCGCCATCCTGGGTTCCTCCTCCCCCCGTCTCCGCGTCTCTCCACTATGAACCGCACCGCCCTCAAATCTTACGCCCCTAAAGCACGGTTGGACTTCATCCGTGCCGTAGCAGATCGAGCTGCCTTCTACGGTCTCACAAAAGACCGCACTGAGCCGATGCAGGAAACAGGCGACGTCGTTATCATTGGCGGCAGGCCCTTTCCACGAGCCGTGGCACAGCAGCGCAAGTCGCTTGAGGAACGCATCCAGCAACATGGCTTTGATCCGGTCATGGAGGCGATGGCCTATACGTGGTTCAATCGCTTTGTCGCCCTCCGTTACATGGAGATTCACGGCTACCTCGACCACGGCTACCGCGTTCTCAGTCATCCTGAAGGCAAGGCCACGCCCGAAATACTGGAGCACGCCGAGCACGTCACCTTGCCAAGGCTGGACCCTCAGCAGATCATCGAACTCAAGCTCGACAGCACGAAGGAGCCAGAACTTTACCGTCTGCTCCTTGTGGCCCAGTGCAACGCGCTCCATGAAGCCATGCCGTTTCTGTTTGAGAAGATCGCTGACGAAACAGAACTTCTCCTGCCCGACAACCTCCTGCACTCTGACTCCCTCATCCGAAAGCTCGTCAATGAAATCAAGGAAGCAGACTGGCAGCAGGTTGAAATCCTTGGTTGGCTTTACCAGTTCTACATCTCGGACAAAAAAGATGAGGTCATTGGCAAAGTGGTCAAAAGTGAGGACATCCCTGCCGCCACCCAACTTTTCACTCCCAACTGGATCGTCAAATACCTGGTCCAGAACACGCTTGGTCGTCAATGGATGGCCACGTATCCTGACTCCCCGCTTCGCCAGCAGATGGAATATTACATCGAGCCAGCCGAGCAAACCGATGAGGTAAAGGCCCAACTTGCTGCCATCACTCCCAAGAGTCTTGATCCAGAAACGCTCACGATGCTTGATCCCGCTTGCGGTTCCGCTCACATTCTGGTTGAAGGCTACGACCTGTTCAAAGCCATCTACCAGGAACGTGGCTACCGCAGCAAAGACATCCCGCGCCTCATCCTCCAAAAGAACTTGTTCGGCTTGGAGATTGATGACCGTGCTGCCCAACTTGCAGTTTTCGCCTTGCTGATGAAGGCGCGTGAAGATGATCGGCGCATATTCACGGATCATATTCAGCCCAACGTTATTGCCATCCAGGAGAGCAAAGGGCTGGAGAATCTCCTTCGCCCCGCTCCGTCTGCCGAGGTTGGGGAAGCCGAACTGGCATTCGCAGATAATGACCTCTTCCCAAAGACGCAGACGCAATTCATATCGGCCAAGCCGAATCAAGAAAGTCCGTTGGCTGCAATCGAGCCGTGCTTGCGTGAACTCATCAAACTGTTCCAGCACGGTAAGACCTTTGGCTCGCTCATCCGCATTCCCATTCCTCTAGCTGAAAAGCTACCATTAGCCCGACAGCAAATTGAAACGATGCTTAGCATGGGCCAGCTTTGGGAGAATCGCGCTGCCACGCTCCTGCTGCCGCTCGTGAAGCAAGGGGTGCTGTTGGCCAGATACTACGATGCAGTGGTGACAAACCCGCCATACATGGGGAGCAAATATCTCAATGTTTTGCTAAAAGACTTCATCAACGGCCAGTTTGAAGGGTTTGAGAAAGACCTCTTCGCTTCCTTCATCTCTCGCTGCCGTGAGTTTGCCGCGCCCAATGCGACGCTCGGCTTCATGTCGCCCTTCGTTTGGATGTTCATTTCTTCACATGACACGCTACGCAGATCGCTGGTCGAAACCGCAACTCTGACCTCACTTATTCAGTTGGAATATTCGGGTTTTGCTGAGGCAACCGTTCCCATCTGCACTTTCACGTTCTTCAATCATCACGTTGGAAATTACACCAGCTCATTCATTCGACTCTCGGATTTTCGCGGAGCGGAGCAGCAAGGGCCACGCACGCTAGAAGCCATTCGTGACAAATCCTGTGGTTGGTTTTTTGAGGCAAAGCCCGATGAATTTAAGAAAATTCCAGGAAGCCCAATAGCTTATTGGGTTAGTAAGAACGTCAGGCAAGCATTCATCCGGGGAGCACCTCTCTCAACGTTGTTCCCGATAAAGCAAGGAATGGCAACGAGTGCCAATAATCGTTTTTTACGCTTTTGGCACGAAGTCGATTACTCAAACATCAATTTTAATTGTGCATCGTTAGAAGATTCTGAGAAGGCTTCCGAAAAATGGTATCCTTATAATAAAGGTGGCAATTTCCGTCCTTGGTATGGAAACAATGACTATCTAGTCAACTGGAAACATAATGGAAAAGAGTTGAAGGAATATCAGGCCACTTTGAACCAAGGCTGGCACGTCCGACTAAAAAGTCGGGAATTCTATTTTAAGCCTTCGGTCACTTGGTCGTTTGTTAGCTCCTCATTTTTTGGTGTTCGCCAATCCGATTCAGGTTTCATTTTTGACGTTGGCGGATCATCCGCATTCCCACCGAACTCACAGTTCAATTTTGTTACTGGTTTTCTTTGCTCTAAGGTCGCATTTGAGTTCATGAAAGCATTAAATCCAACACTGAATTTTCAGGTGGAAAATGTTTCTGCATTACCATTTTGTGAATCTCAAAGTATCATGCCCAAAGTAAACGCCTTAGTGGAAAAGGCCGTGTCACTATCTCGTGCCGACTGGGACAGTTTTGAAAGCTCTTGGGACTTCATGAAGTATCCACTGTTGAATCAAGAGCAAAATCCTCTATGCGTCGGGTTGTCTTGGTCTGGCTGGTCCGAACTGTGCTCTGAGCGCATTCATCGGTTACAGGAAACAGAGAATCAGAATAATCTGCTATTCATCGAGGCTTACGGACTTCTGGAAGACTTCTCGGCAGATGTTTCAGAAAACCAGATTACGCTTGCCCGTGCCGATCGACAGTGCGACATGCAGCGTCTCATTTCCTACGCCATTGGTTGCATGATGGGGCGCTACAGTCTGGACAAGTCAGGCTTGGTCTATGCCTACAGCCGAAACGAAGGCTTCGATCCGAGCCAATACACAACCTTCCCTGCTGACGAGGATGGAATCATCCCTATTACGGAGCTTGTCTGGTTTTCTGACGACGCTACAGAGCGGTTTATCGAATTCATTGGCAAAGCTTGGCCTCGTGAGCACTTGGAGGAGAATCTCAAATTCATCGCCGACAGCCTCAGCCCTAACCGCGACGAGCATCCCCGTGACACTATTCGCCGTTATATTGCGACTGCTTTTTACAAAGACCACCTGCAAACCTACAAAAGACGCCCCATCTACTGGCTCTTTTCGAGCGGTAAGCAGAAGGCGTTTCAAGCGTTGGTTTACCTCCACCGCTACCATGAAGGCACGCTGGCGAGGATGCGAACCGAATACGTGATCCCATTGCAGGGTAAAATGTCCCAGCGCGTTGATCAACTCGCTGAAGACATCACTGCCGCCACATCGACATCGCATCGCCGCAAGCTGGAGAAGGAGCGTGAAGCCCTGGTGAAGCAAAGCACTGAACTTGCTGCCTTTGATGAAAAACTCCGCCACTACGCCGACCAACGCATTGCCATTGACCTGGATGATGGAGTGAAGGTGAACTACGGCAAATTCGGCGACCTGCTGGCTGAGGTGAAGGCGGTGACGGGAGGAACGGAGGAATGAAAAAGACTTGAACCACTCATTTCCACTAATAAACACTAATAAAAACCGTTTTCTTCATTAGAGACAATTAGCGGTTAAGAAAATTATGTTCACAACCTTAATAATAGATAAGTTTACGGCCTTTGACCATATCGAGATGGAGTTTGTGCCAGGGATCAATGTGTTTGTGGGGGCAAATGCAACGGGCAAGACGCATCTGCTGAAACTGATGTATGCGCTTCAGTTTGCCAACCAAGACAAGAAAGACCTCCCGACTATTGAACAGAAAATGGTGAGGGTTTTCCGCCCTCTTGACGGGCAAATCAGTCGTTTGTCGCGGCGTAAGAGAGGCGTGAGCGGGCACAACAGGGCAGAATTGGAACTGAGCTGGGGGAATGAATCGCTCAAAATAGGCTTCGGCAACAAAGCAAAGGAGATCGACGTGAAGGGGCGATGGGGCCAAGTGAGCACCCCCGTTTATATTCCAGTGAAAGAAATGTTGTCGATGGCTCCCGGATTCCGGTCGATTTATTCCAAGTATGACACACAGTTTGAGGAGGTTTACGCGGACATCATCGACCTGGCCTACGTTCCACTGCTGAGAGGAAAGCCAGATGAGGGGAGACAGGCTCTGTCGGATGTGATTGGCAGGGTTGTTGATGGAACGGTTGTCAGCGAGGGCGAGAACTTTTTCCTGAAGGACGGGGCCGGTGAATTGGAGATCACACTGGTGGCCGAAGGGATGAGGAAACTGGCATTGCTCTCGCTTCTGATCCGCAACGGCTCACTCCAAGGCGGCACGACTCTTTTTTGGGATGAGCCGGAAGCCAACCTCAATCCGTCGATGATGCAGCATGTGGCTCGTATTCTTTTGACGCTTGGGAAACTGGGCGTTCAGATATTTATCGCCACCCATAGCTACAGTTTCTTGAAGGAACTGGAACTGCAACGGGAGCAGCTACAGGCTGTGCGATATTTCTCGCTCTTCACACGCCAAGATCGGGAAGGGGTAATGGCTGCGCCCGCCGACAATTATGCAGCCATCGAACCGAATCTCATTGCGGACGAATATACCCGGATATACCAACTGGAACTGAACAAATCCTTCGGGGAGACCAAATGAGCAACGCGTCACTCTCCGACGGGGAGATTCAGATCGAGTTTCAGGGGGCGCTTCAAGCCGAGAAGTTTGACGATGGCCGACATGGCATGAGCCATTGCCTCAAAGCCGTCGATTTTCTGTGTGATTGGCCAGGGGATTTCTGGCTGGTTGAACTGAAAGACCCAGAGGAATCGACTATCCCTATCAAGCATAGGGAGATCAGCGTTGTTCAGTTCACGAAAGAATTATCCACTGAGGAGTATTTCCGGAGCGTCTTGGCACAAAAACTCAAGGACACGATTTTGTATCTGCACTTGGATGCTCGCTTGCCCGATAAGCCAATGAAGTATGTCGTTCTGGTTGGAATGTCCTCGATGGACTCAGCGATGATGCTGAACGCCTTGGACCGGCTCAGGAAAGCCTGTGGTGATCCCAAACAAGGAATCCCTTGGCGGCGAGGGTATGCTGTTGCTTTCTTAAATCTTGCGGAATGGAACAAGCGTTTCCCACATTGCCCTGCGCAACGGGTAACAACATAGACAATGGACAAATCCCAAATCGACACAGCCCTGAACCGCCTGTTCCACGAGCAGGGCAAGCGAATAGTGTTCTGGAATGATCCTCAGCATGAGTTTGAGGATACACTGGTCACGTTGGCGGTGCCAGACATTCAAGTGTTGCGGCTCGATAAGGAAGGGGCACTGGGCATCAAAATTTGTGTAGAGCGTGAGAACTCGAAGGGTTGCTATCTCATTTATTCGCCGACGCCAGAACCCGATTACGATAACGATTGGCTCCTGGATATCCGCCTCTACAGCCACACCTTCCGCGCTGACAGGGCTTCGATCATCATGGATGAGCTGGGTGTTGCAAACCAAGCCATGCGCCCCCATGTCGAGGAACGGAAGAAGTTCTTCGACAACAAGGAGAGGTTCAAGAAACTCCAATCGCTGGTCTCGCCTCAAGACACCGAGATTGACCTCGACCGTAAAATGCTGGCTGTGCTGGTGAAAGCGGATCAGCCTGACCTTTTCAACATCGTTCTTGCGCTCTTTCATTCGCTGGCTGGTTTTGCCATCGGCAGCGTCACCTATCCCCAACTCAAAACCAAGTCGAGCTTGTTGCGAGACGGTGACGGTCCAGAGGAATCAGAAAGCGAGCTGCTGCTCCAAGACAAGGAGCCTGACCTGGGTAACCTCCCACCAGCTTGGGAATCTATTGCTAAACTTGGACTTGATGGGGCGTTCTGGAACATGGTCAAAACGACCTTTGGATATGCCGAGGAGACGCCCAGCCTTCGAAACTTTGTCATTCGTCTTTTAGTCACCGATTACGCCCACCACCTGAACGGCGTCATTTCCTCGTCTTTGCAGCATTTGGTTCTCCCTCCTGCATCCAAGCAGAACGTCATCGCCTGCCTCTCACACTGGAGGGATAGCGCAAGCCGAGGCAACAGCTACGACCGATTGTCTGGTCTGGTTGCTGATATTTTGAAGCTTGAAACGCACTTGAACTGCTTGGATATCGACGCCCTGATTAACGTCATGACCTTCCTGCCGGTGGAGAAGGCCATTGCTCGAAGCCTGCGTGATAGGGTTCAACAAACTGCCGAGAGCATCAACGCGGATGACATTCGCAAGGTGGCACTACGGCGTCAGGATGGCCATTGGGCTTCATTGGGAGTAACGGGACTGCTCACAGTGCCACGGAAGGCTCTTCACGCTGTTTATGATGCCTTGGTGGCTGCGGCTGACTTCTTTGCTCTGCGCAACCAGTATCAAGGCCAGTTCGACTATTCTGATCCCAAGGCGATGTATCATGCCTACGAGAAGGAGCTTTATCGATTTGACCAGTTGTATCGCCACTTCTGCGAAACTGCCGACATGGCTGAGGCTGAAGGTTGGGGGCTGCTCAAGCCCCTTCGTGAAGAACTGGAAGCGTGCTATGGCACTTGGTTCATTAACACGTTGGCACTGACATGGGGCAAGTTTGTGGATCCGAATCACGGTCAAAGCTTGCTCAAAAGCTGGCAAATCGACAAGGTGCCGAACCAGCAAAACTTCTTCAAGCTGCACGTTCAACCACGCCTCGATAAGGGGAATCCAGGTCGCAAGGTTTACGTCATTATCAGCGACGCCTTCCGCTATGAAGCAGCGCAGGAATTGACCCGTGAACTGAACGGCAAATATCGATTTGAGGCTGAATTGATTTCTCATCTGGGCGTGTTGCCCTCCTATACCGCTCTGGGTATGGCCAGCCTGCTGCCCCGCAAGGTATTAGCCTACAAACCGAACGGCGATGTGTTGGTGGATGGAAAGCCGTCAGCCTCTTTGGAGCAACGCACTGAAATCCTAGCTGAGGTCCAAGGCATCGCAGTAAAAGCTGAAGACCTGCTGGCGATGCGAAAAGACGAGGGTCGAGAGTTCGTGCGTGAGACGTCAGTGATTTACATCTATCACAACACCGTGGATGCCACGGGTGATTATGCCCCAACCGAGAGCAAGACCTTTGAGTCGGTGCGAAAGGCCATCAACGAGATCGCAAGCCTCGTCACCCTCATCATCAATAACCTCAACGGAAGCCAGGTGCTCATCACGGCAGATCACGGTTTTCTATTTCAAGAGTCTTCACCTGAGCCAACCGATAGAAGCGCATTGGAAGACAAGCCACATGGAACCGTAAAGGCCAAGAAACGGTATTTGCTTGGACACCATTTGCCTGAGGATGATTGCGTCTGGCATGGATCTACGGCAACGACAGCCAACGCGGAGGGTGATATGGAGTTTTGGATCCCAAAAGGGGTGAACCGATTCCATTTCAGTGGGGGTGCTCGTTTCATCCATGGCGGGGCGATGCTCCAGGAGGTTGTTGTGCCGATCATCGAAGTGAAATCTGTGCGAGGGAAGGCTGCTGCGGCAACCAAGGGCAAGCAGGTCACGGTTCACGTTCTGGGCACCAACCATAAGGTCACCGCGCCACAGATTCGCTTTGAATTGCTTCAGACGGAGGCAGTGAGCGAGCGGGTAAAAGCCATTACCATTAAGGTGGCCATTTACGATGGAGATGAAGCCGTCACGAACATTGAGACAGTGACGTTCGACAGTGCCTCAGACAATATGAACGAGCGAAGGAAATGGGTGTCGCTGGTGCTGCTGGATCGTCAATACGACAAACGCAAGCCCTACCGACTGGTGCTCAGGGAGGCCGAAACTGGAATTGAGCAGCACAGCGTTGATGTGACCATTGATAGGGCAATCGCAGAAGATTTTTAACCATGCAGCGAAGCGCAAAGACGAATGCTGAAAATGCTGATGCCTACGAGCGGCACCAGCAGAAATGCAATGAGATCAGGGCAGAGAACTCAGTCCTGCTCAAAGAGTTTGCTGCCTGGATGCGCCACCAGGATCTTGCCGAAGACACGGTCGGGATGCACCTTCGAAACACTGCGTTTTACGTCCAGACGTATCTGTTATATGAGCAGCCGTTGCGGCCTCAGGAAGGCTGTTTCGGCTTAGACATGTACCTTGGCTCCTGGTTCATCCGCAAGGGACCGATTGCGACTCCTGGCACCGTCAAAACCAACGGCACCAGCCTGATTAAGTTCTATTCGTTCCTGGTGGAAAAAGGCATGGTGACACAGCAGCAGATTGACGCAATGCGCAAGGCAATTAAAACGGATATGAAGCATTGGCAAGAACGCGCCAGACGCTACAACGATCCAGAGATGACTGATCCTAGAAAAATTTGGATATGAGCATACAGACTGAGACTGACACCAAGACTCCTGACCGCAACCTGGATGATCTTCTAAACAAGTATTTCGCAGGCAAGGTGGTTCGCAAAGACCTTACCAAATTGGTGAAGGAAGGGGCCAATGTGCCCGTTTACGTTTTGGAATATCTGCTCGGCTCTCACTGTGCCACGAACGACGAGCAGATCATTCAAGACGGTCTTAAAACGGTGAAGCGTATCCTGGCTGAGAACTACGTGCGCCCTGATGAAGCTGAGCGCGTAAAATCCACGATACGCGAAAAGGGCAGTCTCAAGATCATCGACAAGGTCACCGTCACACTGAACGAGAAGCGGGACGTTTACGTGGCACTCTTGGGCAATCTCGGCACCAAGGGAGTCGAGGTGAGCAGCGATCTGGTCAAAAAATACGAGAAGCTCCTGGCGGGTGGAATCTGGTGCATCGTCACGTTGCACTACTTTTATGAGGAGGGGCAAAAGTCGTCGCCGTTTGTCATCGAGGATCTGAAGCCAATCCAGATGCCCAACATGGACATGGAGGAGTTCTTCACCGGGCGCAGAGCCTTCACCGAAGGCGAATGGCTCGACGTTCTGTTGCGCTCGACGGGGATGGAGCCTGCCAATTTTGATAAACGGGTGAAGTGGCATCTGCTGGCGCGTATGATTCCGCTGGTTGAGAATAACTTTAATATCTGCGAACTCGGGCCACGAGGCACAGGCAAAAGCCATATTTACAAGGAGATCAGCCCGAACAGCATCTTGATTTCAGGAGGACAGACGACGGTGGCTAACCTGTTCTACAACATGGGCACCAGGAAAGTCGGCTTGATCGGTCTGTGGGATGTGGTGGCTTTCGATGAGGTCGCTGGCATCTCGTTCAAGGAAAAAGACGGCGTCCAGATCATGAAGGACTACATGGCGTCAGGATCATTTGCACGGGGCAAAGACGCAGTGAACGCTTATGCGTCCATGGTCTTCGTGGGGAATATCAATCAGCCCGTCGATACGCTGGTGAAAACGAGCCATCTGCTTGCACTATTCCCCAAGGCAATGATCGACCCTGCGTTTTTTGACCGATTCCATTGCTACATCCCTGGTTGGGAAGTGCCGAAGATGCGCCCTGAGTTCTTCACGAACCAATATGGGATGATCGTGGATTATCTGGCTGAGTTCATGCGTGAGATGCGAAAACGCACGTATGCGGATGCCATCAACAAATTTTTCAAACTGGGGCGTGATCTGAACCAGCGTGATACCATTGCTGTTAAACGCACGGTGTCAGGCTTGCTAAAGCTCCTTTACCCTCACGAGGAATACGACAAAGAAGCTGTGCGACGCTGCCTGGAATATGCCTTGGAAGTGCGTCGGCGCGTGAAGGAGCAACTCAAAAAGATCGGCGGCATGGAGTTTTACGATGTTCACTTCAGCTACATCGACCTGGAAACGAGCGAGGAAAAGTTTATCAGCGTGCCAGAACAAGGTGGCGGTTCCCTGCTCCCTGATGGGCCGATGAATCCTGGGGTGCTTCATACCGTGGCCACAGGAAGCGGTGGGATGCTTGGCCTGTATCGAGTTGAAACGCAAGTGACCCCCGGCAATGGAGCGTTGAAAACCTCGGGCATCGGATCGAATGGTGGAGCCAAAGAGTCGGTCAAGGTGGGGTTCGATTATTTCAGGGCCAACGCTTCACATGTAAGCGCGTCGATGAAACCAAGCGAACACGACTTCCACTTTCACGTAGTTGAGCTTCACAACAGCGGTCCCACAACCGCAATGACCCTGGCATCGTTCGTGGCATTCTGCTCCTCGCTATTGGGTAAACCGATCCAAACCCAGATGGTTGTTCTAGGGAGCATGAGCCTGGGAGGAAGCGTGGTGCCCGTGGAGAATATCGCTCAAGCCCTACAGGTAGCCTTCGATGCGGGAGCCAAACGAATCCTGCTCCCCATGTCCAGCGTAACCGACATTCCCACCATCCCAGGCGAGCTGTTCGCCAAGTTCCAAACCAGCTTCTACGCTGATCCAGTGGATGCGGTGTTTAAGGCGTTGGGGGTGCAATAGGGCTTTTCAAATGTTTAAAATTGAGCGAATTGATGCCGAATCCCCCCTTCTGGGCGACGTTATCTCCTTGCATCGAGTCAATGCAAAGACATTAGGAATGTTTCCAAAGGGGGCGTTTTCCGAGCATGCCAAGGAAGAATTGATCCTTGTTGCCTTGTCTGCTGACAGGAACTGCGTCGGGTATTTGCTCTATCGGGTTGCACGCGAACGAGCTGTCATCGTTCATCTCTGCATTCGCAGTGATCATCGTGGGAAGGGTGTATCAAGAGCCCTCGTTGACAGACTTAAGGTTGACACTAAACATTTGAGAGGAATAGGGCTTCACTGTAGGCGCGACTATGAAGCAAATGCCGTTTGGTCTAAGTTTGGTTTTGCTGTGGTAGCTGCAAAGCGAGGACGTGGTCATGATGGCGCAGAGTTGGAATATTGGTGGCTTGATCACAATCACCCTGATCTCTTTTCGCTTAATGCCTCAGCCTCCATAAACGAACAAAAGCTGCGTATCGTGATTGATGCCAATGTTTTTTACGATCTCCACGAACGAACAACACCCGAGAGCGAGGATTCAAAGGCACTGTTTGCCGATTGGCTTCAGGAGAACATTGAACTGTGTCTGACTCAGGAGATTCACAATGAAATTCGTCGAGCCCCCAACGAAGATCAGCGTCAACGAAGCAGGACAAATGTTTCAAAACACTTAGTTATTAAAACCGATGATGCCAAGGTCCAGTCATTGATCAAAGAACTTGAATCCCGCTTTCCTGAAGCAGCATGTTTACGTGACGATTCTGACCTGCGCCAAGTCGCTCATAGCATCGCAGCCGATATCCGAATGGCGCTTAAGTTGGACAAAGTGCCTTCAAGAGTTTTTGTGTCTGAAGTCACGGTATTTCCTGCGAGGTTGGTTGAGCAGGGGATAGGGTTTGGGTCTCTTTTTGACAGCGCGCG
>CAIUEN010000495.1 GCA_903898185.1 uncultured Verrucomicrobiales bacterium
ACAAAATCCAGAGAGGGTACCCCGCGCCTTGAAAAAATTCATCAGCACAATTACCAGCCCAGATGCAGTCAAGCATCTCATAATAAATCGCAAATCCAACTGAATTTCGCGATCATAGCAATTTTCATATGTGGCTTTTGTATTAAGTCTATTTCCGCGTGGTTGTTACCACGCCAAGAGCCACTCTTCAATTTTCAACTGCTTTTAGGATATCCTCCTTTACGACGCCAAGGGTTTCAAAAACGCCCCATTCCATGTCTTTCTCGTGTATTTTCTCCGCAAAGGGTTATCCTTTAGATAATTCCGCGTAATCTGGTGGATAATTCTGGGGGTGAATTACATTGACATCCGCATCTTTGATGTCCCAATAGTGTACCAACATGTCCTATAAGTGTATTGTATTCGAACCGGCCATGTCGTAAAATAATAAGGTTTGAAGTGCAGCTTAAGGGCTGTAGATAAAGATAAGTAAACTAAAAAACAAAAATATGAAAAAATCGTTTCAAAGTTCCATCGTTTCAAAGTTCCATCGTTAAGTGGGTTGATTGCCTCTGTGGGGTTCATATCAACCTTGCCAACTCTGGCTTCCGTGGTGACCATCAACAACCCCAGTTTTGAAAATCCGTCGGTGGCACCTGGTGGTTGGACTTATGGGATCGACGGTTGGGTTACCAGTGGATCTGCTGGCGTTTGGGATCCGAGTGGGTGGGGTTTCACTGCACAAAACGGACATCAAATCGGTTTTATCGGCGACGGCAACGGAGGAGGGGCGGATGGCACCGCCTCGCAGACGTTGACTGCCACTCTGCAGCCAAACTCGACCTACAATTTGAGTATCCAAGTAGTAGGACGGAAAGACGGGTATAATCCCGGCACTGCTTACTCAATCTCTCTTTACGCAGGCAGTTCGTTGCTCACATTGATAACCCCAGTAACCCCGCAACCGGGTAGTTGGACGCAATTGAAGACCACTTATTCTACTGGGGGGAGTCTCATTTCTTCAGATCCTCTAGAAATCGTTATTTCATCAAGCGCAGTGCAGTTGGACTTTGACAACGTGCAACTGAATGTAACTCCAGTTCCCGAACCCTCGACCGTGATCGCCGGTGCCATGCTCCTCCTGCCCTTTGGCGTGAGCACATTGCGCAATCTGCGCCGGAAGAGCTAATCTTTACCGGAATCGAATTTGCCAACACAGGCCGCCCATCATGGGCGGCCTTTTTGTTTGCTGGGGGGGATGTGTTTTCCGGCGTGGCGCAGAACAGAATTGCTAAAGACAGCCGCAGAGCAAATCTCAACCCCCACGTATGACCGGAAAGTAAATTTGGCTTTGTGGGTCACCGTCGGCATAAAGCCAGCCATTGGCGGCCAAGTGCTGGCAAATCTCGGTCTCGAAACTGATTTCCTTATGCACGCTCATGAAATTCTTGGATTCCCGCGAGCGCCATGCCAGAAGCGGGCTACATCCACTCTGCAAGCCTCATGATTAACGCGATAGATGACCCGATAGTTGCGAACGACAATCTCGCGAATGGATGGATCATTGAATTCCGGGACGATACGCCCCATCTCTGGAAAGTCAGCCAATCGTTTGATGGCGCTGACCAGAAACCGTCCGAAAACTACGGCGCGTTCCGGTGAATCCAGCGAAATAAAACGAACAATGTCGCGAAGATCACGCCGGGCCGAAGCGGTCAGGGTTACTTGATAACCCATGACGGCAACTCCCGGTCGATTTCTTCAATGGGGATGAAATCGCCACCGTCGATTTCAGCCAATCCCTGTCGAACTGCCGCCACAAACTCAATCTCACGGGCGACGTCGTAAAGAGAGGCATCCTCAGGGAGCTTCTGAAGCAGGTCTTGAACAATTTCCTTGGTGCTCATTGCGTGAGCATGCGCTTCTGGGTGCAAGTATTCAAGACTTGATTGGAAAACGCGAGGGGACAATCGCAAAGTCATGCTGGCTGAAGAGTTGCGCGCGAACACGACGATGACCAGGGAATGGATTGCCAGACGTCCGCGCATGGGAACTCGATGGTATTTGAGCGGGCTATTGGAAAGAATATAGACGCAGATATGACAATACGGCTGACTGAGGTTGGAACGTTTTTCCACTTCATTATTGGACATTCCTTGTTCGAAATTGGATATTCAATTCCAGTCGTGCGCAGGCCCCGAAAGGCGGGAATCTTCCATTGATTGGGTATTCTTGCTTACCTGCCATAATGGTATTGCTGCCAACATCGCTTACTTTCTTGTCTCCCCTTGCGCTTCCGTGTAAAAACGCGCCATGTCAGAAACAGAGAAGAAACCGTTGGTTGGAGTGATCATGGGCAGCCAATCCGACTGGGAAACAATGCAGCACACCGCCAAGCAATTGGAAGAACTGGGCGTTCCCTACGAAACCCAGGTCATCTCGGCACATCGGACGCCGGACTTGCTTTTCGAATACGCATCCACAGCACAGGCGCGAGGCTTGGAAATTATCATCGCAGCAGCGGGCGGCGCCGCTCACCTGGCAGGCGTGACGGCCGCGAAAACAGTGCTCCCGGTCTTGGGAGTTCCGATGGAATCCAAGGCCATGCACGGAATGGATTCTCTCCTGTCGATGGTTCAAATGCCCGGTGGCGTCCCCGTTGGAACCCTTGCCATCGGAAAACCCGGCGCCATCAACGCGGCCCTTTTCGCCACGGCAATGCTCGGAATCAAATACCCTGAGTTTCGCGCCGCCTACGATCAATTTCGCCAGCGCCAAACCGAACGAGGCATTGCCAATCGCGAAATCAAGGCGTGATTGCAGGCTTGACTCAATTGGCCCCGAATCTATCATGCGCACGCTGTTATTAACTACTATGAGCACCATTTCTGAAATTCAAGCTCGCGAGATTCTCGATTCTCGCGGAAATCCCACTGTTGAAGTTGATGTCATTCTGGAAAGCGGCGCGGCCGGACGCGCAGCGGTTCCCTCGGGCGCCAGCACGGGCGAACACGAAGCATTGGAACTCCGCGATAGCGATAAGAAACGCTATCTCGGCAAAGGAGTCCGCAAGGCTGTCAAAAATGTCACCGAAAAGATACTTCCCGAGTTGCAGGGCGTCGATGCGCTGGACCAGTTGACAGTTGACCGCATCATGATTGACCTCGACGGCACCGAAACCAAGGCCGAACTTGGCGCCAACGCCATCCTCGCTGTCTCCCTGGCCAACGCCAAGGCCGCCGCGACCTTTGTGGGGCAGCCGCTCTTCAAATACTTGGGCGGGCCCAACGCCAAAGTCCTGCCCGTTCCGATGGCCAACGTCATCAACGGCGGCGCTCACTCCGATGCCCCAATCGATTTCCAGGAATTCATGATCGTGCCCAAGGGCTTTGACACATTCTCGGAAGGTCTTCGGGCCATCACTGAGATTTTTCACGCTCTCAAAGCTGTGTTGAAGAAAAAAGGACTCTCGACCGCCGTTGGCGATGAAGGCGGGTTCGCTCCCAAACTCGACAGCGCTGAAGCCGCGATTGAGGTCATTCTCCAAGCCACCAAAGACGCCGGTTACAAGTCCGGCAAGGAAATCTTCCTGGCCTTGGACGTTGCGTCGTCTGAATTCTACGACGCTGACAGCAAGAACTACGTTTTCAAGAAAAGCACCGGTCGCAAGCTTACCGGCGCTGAATTGGTCGATTTCTATGCGGAACTGACCGGCAATTACCCGATCATCAGCATCGAAGACGGCTGCGCTGAAAACGATTGGGCGACTTGGAAGCTGCTCACCGACAAGCTCGGCGACAAAATCCAGTTGGTCGGTGATGATCTGTTTGTCACGAACGTCAAGTTCCTGCGCAAAGGCATTGACGAAGGCGTCGCGAATTCGATCTTGGTCAAAGTCAACCAAATCGGCTCTCTCACCGAAACCTTGGACGCCGTTGAGCTGGCTCAGAACAACAATTACACTGCGGTGATCAGTCATCGCTCCGGCGAAACCGAGGATGCAACCATCGCTGACATCGCCGTCGCGACCAATGCCGGCCAGATCAAAACCGGTTCGCTCAGCCGAACAGATCGCGTCGCCAAGTACAATCAACTGCTCCGCATCGAACAGTTGCTTGGCAAAAATGCCATCTACGGCGGCAAATTCTAAGTACGTAACTGTTCAGGTCACAGCGGCGAAATTAGCGTCTCGCTGACGCTCGCCGGTGGGATGGGCACAGGCAAGGATGCCTATGCTACGTGAATAGTTACCAAAGTAAAACGAGCATCCTGCTCGGCCAACGTCGCTCTTCCCGGGGCGCTCTGCGCAAGCAAGCGCCCCGGTTCACTATGAAAGAACTCATCACTTGGTATCAAGGCGCGCTCGATTCCGGCGGTTACTGGCTGGTGGGCATCTTGATGGCCATTGAAAGCACTGTCCTGCCAGTGCCGAGCGAATTGATCATCCCCTTTGCTGCCGAACGCGCGCACTCGACCGGCAAGTTCAGTCTCGTGGGTATTGTCATCGCGGGAACCATCGGCTCATGGATCGGCGCAACGATCATGTATTGGGTCTCGCGCTGGGCTGGTCGTCCACTGGCGCTGCGCTATGGACGCTATGTCCTGGTGCCTGAAGAAAAAATCCACGCCGCCGAGCGCTGGGCCCAACGATTCGGCTCCGTCGGCGTATTTATTGCGCGATTGCTTCCCGTAGTGCGCCATCTCATCGGCATCCCAATGGGAATCGTCAAAATGGATTTTAGACTCTACTCGTTATTCACTCTCCTCGGTTCGGCAGTCTGGTGTTCAGTGCTCGCCTGGCTCGGCGTCACCGTTGGCAGCGACCCCAAAGTCCTCAGCGGCGACCTTCATCGCATCACTCTCTGGGTTGCAGCCGTCCTCGTAGTTCTCGCGGCGATGTACTACTTCCTAGTGCATCGGTATATGAAGAAAAGTTGATCCCACATACAGCCGTATCCCGCCAATATCGGAGTATTCAGCATGAATAAGACACTGGTCATCATTCCAACCTACAACGAGCGGCAAAACCTTCCCGCGATGGTCGAGCGTATTCAAAACCTGCCGATTCCGGTTGAACTTCTGGTGGTGGATGACAATTCGCCCGACGGCACTGGAAAGATGGCGGACGATTTGGCGGCGCGGCATTCGTGGGCGCATGTGCTCCATCGCGATGAAAAGAACGGGCTTGGGCGCGCCTACTGCGCCGGTTTTGCCTGGGCGCTGGCGCGGGACTACCAGTTTATCATGGAGATGGACGGCGATTTTTCGCATAATCCGGATGATATTCCCAAGTTTGTCGAAGCCGCTCAAAACGCGGACTTGGTGCTTGGAACCCGCTATTTGGGAGGAATTCGCGTGATCAATTGGCCGCTGAAACGGCTGTTGTTGAGCACCTCTGCCGCTCGTTACGTGCGGATCATTACGGGAATGCCGTTCTCGGACCCAACCGGTGGATTCAAATGTTTCCGCCGTCGCGCGCTTCAGTCAATCAACCTCGATGCGGTGCGTTCGACTGGCTACAGCTTTCAGATTGAATTGACACACACCATCTGGCTCCAGGGAATGCGAGTTGCCGAGGTGCCCATCGTCTTTACCGAACGCATACAAGGCAGTTCCAAGATGTCGCCCAAGATTGTTCGTGAGGCGCTGCTCATGGTCTGGCGTTTGTGGTTCCGTTGCGGGTTGCGGCGGTCGCCCAGGAAATAGGCGCGTTTTTTGAGTCGGCAACCTTGGCTGCGCATCCATCCCCGTGGATTTTATCGCAAACCATCAGCTTGCTTTGGGCTGAGAGATCGTGCTGATATGCTGCCCGATGAAAAAAAGAACCAATATGGCTGTGGCCCTGACCATCGCCGGGTCCGACAGCGGCGGCGGAGCGGGAATCCAAGCCGATCTGAAGACCTTTGCTTCCCTGGGCGCGCATGGAACATCGGTGATCACATGCGTCACCGCCCAAAACCCGACGGCAGTAACCAGCGTTCAGGCATGTACGACCGGTATGGTGCGCGCGCAATTGGAAGCTGTTTTTGCGGAACTTCCGCCACTTGCCGTGAAAACCGGGATGCTGTTCTCATCGGCAATCGTGTCCGAGGTGGCGATGTTCCTGGCTGGATTTCCCAGCATTCCCGTGGTTGTCGATCCGGTGATGATCGCCACCAGCGGCGCGAGACTCTCAAAACCCGCTGCCATCAAGACACTGACGCGGCAGTTGCTTCCGCTGGCCGCGCTGGTGACTCCCAACCTGCCTGAAGCCGAGGCGCTGACGGGGCGGCAGATACGATCGGTGGACGATCTTCGCGACGCAGCTCGACGAATTTATGGCTTGTTCGGTTGTCCGGCACTGGTGAAGGGAGGCCACTTGCCTGAGATGAATGAGGCAGTCGATTTTCTTTACGACGGCAAGGGAGAATGGATGCTTTTTGCGCCGTATATCAAAGGCGTATCCACCCACGGGACTGGCTGCGCCTATTCGGCGGCTGTGGCGGGGCACCTGGCCTTGGGGCGCGAGTTGCACGAAGCCGTCGCCGCAGCCAAGAATTACATCACGCAAGCCATCGCGCAGTGCGCGATGGCGGGTAAACACACTGTTCTGAACCATTCTTGGAAAGTAAGTATTCTAAAGTGAGTTGGCGTCATCGGAGCCGGAAGCTCCGGGAACAGTCAGCACAACCAATCGCTGCACCTCGATAAAGAGGTGGTGGTAGAGCAGAGGTCTGCTCCTCGACAAAGGCTCTCCAAAGAAATGCGATCTCAGCGAGGGTGCGTGACAGGAAAGCAACCCTGTGTGGCAGCAGCGATTCTCATTATGGCAGGTAAGAAAGAATCCCCAATATTTAATGGATATTTCTGCCTCCGCGCCCTCCACGCCTCCGCGTGACTGATTCTGAATATCCAATATCGAACAAGGAATGTCCAATTGGCCCGCCAACCCCAATTGGAGCATTTGATGGCCCTTGAGGGTGCGGCCCTGGGTGTGATCGTAGTAGCAACTGGTGCCTTGAACCTTGCGACCTGAACGGGCTTTGCTGGTGTCGTCAACGACGAAGGCGCAACTGGCTGGGCGAGCCAATGTCGTTCTGTTTATAGACCCTATGGGCCAGTTCGCTGGAAAGCCCGCGCCAGTTGATATCCTCGCGGCCCAGGAAATCATAAAGCACGCTCACCTTGCCCAAAAGAATCTGACACAGTTCGGCACAAAAGCAGTGCATTGATTTGACTTTCAAGAGTGGCCAGACCAACAGGGCGCAAAGCACCTGGTGCAAGGGCTCGCCATCACCTTGAATTCCAGGTCAAAAATACTCACTACATTTATCTGAGAATAAATTCTTGCTACATTTCATAGGTAGATTACGTGTTTTGTTGTTCAAAAATGTACGTGTATGTTTACCAACGTAGTGAGTAATATGCTCACTACAT
>CAIUEN010000496.1 GCA_903898185.1 uncultured Verrucomicrobiales bacterium
GATATTGCCTGCTTCATCGTTCAGAGCCAACGGGACTGGGCACGCATCCAGAATGTTGCGAAACCTCGCCTCGCTGGACCTCAGTGCCTCTTCTGCCTGCTTACGCTCGGTGATGTCATGCACCTTCCAAATTGCTCCTTCAGCCTGATTCTTCGGGTCCACAGACATGCTGACGATACTGGCCCAGAACAGTGAGCTATCCTTGCGTTTCATTTCCACTTCCGCAGAATATACTTTCCCTTGGGATGATTGCTCGTAAGCGGCACTGTCCACCCGTTCGGATTCCTCCCTGCTCACATAAAATGAGGTGCTGTCCAAGCCGACACTTTCTTCATCCGTGTAACCCAGGATGCGGCCAAAAGCCGGATTGGCCCACTGAACTTTTCGATCTTTAAGATGAACAATGCCCACTGGCGTCGTTTCCAAAATGACACGCTGCTCGGCGTTGACCTTCTGAAGACGATCTTCAACCTTAAGGCGTAAGAACACCGAGCCGGTTTCCAATGCCAGAATGCGAATGATCTCAATATTCGACGCACTGGGCGGCTCAACATGGCTGGAACCTACATTCAAAAATCCAATTGGCTGATCGCCGACCACCAAAGCGATGCAATAGCCATGTCGAATCCCATAGGCTCCGTCCAAATGATAGTGTTCGGAGGAAATGGTCACAATCTTATAGGGATCTTGCAGAGCGTCTTTCATGTAGCTCGTGCTCAAGGGACAGCAAGACACCTTCTCGATAAATGCCGGGGTCAAACCTGTGTGAGGTCGCAAGACGGCATTTTGACCTTCGATAAGATAGATCCCCGCGCTATCCATATTTCCAGATTCTATTACCGATTGCACAAGACAGGCCAAGGCGGAATCGAAATTGGGACAGTTGTTGAGCGCCACCAGGTTTTGGTGCAACTGTTCGCTGGCAAGGGCTCGTTGCTGGAGTGCTTCGGATTGCTTGATCTCGGAGATGTCGCTTATCACGGCGCGGCATACGGGCGTGCCGTTGGAGTTCTGCGCTATGGTCGCTTCCATCCGAGCCCAGAATATCGTTCCGTCCTTTTTCACCATCCGCAATTCGCATACTTGCCGCGTTTTCGTTTCAAAGAGCTCTTTGATGTGCTGGTAGTAGATGTGTTGGTACTCTTTGAGAACGAACTGCCAGATCGGTTGCAAGACCAACGTGTTACGTCCAACACCCAGAAGGGAGGCGGCGGTGAGATTGGCCTCCAAAAACAGCCCCTTTTCGCTGATAGTGACATAGCCCACCGGAGCCAAATCGTAGAGGTCGAAATAACGCGCTCGCGTGGCGTCCAGTTCCGCCTGCGCCCGGCGCAGATCTTCGTTCTGCATCTCCAGCTCGATTTGATGAACTCGCAACTCGTGGAGCGTCAGCTTTGTTGCTTCGGGCGACAAGGGTGCGAGTTGCTCCGACGACTGCGCCGCGTTTTGCGCGGCCAGAGCCTCGGCCTGCTTGCGCAGATCGGCGGCGTCAGCAAACATGCCAGACGAAAAAGGACTCGAAGGCTGCGACTCTCCCGCCGAAGCACCGATGCCAACGGGGGGAAAAGACTTCTCAGTCTCTGCCGCCATCCCTTTAGCCATGACATCTTCCTTCGTCTCTCGAAAGTCCAAGTTGGAGGCGCTTATCGGGGATTCTTCAGGATTCTTCATATTTCAGACAAAATACCTTTGCGATAGTGTCGGCCAGAAAGAGTTGTGTGCAATGTGCGCAAGTTGACGACGGGGGCATCTTGTAGCCCCGATGGAGGACTACCAGTATGTCCTCTGAAATTTTCGTGGGCGCTTACTGCCGGGATATGGAACTGCCGGGATATGGAACTGCCGGGATATGGAACTGCCGGGA
>CAIUEN010000497.1 GCA_903898185.1 uncultured Verrucomicrobiales bacterium
CCGCCGACTTTCCAGTCGGCAAACCGTCGGTAGCAAGACAACCGATGGAATTACCGACGCGCCCCGCAGGTTGGAAAACCTGCGCAACGGCAGACAAGAATGTCTGCGCTACGTCCGAAGATCGTTCATCGTTTGTGGCGCAAAAAGTAACATTCTTACCCGTTCAAAGTATATATCCCCCACCTTGACCTCAAAAAACAGTCGCTCATGCTTGCGCCCACGAGGCGGGCGCAAGTGTATATGAAGTTCTTCCCGCCAACGCCTGACTTGCAGGCATTGATGTTAACCGTTCAAAGCCTGGTAAACATGACCGACCAGTTTTTCGGACGGTCTCAGTGTTTTTCCGCCACGGATCCATTTGGCCGGACAGGCTTCATTCGGATGATCGCGCAAATAGGTGAAACCTTCGACTTTACGGAACAATTCGTCGGCGTTTCGGCCCATGTTATAGAAATTGACCTCGGAGGAGACCAGCTTGGAGCCGGGGTCGATGATAAAGGTGCCGCGCAACGCCAGACCGGTCGCTTCATCATAGACGCCAAACAAGCGGGAGAGCGCTCCAGTGGGATCTGCCGCCATCGGATATTTCACATTCTCGAGCAACTTTTCCGAATTGCGCCAAGCCAGATGAGCATAGTGGGTATCGGTCGAAACGGAGATTACCTCAACATTCAGCTTCTTGAGCGCCTCGTATTTTTCGGCCAAATCGGCCAACTCCGTCGGACAGACAAATGTAAAATCGGCCGGATAGAACACCAGCACCAGCCATTTCTTCAGGCGATGCAAATCGCTCAGCGAAATCTTTTTGAATTGGCCCTCGGTGGGATCGTAAACGTCCACTTCAAAACCGGGAACCGATTGTCCGACGAAAATAGGATTGATTGTTTCCATAGGCATTGATTGATTCGATTGTCGGCGGGATTGTTCGCAGCCGCCTGAGTCTGCATGCAAGCCAGTCCAACGTTCAAGCTCTCATGACAATTCAGGATAAATGCATTTCTTAAGTTCGCAACTTTTTTTGTTTATTTTTTCGTAACTATTCAAGTAGCATAGGCATCCTTGCCTGTGCTCTTCTTTCCGGCAAGCGTCAGCGAGACGCTGATTTTTCCTTCTGAACCTCTCCAATTTTTCGTAACTGTTAAGATTTCAGAGTTGAATAGGCATCTTGCCTGCTCGGGGAATGAATGTTAGCGTCTCGCTGACGCTCGACGGAGAGAGGGCACAGGCAAGGATGCCTATGCTACTTGAATAGTTACCAAAATATTTGTCAGTTATGGCCTACAAAGATGTCACACCTCCAACCGGTGGGAAAATCACCGTTTCCCAAGGCAAACTCAACGTACCGTCCAACCCCATTCTCCCGTATATCGGCGGCGACGGAACCGGGCCGGACATTTGGGCAGCCAGCCAGCGCGTTTTTGAAGCCGCTGTGGCCAAAGCTTACAGCGGCAACCGCAAGGTTGCCTGGTTCGAGGTGTTTGCCGGCGAAAAATCGTTCAAACAATTCAACAACTGGCTGCCTGATGATACGGTCGAAGCTTTTAAAGAATTCCTTGTCGGCATCAAAGGCCCGCTAACCACGCCAGTCGGCGGCGGTATCCGATCCCTGAACGTGGCGTTGCGCCAGATGCTTGATCTCTATGTCTGCCTGCGCCCAGTCCAGTATTTTGCCGGGGTGCCTTCGCCAGTAAAGCATCCAGAGAAGGTGGACATGGTCATCTTCCGTGAAAACACTGAGGACATTTATGCCGGCATCGAGTATCCCGCTGGATCGACCGATGCCCAAAAGGTCCTGGACTTTCTGGCGTGCGAGTTCCCGAAGGATTTCAACAAGATTCGATTCGGCACCCCCCAGAAAGGCGAGGAATTTCTCAAGGCAGCCGGATCAAGCGATCCCGCCCAAACGTGCGTCGGCATCGGGATTAAAGCCGTCTCGGCTATCGGGACAACCCGACTGATCAAGGATGCCATCGAGTATGCTTTGCGCCACAAGCGCCGAAGCCTGACCATCGTTCACAAGGGCAATATCATGAAATTCACCGAAGGCGCCTTCCGCGACTGGAGTTACGCTGCGGCGGAACGACTCTTCGGCAGCCAAGTCTATACTTGGGCTCAATACGAGCGCACAAAGAAAACAAAAGGCGAAGCCGCCGCAAATAACGAGCAGAAAGCCGCGCTCAATGACGGCGCTTTGCTGATCAAGGATGCCATCGCCGATATCGCTCTCCAGCAGGTGCTCACCCGCCCTGAGGAATTCGATGTCATTGCAACGCTCAATCTCAATGGCGACTATCTCTCGGATGCCTTGGCGGCCCAGGTGGGGGGTATAGGCATCGCTCCCGGCGGCAATATCAATTACGTCACCGGCCATGCCATTTTCGAAGCCACCCACGGCACCGCTCCGAAATACGCCAACCTCGACAAGGTCAACCCCGGCAGCGTCGTGCTCAGCGGTGAAATGATGTTTCGCTACTTGGGCTGGACCGAAGCCGCCGACTTAATCGTCAAAGGACTCAACGGTGCCATCGCCTCCAAGCGGGTGACCTACGATTTCGCCCGGTTGATGGATGGGGCCACCGAAATCAAATGTTCCGAGTTTGGCGACAACATCATCCAAAACATGTAGTCAATTTGCGGCATGACCACACGCAGCATGTAACTATTCCGGCAGCATAGGCACCTTGTCTGTGCCCATTCCTCCGGCGAGCGTCAACCCTGCTTTTTCGCCGTGACGGGAAGCAATGGCGATGTGAGTTTTTCGTACAATGCGAAAAGGAATTCCACCCGCTGCCTTTCACTCGTGAATGCCTGTGCGCGATAGCAACGGTCCACCGCCCGATCCAGTTCCGCATGCGCTTTGACCAACTTGGGCGGCATCGACAACGGGTCATAAAGGTCAGCCAGCGTGGCAGGCGCAACGCCGCTTTTCCGTGTCGGAAGAAACCCGTGGCGTCCGTCACCGAATTCCACCCTCAATTCAAGAACCCTGCGCGCCTTCTCTTCCACTGCCTTCTGACGCGCATCAGAAGGACATTGAGGCCAAGGATAGTTGTTGTAAACCAACTTGTTCGAGTAACGATACCGAGATTCCAGACGCCCGCAAACGTGGCGCATCCATGCCATGTGCATTGCCGATGAAAGAACTCCAAAATGATACAACGATGCATCCGAAATAATTTTCACAAGGTTACTGCACAATATTTCAGGACGCATGAAACCGATGGGTATATACGAACGGCGTTCCGAGCTCACTTCCGGGATGATCAGAAATGTGCGCGTTGGCATGTTCTCCACATGGAACCTCGTCGGACGCGCGGCAAGTTTCTTGGTCGGTTCGCTTTTGCTATTCAAGCGAAGAGACTTAACCGCCTCAACCCTCGCCATTGCATGCGGCATTTTTCGCAGTTCACCTGCAGGACAATCACCCAGCCAGAGGCACCAGCGCTCAATGCCGTTGATAAACTCTTCCGATCCAACCCACCGACGAAAATAGTCTTTGGCAGCAGGCTCAACCGCCAAGAAGGCCGCCTTTTCCTCGGGTGTAAACAGATAATGCCCACCATCAATGGGTTTGTTGCCTATCCCCATCTCAGGCACCTCACAAAGCGGTTTGGATCGGTTTGTTATCGCGCGATCAGGCCCTTCCACCAGGTATGGGCTGATATTCTTTGGGTTGCTGATTGTGACATTTTCCTCATTGGTTCCATAGTCAAAAATCCGCTTCATTGCAGTGTCAAAATTTGAGAAACCAATAATGACTACATGCACATGAGCTTTGCCACGCGCCTCGCTTTGCCATGAGAATGTTCGATGGCAAAAATGAATTTTCATCCCTTCATGAAACAAGGCTCTCCACAGCACTCCGGCCTGTTCTCCCTGGCTGATCGAGTTGGTTGAAACAAATCCAACAACAATCTTCGTCCCTTGCGCGTATTCCGCCGCCTTGAAATACCAGCCTGTCACGTAATCAAGCAACCCGCCTCCGTCAACATGACTGGCCACCAAATCCATATCCGCCCGCTGTGCCACGGTCTGGTACTTCGCGCCCGCAAACGGCGGATTCCCCAGCACATAACTGCACTGGTCGGGCGGCAGAACCTTCTTCCAATCCAGTCGCAGCGCATTGTCGCAAACAATCGTCGGGCTTTTCTTCAACGGCAGCCGCACAAAATACTGCCCGAACGCTTCTGACAACCGGATGTTCATCTGGTGATCCATCAGCCACATCGCCACCTCCGCTATCCGCGCCGGCCATTCGCTGATTTCTATCCCGTAAAAAGCATCCACATCCACCTGCGAAAGTTGCGCAATATCCAACTGCTGCTGACCGTCTCCGTGCAGCCCAGTCAACACCTCGATTTCCAGCAACCGCAACTCCCGGTAAGTGATCACCAAAAAGTTGCCGCACCCACACGCCGGATCAAGAAATCGCAGCTTGGCGATCTCTTGATGGAACCGCCTCAGTTCTGCCTTGTTCTTTTTGACTCGCGTGAATTCTTCCCGCAAATCATCCAGGAACAGCGCGCGGGCCACCTTGAGTATGTCCCGCTCGCTGGTGTAATGCCCCCCAATCTGACGGCGCTCCTTCGGTTCCATCACCGCCTGAAAGAGCGACCCGAAAATGGCCGGCGAAATCCGCGACCAATCAAACCGCGTCGATGCCAGCAGCGCGTTGCGCATATCCCGATTCAAGTCCGCAAAACCGAGGTTCTCCGCAAACAGTTCCCCATTGACATAAGGAAATGCCTCCAGCGTTTCATCCAGATTCTTCTGCCGCTTGTCCGACGGGGTGTTCAGCACATCAAAAAGCCGCGCCAA
>CAIUEN010000498.1 GCA_903898185.1 uncultured Verrucomicrobiales bacterium
CTCTTCGACTCGCCGCCGCGCATCTATATGTTGAACGGACTATTTTCATATTTGGCACTTCTCAGCCAAACAGACATGCCAGCTTCTCTGGCTTAACCGAAAAACGCGGAAGAAGAACCCATTGCGAAGAATTCTTTCTAATCTGACGGATGCCATCTTCAAAACCTCATTCTGCCTCTTCTTTCCGCGTATTCCGCGTGTTCTGCGGTTAACCCAACTGCGGTTTCCAAGCTAAAGCGGATCGAATAGGGGTCAAACCCAATCCTCTTCGTGCTTTTGTGTCTTCGTGTGAGACTTTCCATGTTTGGCAGTTATGCTTTGAATGGGCAACAATGTTTTTTTGCGCCAAGAACAATGATCGATCTCACCCAGCAATTCTCATTATGGCAGGGCTTTGGGCTTGGGCGGCTGGTTCCGTTGTGCCATGTTATTCAAATGCGATTTTGTGATCGCCAAGAGAGGATGACTGCCGAATTGGCGGGATTTAAGAATTCGCAGGAGCGCTTCGCCCATGTGGTGCGGCGTGGACGCGAATATGCGGGATTGACGCCGGAATTCAAGGTGGATGCCAACCGCCTCGACGGCTGTCTGGCCCGCGTTTGGCTGGTTTCCGAATTTGACAATGGTCGATGCCGGTTCCGGGTGGATTCGGATTCGGCCATTGTTAAAGGCATCGCAGTCATTCTGTGCGAGATCTACAGTGGGCTGCCTCCAGACGAAATTCTGGCAGGCGATCCGGCGTTCTTGGAGCAGGTCGGCTTGAGCCAGCATTTGACACCGAACCGCCGTGATAGCTTGGGAAAAATATGGAAACGCATCCATGCCTTTGCGTCTGGGCATGCGCAGCAAGACCGTGTTCATTAGATCAGCAATTCTCATTTTGAGCAAGGAAGGGGAAAAACGCTGATCTGCCTGCGCACGAAGTGTTCGACTCCCTGCGGAGCCAGAGGCACCGCAACCGGCAGGCCAGAGGCCTACCCCACATAATGAGAAATGCTGTCATCAGATGGGCAATCGTTGACTAACTTATTCTGCCAATGTAGATTGCGGCGAAATATGTTGAAGCGATTTTCTCGATTCTTATTGTTTGCGTTGGCCATGTGTCTGGCATCCATTTGCAGCCACTCAGCGTCGGCATCCACTCCTCCAGCCAAAAAGCCCGTTCATGCGCCAGAAGGCACCTCAGCAAAGCCCATCGGCATCTCCAAAGATCCTTACTTGGGCGCGATTGTGGTGGATGCCGATACCGGACGCATCCTTTTCCAGGATCAACCCGATGCCAAAGGGTATCCGGCCAGCGTGCTTAAATTGATGGACCTGTTGATTATCCTTGAAAAAGTCGAACAGGGACAACTCTCGCTAAGCAACCAGGTGCCGGTCAGCGCGCGGGCGTCGAAAACAGGCGGCTCCCAAGTCTATCTTGCCGAGAAGGAATCGTTTACCGTCGATGAAATGCTCTATGCCCTGATGATCAAATCAGCCAACGACGCTGCGGTTGCGCTCGCGGAAACTGTCGGCGGATCTGTCGAAGGTTTTGTTGACCTGATGAACCGGCGCGCGCGCGAACTGGGCATGAACAACAGCCTATTCCATTCTGTCCACGGTCTGCCGCCAGGAGCCGGCCAGTTGCCTGATGAAACAACTGCGCGCGATCTCTCGATTCTGTGCCGCGAGTTGCTTAAACACCCTGATGTCCTGCGTTATACCTCCACCCGCAAGCGAACATTCCGCCCCGAAGGCACCAAAGGTGCCATCGTCATGGAGAATCACGATCACCTCTTGGGCAGTGTTGCTGGCTGTGACGGGCTCAAGACCGGTTACTACACACGCGCCGGTTATTCGATTGCGCTCACCTCGGTGCGCAACGGACAGCGGGTCATCGCGATTGTCCTCGACAGCGCGAACCGAAAACTTCGCGATGCGAAAGCGACGGAACTCATCAACAAGGGCTTTATCGCGCTGCAATCCAAAAATCAACATGATAATAAATGACATTTTTTAAACTAATGCTCAGTGTGCAATCTGCCAAGTAAACTTGTCGCGAAAGATGCCGCTCGCAGCAAAGAGACAACCCAATACATCGTGAATCAATGAACCCATCTTCCCCTTTTGCCGTGGTGGTCAACGACGATTCCACTCAACTCAGCCTGCTGTCCGGGCTGCTGAGAAAGGCGGGCTTGGAATCTCGCGTCTTCACAAGAGCTGAGGCTGCTCTGACGGCGTTGTCCTCCGGCACCGATGCCATACCCGCACTGATCGTTACCGACCTCTACATGCCGGGCATCGACGGCTGGCAATTCTGTCGCTTGCTGCGTTCGCCCGAATACGCTGCTTTGAATCAAGTCTCCATCCTGGTGGTTTCGGCCACCTTCTCCGGAGAACAGTCATCCCGCATCGCCGCCGATCTCGGAGCCGAAGCCTTCCTTCCCTTCCCGGTTGACGGCGACCGTTTCTGCGAACAGGTACAGGCGATCTTGATCGGCAAGCATGTGCGCAACGCGTTGCGAGTTCTGATCGTGGATGACAACGCCGATCTCTGCGAGGTGCTCAAGGAGGTCTTCGCCAACCACGGATATCATGCCGAAACGGTATTCACAGCTCAAGCGGCTGTCGAAGCCTTCGAGAAAATCGCCTACGATGTGGCTGTGCTGGACTACCACCTGCCCGACAGGCTGGGCGACGCCCTGCTTGTGAAGTTTCGAGCGATGCGGCCCGACTGCGTTTGCCTGATGATGACCAGTGACCCCGGACCAGAACTGGCCCTGGATTGGATGAAGAAGGGGGCCGCCGCTTATCTGCAAAAACCGTTCCAGTCCAACTACCTCATCGAACTCTGCGCCCGGGCCCGCCGCGAACGCGCCCTGCTGCGTGTGCAGGATCAACTCGATTTGCGCACGCGTGAACTGCGCGAGAGCAAGGAGGCCGCCTTGAAGAACAACGCTCTGCTGCGTTCAATCATGGAAAGTCCGCAGGACGTGCTGATTTTTGCCCTCGATACCAGTTACCGCTATACCACGTTCACGCAGGCGCATAAGAAGTCGATGAAAAGGATATGGGGCGTTGAGATTGAAGTGGGAATGAACATGCTGGAGGTCATCTCGAATCCGATCGACCGCGAAAAAGCACGGAGGCATTTCGATAGCGCTTTACAGGGCAAGTGCTTTATTCAGATCGAAGAATATGGCGATCCTTTGCTCTACCGAACCATTTATGAAGATCGCTACGCTCCGATTCATGGCGATGGCGGCGTTGTATCCGGATTGACTGTATTCGTGGTCGATATCACCGAGCGCAGGCGGGCCGAGGAAGAGAAATCCAAACTTGAGGTTCAGCTCCGGCAGGCCCATAAGATGGAATCGGTGGGGCGGCTTGCGGGTGGCATAGCTCACGATTTTAACAACATGATACACGCTATCTTGGGCAACGTGTATTTAGCCATGGAGGAAATTCCGCCGGGAAGCCCCGCTCGGCAAAGCCTGGATGAAATCAGCAACTGCGCTCAGCGTTCCGCTGATCTTACACGGCAACTGCTGGCCTTCGCCCGTCAACAGGCCATTGCTCCCAAAGTGCTGGATCTGAACAAGACCGTGGAAGGGCTGCTCAAGCTGCTGCGTCGGCTCATCGGCGAAGACATCCACCTGGTCTGGTGTCCCGCCTCGTCATTGTGGCCGGTCAAGTTGGATCCAACCCAAATGGATCAGATTCTTGCCAACCTCTGCGTCAATGCCCGCGATGCCATCAACGGGGTGGGCAAGATTACCATCAAAACAGAGAGAGCGGTTTTCGACGAGGCTTACCGCGCCAAGAACCCTGGATTTGTGCCGGGCGAATATCTGCTGCTGGCCGTGAGCGATGACGGCTGCGGCATGGATAAGGAAACGCTCTCCCAAATCTTTGAACCTTTCTTCACGACCAAAGGCGTTGGCAAAGGAACCGGCTTGGGGTTGGCCACTGTCTATGGCATTGTCAAACAGAACAACGGTTTTATCCACGTTGACAGCCATTTAGGCAAAGGCACGACTTTCAATATCTACCTGCCCAGGCACGCAGAAGAAGCAGCCCCAACGCAGGAGGAAATCGTGACGCAACTTCCAAAAAGTTCCGGAGAAACGGTGCTGGTGGTGGAGGACGAGCCGGCGATATTGACCATGACCTTGAGAGTTCTCGACCAATTGGGCTACAGCGTGCTGATCGCGAGCACTCCGAACGAAGCGATCCGGTTGGCGGAAACACAGGGACAGGAAATTCATCTGCTACTGACCGATGTCGTGATGCCGGAAATGAACGGAAGGGATCTGGCCAGGCGGTTGTTGTCCATTCACCCGAAACTCAAGTGCCTGTTCATGTCCGGTTATACGGCTGATATCATCGCCCATCGCGGGGTGCTGGAGGCAGGATTGCACTTTATTCAGAAGCCGTTCTTAAAGAAAGACCTGGCAGTCAAAATCCGGGAAGCGCTGGAACTGTGAAATGGCAGATTGCTGAAGAGATAGGTAGCATAGGCATCCTTGCCTGTGCCCTTCTCTCCGGCGAGCGTCAGCGAGCCGCTAAATTCTCCCTCTGACCTGAAGAGTTACATTACATAAAGACACGCCTGCGCGCTGATTCGTCCAGGTTTTTCCACTTTCCTGCCGCCAAATCGCCCAATTCAAGCCCGCCGATACGCACACGGATCAATCTCAATGTGGGATGCCCCACCGCAGCCGTCATTCGTCGCGCCTGGCGGTTCTTGCCTTCGATCAACTCAAGCGCAATCCAGCAGTCGGGCACCGACTTGCGGAAGCGAATAGGCGGCTCGCGCGGTGCCATCTGAGGTTGCGGGTACAGAATCCATGCCCGACACGGCAGCGTTTCTCGGCCCTGGATTTCGATCCCGCTCGAAAGTTTGCGCAAATCATAAGCATCTGGAATCCCTTCGACCTGAGCCCAATAAATACGCGCGTGTGCCCGACGCGGCTCCAGAAGTCGGGCATTAAGTTCCGCCTCATCACTCAAAAGCAGGAGACCCTCCGAATCGGCGTCGAGCCGTCCGATTGGATAGACACGCGGAGGAAATCGAAATTCCGAGAGTGGACGATTGAGTGAGCCATCGGCGGTAAACTGCGACAGCACACCATAAGGCTTGTTAAATGCGATAAGCATGAGGGGGGGGAAAGCAGAAAGCAGAAAGCAGAAAGCAGAAAATAGAAATGTAAAAATTAAAAAGCAAGGTTGGTCAGCGGTTGTCCAACCGAGCGGGATAGGCTTCTGCGAAAGAAAGGCGCTTTATGCTTAACAAATCGAAAATCGACCAAATGGACCTCTGCCTTAAAAGCCAGGCTGGAAGCACCCGCAAATCAAACCGCAACCGCATTCCTCGCGATCCTCAATGGTGGTTCCGGCAAATGCGGAATGTGGTCAATATGGCCATCGAATGGCAACCCACGCCTCCAACCCAACCCAAACAAGCTCAATTCGCACTCTCCATCAACCGATAAGCCTTTGGCAGGAATCAGTGCGTCTATTTTACAGCTTTGCCCGTGAGGCTTTGGCGAATTTGCGTCTCTTTTTCACCAACCACCTTGAATAGGCCATCAAGCGTTTTGCTTGTGATGAATGTATCGATGCCTGCAGGCGCGCTGGCCGAGGCGCTGGCACTGGAAAAGGGATTGAGATTCGCCTTGTCCATCAATTGCTGGCAGGTTGTGCCTGCGCCGGTTCTATCCAAAGCGGATTTTACCATGGGCTGAATTTTCTCGGCCAACTGAGACTCCGACTTCTGCCTGAAGACCTGAGTGAGGCTGGTCACGGAGTTAGTGCCGACCGCATTGGTTGCGGCGCTTTTGACGTCTTCGGGCTTAAGCTGCAAGGCCGCATTGGTCAGAACACTCCCAGCAACAGGAACGACCGCCTCCGCAGTATGGTTAACTGCCGCAATCACATTATCCGCCATTTGGCCCTGCCCCAAACCACGCGCAATCTTTTCTACGCTCTGCAGTTGATCTGGCATGCCAAGTTTGACGTTGGTGTTGTTGAGAAAGCCTCCGCTCTGCCCCAATTGCGCCACTGCGCTCTGGATGGCTGGCACGAGAACTTGCTGCACCTCATTGGTTACGCCCTGCGAAACGGTTTGAGTGGCGGACAGAGCAGGGGCGCTGGCAGTCGAAGTCAAGGCTGGTGACACATCCGACGCTTTTGGCGCTATGGGAACTGATGAAACTGCTTGAGTTGTGAGAGAGCCATTGTGGTTTGAAATCACATTTTTCGCAGAAGCCAAAAGAGCAGGGCTGATGGCTGCTTCTTTTGTATCGGTTGGTGGTTTTACGTTTTCGGCAGCGGACGATGATATTGATGATTGGTGGGCAGGAGCCGGAGTGGCTGGCTCGTTTTTTGAACAACCAGCGACCATCAAGCCGCTAATAACAGGAACCAACAAAACATATTTCATATACTTGTATTATAGCCGCCGCATCCAAGTGAGCAAGAAAAGTCAGCGATGACCAAATCTTCAATCATACTTGACAATGTAAAATAAAGTTTGACATCCAACAAAGAGTATTATAGAATTTTTTCAAGTGTAAAAATCATGATAATTTTGGTGGCAATCCGAAGTCTCTCCGTCCGCGAAAGCGCACATGCAATTGTAGCACCTCAATCCGGCCAGCTTTCGGCAGAGCTGGATTCTTTGCGGCGATTGCCCCAATTGTGTCAGTGTCTTACCAACGGCTGCCCCCATTCCTAAAATCGCCGTCCGGATTGGGTTCCCACTCTATAGATACGGCAAAAATAAAAACACATAACACTATGAAACTCAAATCATCAGCCTGTCGGTTCCGCTGTGGCTTCCAATTTGCGGGCGCGGAGCCGAGCTGGGGACACGCCAGCAGACAATCAGGCCGCTCGCCCTGCTGACCAACACGCTGGAGATTTCCCCGTCAGCCGTCTCCAATTACGCGATCTATGGTTACAGCGCATGGCAGTTGGGGCCCGGCGAAAACGAGGGACAGAAACTCGACCTGATGACAAACGGTTACACGAGAGCAACCAATGCGGCGCGGCTCTTGTCGTTCTTTTCCATCAGCGACATTCATATCACCGACAAAGAATCCCCAGCCGAGTCGCTCTATGCCGGTTGGAGCGCGCCATTTGGCGCAGGTGGTTTATATGTGTCGGCCTATTCGCCGATCGTCCTCTCCACAACCCATGTCCTTGATGCCGCCGTCAGAACCATCAATGAGGCGCATCGGCTGACCCTAGGGTGTTGAATTGAGGAGAAAGAGTTCATGCATCAAGAGTTCCTTGAATTCCATGGGTTTTATCTTACAATCTGAACTCAAGAAACCAAATGAACACCAAACCCTACAAAAGCCCAAAGCACAAGCTCATCTGCC
>CAIUEN010000499.1 GCA_903898185.1 uncultured Verrucomicrobiales bacterium
CGACGCGTTTGTTTCCGAACTGCTCAACGCCAAACAGGTCACCGAAGCGGATCTCGCCGCCCAGCGCGTCCGAGTCGTGGATCTCCGCAAGAAGCTCAAAGCCATCGGCGCCCCGCTGGCCTCCCGTCTTGACAACCTGGCAGATTACCTGGTCAAGAAATCAGTCTGGATTGTCAGGCGGAGACGGCTGGGCCTACGACATCGGTTTCGGCGGTCTCGACCACGTCATCGCGATGAACCGCGACGTGAACATCTTAGTGCTTGACACTCAGGTTTACTCGAACACAGGCGGTCAGCAATCCAAAACGACGCCTCCCGGCGCTGCCGCCAAGTTCGCCGTAGCCGGCAAAGTTGAAGGACGCAAAGACCTCGGCCTCATCGCCATATCTTACGGCAGCGCCTATGTCGCTCAGATCTCGGCCGCCTGGAAAGATACCCTCACAGTCAAAGTCTTCGACGAAGCCGAATCGTATCCCGGCACCTCGCTGATCATTGCCTACGCGCCTTGCATCGCCCACGGCTATGGATTCGCCCAGTCCTTGGAACAGCAAAAGCTCGCAGTCGATACAGGCTACTGGCCCGTTTACCGATTCGATCCACGTCGCGTCGCTGCAGGTCAGCCGGGCATGAAACTCGAATCACCCGCGCCCAAGACCCCATTGGAAGCCTTCTGGCACACCCAGACCCGCTTCCAGCAGGTTGAACCGACTCGCAGTCATGAGATCCTCAAAATGGCCCAAGCCGAAGTGAAGAAGAAACACGCCTTCTACGAGCAACTCGCCGCTGGCTCAGTCTCGCTCTCGAGTTCCGTTCCGCCAGTAGTGCCCGTGAAGTAAGCCCGCTTCCATTTGAATCGCAAACCCGTTGGCGCCGCACGCGCCAACGGGTTTTTCATTTTTCGGACAACCCCACATCCCATCCTCTTTGTGCCTTTGTGTCTTCGTGTGAGCATTCCCCTCCTCAGTTCGCCACACGTTTTAGCCCGTCTTTGGCTTGAAGAAGCATCCACTACATCCGCCGCTATCTTTTCAAGTTCGGCATTCATTTGTTGAGTTTCGCACATACACAAAAGCACAAAAGAGGATTGGGTATAAACTTGTCCGCTGACAGTGAGCACACTGTTTTGTTGTAAAGGCTTGCTACGCAATGCAAAAGTCAGTTTTTTCGTGGACAACTGCCGAATTTAGGATGAACAATCTTACCCATCCTGAGTTGGTCCCATTACGTCCTGCTGCTTACAGTCAAAGACCCCGCCGAACGCAGTTTCTACGAGATCGAGGCGGCCCGCGAAGGATGGTACCTGCCCGAGCTCAAACGCCAGAAAGCCTCCTGCCTCTATGAACTACTTCGACCGCCATGTGAAGCTGCCCGAGGAAAATCCAACCATCGGCATCCTTCTCTGCAAAAGGAAGAAGGACGCCATCGTCGAGCTGCCCCTTCCTGCAAGTGCGAACATCCACGCCAAAGAGTATCAGCTCTACCTACCTTCCAAGGAACTTCTGCAGCAAAAACTCATCGACTGGATTCGTGATGCGGAGTTGGTTGCACCAAACCAAGCCCTATGAACGAATCCCAATCCAGCCCCGCCATTTCCCCCTTTGAGCGCATCCGCCGCACCAGCCCGGCGGGCAATCAGTTCTGGTCGAGCCTGGGCTTCGCTTGGGTTCTCGAAACGCGAAACGGCCATCCGGCAAAACACTGAAATCCTGCGCACATGAGCTTTGACCCCAGGCAACCTTACAACGACCTGCCACTGCTGTCGCCGCCCGTCGATCTGGAAACTAAGCCCGTTCTTAAGAAATGCATCGCAGCCAACAAGGCATTGGCGGAACTCAAGGGCGCTGGCGATCTGATTCCGAATCAGGCGGCGCTCATCAATGCCATCCCGCTCCAAGAAGCCAAGCTGAGTTCCGAGATCGAGAATATCGTCACTACTCAGGACGCCCTCTTTCAAGCCGCGCTTGACGAAAGCCGTGTTACCGATCCCGCTGTCAAGGAAGTCCTTCGCTATCGCACCGCCCTGCGGCGGGGCTTTGAAGCGGTGCAAGCCGAGCCATTTCGTCTCAGCCTGCTTGAGGAAAAGTCCTTACCGCATGATATGTCTATGCCATCGCCAACCATCAACAACGTGTCGAATTCAGTGACATATTTCAACATGTTCCAGGGTCATGTCGATGCCTTCGACACATCGAATGGCAAAAAGCCGGGGCATCATTTCATTAAAATCACCGAAATGGTCACCGAAAAAGTCGTAACAGTTTAGCTTGTATCGTCCGCTTCTTTTTTCGCAGGAGTTCTAGATGTGTTGGCATTCTTTTCAGTAGCCACGTTCGTCAACGAACTGCAGCCAGCCGATGAAAAGCCTCATGAACCCAAAGGCTCAGTTCTTGGATTCTCTCTTCAAGGCGTTTGGCTTTGGGCAACTGGTAGCTCACACTCTCGCAAGTCATAAAAAAGTTGTCGTGTGTTGCTTTCTTTTCACACACCCGTACTGATTCGCTACATGCTTTTACGCTTTATACTTCGCCAAACTAAGCCTAGTTTTCGTTGATGGCTGAGTCACCCTCGGATCAACTTTGGAAAGAATACAGTCGGGCGTTCGAAGATTTCGACGACCTGACGCTGGCGCGCTGGCTGGCCCAAACCTTGGGCCAATTGCAGGGGCGCGTCTGGCGATTTTCCCACCCGCTGATAGGCGCTTACCGTCTGGCAGCGGAGTTGGCGCATGATCGCCAAATCTGGCACAAACGACTGGTCACCTCTCCCGTTCCATTCACCGAAGCCACCTGCTGCCGCGCCCCGTTGCTCCCCCTGTTTACCCGCGATGTTCTGGAAATGGGCCTGATTTGTCAGCACTGTTCTGAAACGGCCATTCCGTTCGACGAGATCCCGGAAGAATTACGCATCGCTGTTCAAATCTGGGCTGATCAATACGGACCGCTCCATGCCGTAGCTCACTGGGAAGATCGCCAGCGCAAGAGCGTACCCGATTACGACAGGGCATTTGAAGACGCCGCAGACAATGCTGAACGGCTTCTGATGGTGGCTGGCGCCAAATTGCTCCCTCCCTTTTTGGATCACTACGCCGCAATCGTCTGGGAAGACCAGGACGAATGCCTGGAGGTCCGTCCCGAGGACATTCGGTTTCAATTATGACTGAAAAATTGAATAACCAACCCACGCAGCCAACCCATGAGGCGCTTTGGCCATCGGATCTTTTTGTCCAAGGTATCGGCTGGATTATCGTTTCCCGTTTCAAATCGGCAGGGAAGCGGGTCCAAGCGGGCATTTTCTTGCTGGATGTTTTCTGCATGGGGTGAAGCTGGCAGTTTTCGAAGACTGTGACGCCCACGACTACCAGCGGCGAATTCGCAACCATTACGTTTCGCGCTTTCCCATGGTGGCCGTTGATCCGTCATGCGCGCGCAAAGTGGTGGAGAAAGGGGTTGAATACGCCATTAATCTCGGGTTCGCTCCGCACTCTGACTACAAAAAGGCAGATCGAGTATTTAGAGGGTTGTCAACCGAGCAATGCCAGCAGGAATTCACCTTTGGTTACAAAGGCAAGCCCTTTTACCGGCGCGGTCCCAGGGAAACCCAAGCGCAAGCGGAGTTGTTTGCGGCAATTCTGCACAATCGATGCGGCGCGGGCAACTACGGATATAGTATCGCTCTTGGCAGCGCGGCGGACATTAGCCGAGCTTTTGAGTCATAATTCACTATGAGGCGCTACAGATAAGTCCCGCTCAAGTATCGGCTCAGTTGAAGGCTGAGGAGTTGGGATGTTTATGACAAAGCATGGCCCAATTTATCGCCAAAATGTCAGTTAAATCTCAGATTATTACTTGACAAATTCTTGCGACATCCTCAGAATTCCCGAATGAACTGGCTGAAATTGATGTGGTCAGGAGTTGTGGCGCTAACGTGGTGGGCGGGGGCGTCGTCCGCATTCGCTCAATTTACCAACAATGCTGTGGTGGTGGATTTGCTGGTGGTCTATACCCCGGCTGCGCGCGAAGCTGCTGGCGGAAGCAACGCGATCTGTTCGCAGATTCAGGCGGGCTTGTTGGATGCGAATTTCGTGTTTCAGAACAGCCGGGTGAATGCCCGCCTGCGATTGGCGCGCGCAGCCGAGGTAGATTATGCGGAATCCGGCTCAGTCTCAAACGACCTCGAACGTCTGCGCAATCCACACGACGGGTTTCTGGATGATGTCCCAACCTTGCGCGATCAGTGCGCGGCCGACCTGGTTTGCCTGGTCACCGAGACGGGAAGTGACTGGGATTTCTATGGCTTACAAGGGCCGTCGGCTGCAAATGCCTTCAGCGTGATTCGCAGGCGCTACCTTGTCGGACGCGGGGACTTGCCGGTTGCGTTGAGCTTCAATTTCGGCTGCCAATTGGAGCGACCTTACGCAGACAGCGTGGGCGCGTTCCCTTACTCTTACGGTTATTCGTTTCAGGGCGATTGGGGTGTGACGTATTCAACGGTCGAGGCATTCTCTGGACAACGCCTTCCATTCTTTTCCAATCCGGACATTCTTTGGCAAAGCTCGCCGGCAGGTGTGTCAGCGGACCAGGCGTATCCGGCTGACAACGCGCGAACGCTGAATCAAACCGCTCCCATAGTCGGGGCGTTTCGCGGCAAAGCCGTCCTGACCGTGCCTCCAAGCGTCCATATCATTTCGCCCACCAACGGCGCTTCGATTGCCTTTGGGGATGCGTTTGTTTGCAAAGCGGATGCGACGGATGCGGACGGCACGGTGGCTCGCGTGGATTTCTTTGCGGGCGAAAAACTGATTGGAACCGTCTCAAATGCCCCCTTTCGTCTGGTTTGTTCGAGCCTGCCGGTTGGTCAGCAAGTGGTGGCGGCGGTCGCCACAGACAACCAGGGAGCGCAGAGCGTCGATCTGGCCACAATCATGGTGCGTCCAGCAAACGACGATTTCGAGCGGCGGCAGGTCATTGAGGGCGAACGTATTTTGGTGACGAACTCCAACGATTACGCCTCAAGTCAATCCGATGAACCGCCGCAAACCGATTGTTCGGGTTACGCGTCGGTTTGGTTTACTTGGACCGCGCCCGCTTCGGGGCTTGCCACCGTCTCCTTGCAGGCAGAGTTGACGCCGGACCAGTGCAATCAGCGCATTTTGGGAATCTATGTTGGCGACACGCTGACAAACCTCACGCGGATTGCCAGCGCTTGCGACGACTGTGGGGCTCCGACTGTGAGTTTCTCCGCAAATGCTGGAACCACTTACTCTTTGATGGCCGATAGCGCGGGGCAGCCTCAGTGGTGGAGTTGCTCCACAGGCCCATTCACCTTTCAGTTGCGTCTCTCCACCCTCCGCCTCAGCGCGCCGTCCGACGGCGCTCAGTTCCTCCAAGGCACAGGCATTCCCATTACCGTGACGTCTTCAGCATCGGACGGCGCTATTGTTGGGGTTGACTTTTATGCGGACGAAGCGTTGCTCGGCACGGTCACCAACGCCCCCTTCTCCCTGCTGTGGACCAACGCGCCTCTTGGATCTCATGTGCTTCGGGTTTTGGCGACAAACGATGCGGGTGAGATGCTTGGAACCGTGCCTGTAACCGTTATTGTTCATCCTGCGAACAGTACTCTCCGGATCACCGAACCGGCGGATGGCGCGCGGTTTGCCAACGATTCCGACGTTTGGATCAAGAGCGCATCCACTCTGAATGAGGGCCAGATCGCGCGTATGGACTTTTTTGACAATGGGGGCTTGCTCGGTTCGGTGACGAATTCGCCGTATAATTTTCTCTGGACCCACATTCAGGGCGGAGCGCATGCGCTGACGATAGTGTCCACCGATGATTTCGACACGCCCCACAGCTCGCCTCCGGTCTCAATCTCCGTGCGGCCTGCAAACGATGACTTCATCGACGCCTTTGCGTTGATCGAAAATACGCCCGCCGTAAATGGCTCCAATATCGGCGCGACGAGCGAACCGGGAGATCCCACAGGAGGAGATTCGATCTGGTGGACATGGACCGCGCCTTCCACAGGACGCGTCAGGCTGGAGGCAGTCGGGAGTGGGTTGGGCCCGGTTATTCAGGTTTATACCGGCAACGAGCTCTCCAATCTGGTTCTTTGCGCCGCGTTTTCGTCCACCTATTGGTACACTATTGCCAATGGAGAACTGGATGCGCAAGGGGGCGAAACGTATCAAATCACCGTCACCGGAAGCTGGTGGGGGACAGAAGGCGATGTGACACTGAGCTTGTTGTTTGCGCCGCACCCATTCAACGACAGTTTTGCGGATCGAACCGTGCTGTCTGCGGCGTCGTTTGTAGTAAGCAACACGATTGGCGCGGCTTCATCCGAGATCGGGGAACCAGGCGGCGGCAAGGCAACCCAGTCGATCTGGTGGTCGTGGACGGCGACCAACTCGGGACAGGTGACGCTCGTGGAGTCTGGAACTTGTGGCACGCGAGTGATTGGAGTTTACACGGGCGAGGTGGTGTCGAATCTGACCGATGTGGTGAGCGGTTCAGGAATCATTCATTTCAACGCCGAGAGCGGGACAATCTATCAAATCGTCGAGAGGACGGGCAACTGTAGCGACCTCACAGCCACAGCACGCCTTCGCTTGGAGTCATTAGCGCCATCCAATGATCTTTTTACAAACCGGAGCTTTATCACTGGCGTCCCATTGACCGTTTCAAACAACAACCTCAACGCCACAAGCGAACCAGAAGAACCGACGTGGAGACCGTCCGGGCGCACGCTTTGGTGGGCTTGGACGGCACCGGAAACGGGTATGCTCACGATCTCGACAGACGGCAGCAGTTCGGTGCCCATGCTGTCGGTCTTCACGGGAACAAATCTGACAAATCTGGTCTATGTGGTGGACAACAAAGCGAACTGGTGGGAGACACGCCCATCGTCCGTTCAGGTCAAGGTTCACGCCGGTCAGACCTATTCCATTTCGGCAGACGGAGACGATTCTCTTGGAGCCGTGGTCTTGAACTTCAAGTGGATCACGATCTCCCCCTTCAATGACGATTTTGCAGATCGCGCGCAACTGTGGGGAGCGAATGCCAGCATGCTCGCATCGTTGGGCACCGCGACCTTGGAACCAGGTGAGACCCAATCGTGGTACCCACACTCTGTGTGGTGGGCGTGGACTGCCCCCTATTCCGGAAGCGCCAAAATCTGGACTGGAGCTTGGTGGTTGGGAAGTCGGATTTATACTGGCAACGCGCTAACCAATCTGGTGTTGGTGGCTGACAACACGAATGAAGCAGCGATGTTTCATATCGTTGGTGGTGTCAATTATGTGATCTGCATCACTGGCCCTGGCGGCGATCATCAAATATCCCTTGATTCCTCTGCCTCGCCCGCAAACGACTTCTTCGCGAATCGCGCGACTCTGAGAGGAACAAACCTCACCATTTCAGGGGTGTTGTTTGGCGCGTCCCACGAGCCGGGAGAACCAAATCACGCCGGAGTTTCCGGCACCGGGTCTGAGTGGTGGTACTGGCAAGCGCCGACAACGGGATGCCTGCGTTTGTCTGGCCTTTCCGGGTTCAGTCCGATCTGGGCCGTGTATCGTGGCGACACGCTTACAAACCTGACGTCCATCGCCGCTGCGGTCGGTCAGGCGCTGAAATTGCGGGTTGAGCGTGGCTTGATTTATCAAATCGCCGTGGACAGCGTGAGTTGGCCCTCTGCCCGATCAAGCTGGTCTCTCGCGTTTGCTCCCGGACCTGACAACGACGATTTCGCCAACGCCGCTCCATTGACAGAGAATTCAACAAGCGCCAGCGTCGCGATGGCCAACGCAACCATGGAAATGGGCGAACCGTTGCTGGCCACCAACGCGCTGCTTGGCTCAGTCTGGTATTCTTGGGCAGATCCAGCCACTGGGATGGCGACAGTTACAAACTCGGCTGGCAGCCACGGGTTTATCGGCATTTTCACTGGGAATGAGTTGACGAATTTGACATTGGTGACTTCATCCGCATCGGGAGGGGCCCAGTTCAAAGCGGAAGCTGGAATATCCTACAGAATCGTTCTGCAATCGGTGGACATGTCATCAAATACAGTCGCTTTAAGCCTGAGTTTTGTGGCTGGTCCTCCAAACGACGACTTTTCCAACCGGACTGCGTTAACGGGGTGGCCTCTGACCGTGGCGGGCACGTTGACTGCCACAACTCGGGAACCGGGTGAACCACTGCACGGAATCAGCGGTGACGGCCAATCGGTCTGGTATTCGTTGACCGCGCCATCGGACGCCTGGGTAAGAGTCAACGCCAGCGCGGATGGCTGGGCGCCAACACTGGCTGCCTACACTGGAACGAGCCTCACCAACCTCAGTTTGAGGCAACAAGGACAAGGGGCTCTGTTTTTCGTGGCGCAGGCCGAAGAGGTTTTGCAGTTGGCAGTGGCTTCTGATTCTGGCCTGGGCGGCGCTTTCACTCTGGCGCTGACTCTCGAAGGGTTTCCAGCCAATGATATGTTTCAAAATGCAACTGCCGTCGCCGGTCTTTCTTCCGCGCTTCAAGGTTCCAACGTTCTTGCCACCCAGCAACCACAAGAACCGGTGTTGTCTGTTGGAACAGGCACGACAGTTTGGTGGTCATGGACAGCTCCAGCCGATGGCAGCGTAACAATCACCGATACCGGCAGCCGCTTTGGTCTCAATGCTCCATCGGGCGCGGGGCACGATCCCTATTCCGGGCCGCTTATCGGGGTTTTTGTTGGAGAGAGCCTCACAAACCTGGTGCTTGTGGGAAGCAACAGTTGCCAGACGTCTGGCCCGCTTTCGGATTGGTCACCACCCATGCAGACGCTTGCGTCATTGGGATTCCATGCGATAGAGGGTAACACTTACCACATTATGGTGGATGGCTTCAATGGCACTCAAGGCGACATTCAATTGAGCCTTCAAATGGCCAAAGCAACGTTGATTGAGCCTGTCGCTGAGAGCAGAATCGCGGCTCCAACCAACCTCTGGCTGAGAACTGCCCCTATTGACATCGGCGGCAAGGTTGCGCGCGTTGACTTCTTTGAGGGAACCAACTGGCTGGGCAGCGTCACCAACCGGCCATTCGATCTTCTCTGGGAAAACGCGCCGGTCGGCGACCATGCGATTACCGTGCGAGCCATTGATGAGCTTGGCGGCGAGACAATCGCGCCACCTGTCAACATTCATATTCGCTGGAGAAACGATGACTTCGCCAACCGCATTGTCTTGAACGGAACCAACCTCACAGTGGAGGCGGACAATTCTGAAGCGACCAGCGAATCCGGCGAGGAAAACATTGGCGGCTGGCCACCATTGAACGATGGTTTTGTCATCTGCGTCGGTTGTCCAAAGCCCAGTTTTAATGCTGGCAAAACGATGTGGTGGACATGGACAGCTCCCGGGGATGGGGTGCTCATGCTTGACGTGTCAGGCGACAACACCCTGCCTCTCGTTAGTGTGCTGACTGGGGACACGATTACCAATCTTATCCGGCTGGCTCACAATGGATTCAGTGCTTGCAACCGGTGCCAACTTGGCTGTTCCAAAGATTTGCGCGCACAGACCAGCCTGTTCGTAACCAACGGACAGGTCTGCATTATCTCGATGGATTCAATCGACCCTGTTGCTGCGGGTGAGCGCCAATTCCAGCTTCGTTTTCAGACCCCTCCTGCCAATGACGATTTTGACAACCGACAAGTCTTGACAGGATTATCGGTCACCGCCTCGATTGCAAATTTGGCGGCCACAGGCGAGGCGGGAGAGCCGAATCCGAGCGGAAACGCGATCATTCATTCCGTATGGTATTCCTGGACGGCTCCACAATCAGGTCGCGTAAAACTGGCAGTGCTTTCACCTCAACTGAAAGCAAACCTTATGAACGTCATTGTTATTTGGCCAAATCCCCCTCCTTACAACCCGTGCGGTAACACAGAAAATCCGCCAGCACCTTCGCCAATGCTCCCCTTCTTCAGCGTTTACAGCGGGAATTACATAAGCAATCTGGTTCAACTCGCAACGGGCTCAACCACTGCATTTGAAGTCACGGCTGGCGTAACGTATGCCATTGCAGTCGATGGTTCGGGTGGAACAACGGGCGAAGCTTCAATGCAATTGACTCTTACTCCGCATCCTGCCAACGACGATTTCGCCCAACGAATCGTTTTACAGGGCGCAACGCCCGTGCTCAGCGGCAGCAACATCGGAGCCAGTCCCGAAACAGGCGAACCGCTCATCGACTCTTCTTCGCAAGGCCATTCAGTATGGTGGACTTGGACGGCGCCATCCAGTGGATCAGTAACAATTGGAGATACGGGGAGTTTCTTGATTGGGGTATTTGTCGGGTCTTCGGTGTCGGATCTCGTCCCAGTGTCAACCGACTTCGGCAGGGTGAGCTTTTATGCTTTTGCCGACACGACTTATCAGATTGCGGTGGCAGATCGAAATGGTGATGAAGGAATGTTTGATCTTGCCTTCACAGGATTATTGCCAGCGCCCGAGACAACCGATTTCTCCGCCCGTCTTGCCGATGGGCGTTTCCGACTCCAGATCATTGGCGCGGTCGGCCAAAGCTTTGTTGTGCAAGCATCCACGAACCTGATCGACTGGGAGACGGTGACAATCGACACCTTAATTGATGACACCACAGACTTCCTCGACGTGGACGCGCCCCAGTTCACCCAACGTTTCTATCGTGTCTTGCCTCTGGATGCCGTTTTTTCACGCTGAGTTTGCACCGATTCACCGATTCACCGATTCACGATTCACCGATTCACGATTCACGATTCAACGATTCAACGATTCAACGATTCACGATTCAACGATTCAACGATTCAACGATTCAACGATTCAACGATTCAACGATTCAACGATTCACCGATTCAACGCCCCCTACTCCTGCGGATAAACAAGAATTCGGTCATGCACGAGGACGATGAGGTCGTTCTTGCCGTCGCCGGTGACATCCGCCACGAGCGCTTCGCGCGGTTCCATGGCGTCGTTGCGGCGGGAGCGGAAGGTGCGCTCTTCGAATACCTGCCAGCGGTTGGCCGGAGCCAGTTTGTGGGGAGCTTCGAAGGTCACCAGGTCGAGGTAGTTCTTGCCAGTTTCAAGAAAAACCAGGTCTTTGCGACCGTCGTTGTTGAGGTCGCCGGAGATGACATCGGTCAGGCGTCCATCCCTGATGGGGGTTTCGTAGCTGTCGAGTTCATTGAACTGCCAGACGTCGCCCCGGAGTTCGAGGGTCGCCATCGCGGCGCTGCCTAAAAGGGCGATGCTATTCGGCTTTGACGCGCCCAAGCCCACCGCCTGCAATTGATTGAAGTCGGTTACCGGCAGAGGGATGTTGCCGACCGCTTGCCAGACACCGGCGCGGTCGCGTTCGCAGAGGGTGATCGCTTTGCGCTCGGCGTCCAGGAGGAACAGCGAATCGACGGCGTTGGAGCCATTGCGCAACGGAGCGGCGCCAATGATGCGGGACTGGCTGGAGATGCCGTTGATTTGTTCTTTGACAACCAGCGACCAGCCGGGTTTGGTCTCGGCGCTTTTCTCCGAGGGAGGACGGAGGACGACGGCGCGCACGAAATTCTTCTGCGCAAGCAGTAGCTCGGGTTTGCAGTCGCCATCGATGTCGGCGATGCTGGCCCACGGCTGTTCGGCGCCGCCGCCGGGAGGCAGGACATCCACTTCGGCAAAGTCCGCTTTTCCCGGAACCTGTACCATGATCTTGATTTTTTCGTAGGGGATCAGGACGACCAAGTCGGCCAGGCCATCCTGATCGGCATCGAGCAGGATCATTGAGGCCGGGTTGGCTTTGAATTTTTCGTCGAGCTTTTGTAACCGTTCCTTGCCGACGGCGTTGAGAGTCAATAAAACACGCTTGCCGTCCTGGTCGGCAATGATCGCGAGAGACGGTTTTTCCTTTGGCCGCAGCGGTCCCGCAGCCATCACAAGCGGAGTGCCGGGACAGGGGAGGATCGTGGGGAACGCCATACGACCGTTTTTATCCAGGCGCGTCACGCCGACTTGCCGCTCATCGCCGCTGAGCAGGAATATCTCGGGCACGCCGTCGCCATCCCAATCGCAAACGGCCAAGTCGGTCACGCCCGTGAGGGTGGGGAAATTCATCGGAGCGGACAAAGTGCCATCGGTCTGCTGAAGATAGATACTCAGTTGGGCGCTGTCAGGATCGGTGACCAGGAGGTCGGCCAGACCGTCGCCATTGATATCCACCCAAAGAAGGCCGCGATGGGCCTTGCTGATCTTGCCGAGGGGGAGCACTTGGAACTGGCCGCGTTTGAAATCACCGGCGATGGTCTCTGCCGGTTTGCGGATGAAATTGGAGATTTGCGCGCGTCCGGAATTCATGGCGATAGTCACCACCTCGGCCTTGTGATCGTGGTCGAGATCATCGGCCATATAGGAGCGGATGGGAGGCAGCGCAAAATGAATTTCCGGCCCAAGCTGTCCTTGGGCGTTCTGAAGACGGAAACGAAATGGATCGGCGCTCTCCCAATTGACCAGCAGGAGATCGTCGCGACCGTTGCCGTCGATGTCCAGCACCTGAACCGATTTGACGCTGCCCGTGTAAGGAATGCGTTCAGGTTCGCCAAGGGTATGATCGGCTTTCTGCGGCAGGAAATAGATTACGTTTTCGCCAAGAAGAACAAGATCGGGCCGTCCATCGCCATTGAGATCGCCCACAGTCACGGCATCGGGCACGAGCTGGCCGTCGCCGATGGCGAATCGCCTGGGCGCGCTCCAGCCATTGGTTCCCTGGTTGTATTGTGCCACCAATTCGCGCGGCTCGCCGTAGTAGGCAAGATCGGGCCGACCGTCACCATTAAGGTCGGCGACAACCAGCGAGGAGATGCGCTTTTCCGATGCAATCGAGTCAATGCGAAAACGAGCGTCGGGCGGGAGCTGGTTGAGTTCTTTTTTCACCTTTTGAGTTGGCGCGGCGTTGGTTTTGCCGGTTTGATTAAAGAGAATGTTGATCTTGGATCGAGCGTTGTTGACAACGATCAGGTCGATCAAGCCGTCGCCATCAATGTCAGCGCTGCGGATGAGGCTGATCTGGGGATCAATCGGGAAAATTTCCGGGCCTGTGAAGCCAAAGCGGTCGGCGGCTCGCGCGAAGTTTAGCGCCAGCAAAAGCGCGCCGCAAAAAAACGTAGTCCTCTTGAAAATCCGCATAAAGGCATGCAAAGTGCCACCAGCAGGGCGCTTTCGCCAGAGAAAAATAGTTTACGGGAAAGAAGTGGGTGCAGGACAAATTTTTGGTCAGGCTGCCAGAGGCAGCGTGTCGTTGCGGACGGCGTGGTCATTGAGGCGATCTTTCCAAAACTCCTCCAGACGGTGGCTGGCGTCGATGCAGCGTAATGCGACAATGTTTTGCGCGCCTTCACGTCCCCAGAACATACCAGACTGTTTGCAGCGTGCTCCAATCACGGTTTTACATCCGGCTTCCATCACGCCGGAGCCGATGAAAAATCCGCGAGCGC
>CAIUEN010000500.1 GCA_903898185.1 uncultured Verrucomicrobiales bacterium
CTGCCCTCAGTTCTTGAATCTCAGAAGACCTGCTGACGTTCGGGTTCCCGAGCAACGGAACTCCTTGCAACTTGAGTTCCGCGCTACGAGCTTCGGCGACTTTGCCGAAGTAAACGGTCCACAACAGCGCCATCATTTGACCCGCTCTGTCCTTTGCCGGGCCATGGGTTGCATCCATCAGGTTCTCGATCTGCAACCGCTTCTCAAGTGACTTGTCGTCGTTCATTGTGTTAGTTTAGCAGCAGGAGGGACGGAAGTCGAGAAACTCACCTTTTGTGCCATCTCCGCCGAGTGCTGATCGCGCAAATGGCCATAGACGCGCATGGCAAGCGCCCCGCCATCCCGGTGCCCTGATAATAATCATTAACGGGAAGCAAGAAACCCTTTTCAAAAGTTGACTTTTTGGGCCATATCTTGGCTGTGTTCCCTTCGGAGATGCCCGTAAACTTTCATCGCCAGCGCTCCTCCATCCACATGCCCTAACCAGCGAGAAACCGTCTGGATATCCACTCCCGATTCAATGCACCGGGTGGCAAACAAATGTCGCAAGTCATGATGTGTGATACGAAATATACCAAGCAACCTGCAAGCGCGGGTCAGGGATTTTTCACATTCACCGACGGAGCAAACCGGAGATTCAGGTGCTGTTTTCCCCTGTTTTAACCGGACAAGCAGATTATGCATCGGCTTAATGATCGGGATGAATCGGAATTCGGGTTTACTGGTTGTTTTTGCACTCTTGCTGTTGTGAACCCGGATTTCCATTCTTTCAAAATTCACATCCTGCCAACGCACCAATCGAGCTTCTGCGAGCCGACAACCGGAGAAAGCAAGAAATCGGATGAAGTCCGCACAATGTTGCGCCTGGCCAGCACCGCTCGTTTCCACTTTCTTTAATATGGCATCAAACTCATTCTTTTCGGGTAGGTGCAGTTCCTTTGGCTTGACGCCAAGCCTTTTGATTTTTCGAGATGGATTGTCGTCACAACCGAGCCCCGCATGTTCCAAAATCATCCTCAGAGTGCTCAGCGTGTTATTGAAAACAGACACGCTGTAATTTGCCGAGAAACGAGCAGCCCATTCACGACATTCCGTTTCAGTGATTCTGTCAGGTCGCATTTCTTCCAAACCGGGCCATGAACGGATCAAAGCCTTAATGCACTTGCGACGGTAAATCTTGCTGGTCTCTTTGATGGTGTGATCACCGTTCATTTCCGTTTCATAAAGAACTCGGGCTTCGGCAAATGTTCCAGTGACGGGGCTGTCTGCCCGTTTTAGCTTCTTTTTGATATAATCACCCAAACGCAGCTTGGCCGTTGAAAAAACGGTTGTCTTGAGGCTTTCTCGAAATGTCTTGCCATTAACTTTTACTCTTCCAAAATACGTCTCAGTGATTACGTACTGCACCAAGTTTGGGACTTTTGGGAAGGAACGCCACTTGCCGTCAGGTGAGAGATGGGCTTCTCGTGCTGACTTCATGTGCATTGCATTCCGACCATCGCATTCTGGTGATGTGGTTATCATGGCCAATAACTTACGGGTTACAATGATGGGTTGCAATGATGAAAATTATAGATATAATTCAATCCTAACGTGTTCATTTTAAACACTTTGGGCCCGTAGCTCAGCGGTTAGAGCAGGCGACTCATAATCGCTTGGTCCCCGGTTCAAATCCGGGCGGGCCCACCACGCAGCATCAATGGGTTACGTCTTTTCTTGGTTCTTCAAGAACTTCAGTATGGCAAAAGTATGGCACAAATCAGATGCCCCGTGCTGACCTTCGAATTGCGCCGATTGACCGTGAGAACCCACCCTGCCCAATAAAAAAGCCGCTCTTTTTTGGGCGGCGATACATGATAAAAACCAAAATTTACAGAATGTCTGGCAACATCGAATTTCCGTGTACAATCAAATCATGAGCGTTAAGCGGATGCGTCCAGACTTGCCTAAGCTTCAGCGCCAGTAAATCTCATTTTGAGATGCTTGTGGACGGGAAGCAAGAAGAACGGAAAGGAACCAAAGAGACATTTCCAAAAATAAGCAATCTCCATAGAGGCTTTGTTTTGTTATGGACTTACGATGCAAGTCATTGATTTGTAAGTCTGCATAGCAAGGAGCGCGATTCTAAACTTTGGAGACTTGGGGCAGCAGATGATCCATCTGCTGAGCTTTTAGGAATTCCATATTGAGAGGCGGTTGTTCAAAGGCTTCCGAACGGTTTTGCTGGTGCGCTGTATAATGAGCCAGGTAAACTGCAATGGCAGGATATTGAATATCCGGGTTTGGCGCGTCCCATGGCCGTTCTTGGTAGATCAGCGCTCCGGCGGTACTGTCTCTCATGCCCCACAACGACACCAGGAATCCAATGACATCCGCCTGTGAAATGGTCAGTCGTTCCATCTCCGCCTCTGAAATCGGCTTCTTGTCAGTTATTGCCTGCTGACAGATTCGTTCATAGACCTCATGGAGATTGGTTGAGAGCACCAAGCGTCCTAGGTCGTGTAAAAGCCCGGCCAGATAGGCATCGCGAGCCACCGCCTCGTAAACGTCCATCTTGCGCGCATAAGTGAAAGCCAGATCAGCGGTTTCCCAGCGATGCCGCGCCAGCTTCGCCGGAAAAAACCAATCCGGCATGCCTGTTTGAAGTTTGAGCAATTGATGCGAGAGCACCGCTCCCTTCAAGCGTTCGGTGCCCAGCAGCGTCACGCATTGGAGCAGATCAGTGATGCTCTGGCCCTCGGATCCATAGGCAAAAATCGGTGAGTTGACCATCCTCAAAATGCCCGCGCAGATGGCTGCGTCTTGTTTAAGGAGGTCCACAACATCATCCGAGGAGCCATGCTCGTTTCCGAGTGCCGCAAGCAGGTCGTAATAGACCTTGGGCAGGACAGGCAAGGACCGCAGCGCCAGAACGGCATTGCGCACAACGGGATTGCGAAAACTTCGCGCCGCCGCCATTGCTTTTTCCACTTTGGCGCGAAGATCGGGGAAGGAGACCGGCTTGGCGATATGCTGGTGCGCGTAGGTGAATCCCTTGGGATCGGCTTGGTCGGTAAGCAGTATCCGAATGCTTCCAGGAGCGAGATCCCGGATGCTCTGAAAAAATGCCGTGCCAAGCATGCCTGGCAGGTTCTGGTCCGCAAGGATCAACTCAGGATGGTCAATTGGGGCCGATTCGATTGCCGGTTCGGGTTTCTCAAAACATCGAATCTTCCAACTCCGTCCAGCGCTAGCCAGACAATCGCGAAACATCGCCAAAAAGCGAGCTTCCGCGTTAACGACGTAAACGATTTCGCTCATTTACACTCTGCCTGCATTTTGTTGTTCAAAACTCCGGTTTTTCCGCCTGCTTGCATGGATGGGGCCACACGTCCGGCACCTGTGAAAATGACTCAGGCTCGTTCCATGTACTTGCCTGTGCGAGTGTCGATCTTGAGCTTCTCGCCTGTCTTGATGAACAGAGGCACTTGGACGACAATGCCGGTTTCCATCGTGACGGATTTCTGGACATTATTGGCCGAGTCGCCGCGAATGCCCTCGGGGGCATCAGTAACAGTCAGCACAACCGATGATGGCATCTCGATTTGCACCGGCTTTTCTGCGACTAACGTGACGGTGACCTGGGCGTTCTCGACCAGGTAATTCTTAGCGTCACCCACGATTTCGGACGTCAGCGTGATCGTTTCGAATGTTTCTGGATCAGAAAAAACAAAATCATCGCCATCTTTGTAGCTGAAATCCATTTTGGTAGTCATCATCGGAATCACTTCGATCTTTTCGGTCGAACTGAAACGCACATCAGAAGCTTTGCCAGTGCGGATGCTGCGGAGGGTTGCCTGAACGAAAGCGCGCAGATTGCCAGGGGTCCGATGCTGGGTTTCGAGCACAACCGTGATGTCGCCATTATAATTAATGGCCATGCCTTTTCGAAGATCGTTTGCTGATGCCATAGTCTTTTGTATTCTCTTGTCGTCCACTTCTTGGGAGCAACGGAGCATGGGAGATTAGCCAAGCGGCAGGCGATTGCAAGCCCGAAGTTGGCAGCAATTCTCATTTTGAGCAAACAATGGGAGAAACGCTGATCTGCCTGCGCACGGAGTTTTCGCCCCCCCCTGCGGAGCCAGAGGCACCGCAACAGTCAGCACAACTAACCACTGCACCTCGATAACGAGGTGCTGGCAGACCAGAGGTCTGCCCCACATAATGAGAATTGCTGCGAAGTTGGAAAATAACCCGGCTCGCTGTCTTCGACCTTCACCAACATCAAGCCGGGCAGGACTTCAAAGTCCAGGAATAACCCTGCGGTAAACTTGTTCATATTCGGCGGCGGTTCGGTCCCAGGAAAAGTCTTTGGCAATGCCATTGCGGCGATAGTGTTCGAGCAGGCCTTTATCTTTGTATAACACAAGAGCTTTGCGGATGCCTTTGGACAGCGCGCGCGGAGAATACTCAAGAAACTTGATGCCGTCGGCGTCATCAAGGCTTTCGGAAATGTCCGTGACCGAATCGTCCAACCCACCGGTGATCCTGACGATCGGAACGGTTCCGTAGCGCAGGCTGTACATCTGATTGAGCCCGCACGGCTCGAATCGCGAGGGCATGAGGTAAAAGTCACATCCGGCCTCAATGCGATGCGACAGCCCCTGATCGAATCCCAGCCGCACGGCGCATTTTCCAGGATATCGCATGGCAAGCTTGCGGTAACCGCGTTCCCATACACTGGAACCGCTGCCCAGGAGCACGAACTGCAGATCGGCGGCAAGCATCTCTTCGAGCGCAGCCAATTGGATGTCCACCCCTTTTTGATCTGTCAATCGCGTTATGGTTCCAAAGAGCGGAACCTCCGGGTTGACCGGCAGCCCCATCTCTTGCTGGAGATCGGCTTTGTTGGCCACCTTCCCTGAAAGATCATCGACGCTGAAAGAGTGGGCCAGGTAAGGATTGGCAACTGTTTTCCATTCGTCGTAATCGACGCCGTTAAGAATGCCAGCCAGCGCATTCTGGCGATTTCTCAGAACGCCATCCAGAGCGCAGCCGTACTGCTCGGTGGTGATTTCCCGTGCATAACGGGGACTGACAGTCGTAATGATGTCCGCGTAGGAAATCCCCGCCTTCAAGAAGTTGAGGCCCTTATAAAACTCCATCCCGCCGGGATGAAAATAGTCCAACGGCAGGTTGGTCAGTCCGTATTTTGAGGACGGAAAACTGCCCTGGTAAGCCATGTTATGAATCGTCAGACAGGTGGGCGGCTTGGTGGCCCACTGCTCATGGAGCTTCTGATGCAGCATGAGGATCGGCACCAGACATGCCTGCCAATCGTGAATGTGGACCAACTCAGGCTGCCACGGCAGGTAGCGGGCGAGATTGACCACCGCTTTTGAAAAAAAAGTAAACCGCTCCGCATTGTCCGAATAATCGAGCCCACCCTCGCCGTACAAACCAGCGCGATTAAAGAACTGAGGTTGATCGACGAAATAGATCGAGAGTGGCAGATCTTCAAAGTGACGAACACAAACGCCCGCCTGAACTCGCGACTCGCCCAACGGCAGGTCAAGGTTCCAATCAAACGGCTGAATCTCGGGGAATTTCTCGCGAATGCCGCGATAAAGCGGGGTGATCAATCCCACTTGGTTCCCCGTGCGGGCAAGAAATTTCGCCAACGCTCCAACCATGTCTGCCAAGCCGCCGGATTTCGAATACGGGTGTACCTCGCTGCTCGCGAGCAATATTTTCATGAATCAGTTCAAGACAATCAACCCCATCAGGCCAGCAATTCTCATTTTGGGGTAATTCGGAGGTAAAAACTCTGATTTGCCTGCGCACGAGGTTTCCGCCCCCCAGCGGAGCCAGAGGCACCGCAACCGGCAGACCAGAGGTCTGCCCCACATAATGAGAATTGCTGCCATCAGGCTGTAATTCGGTCAGTTTTGAGATACGGTTTCAACACCTCGGGCACAACCAGGCTCCCATCGGCTTGCTGATACGTTTCCACCAAGGCAACAAAAAGTCGGGCCAAGGCCGTGCCGCTGCCGTTGAGAATGTGCGGGAACTTGTTTTCACCCGTCTCGGTTTTGAAGCGCAAGTTCATTCGACGGGCTTGGAAATCCTCGCAATTGGAACAACTCGACACTTCCAGGTATGTTCCCTGCCCCGGTGCCCAGACTTCGATGTCATAGGTCATCGCGCTGGAGAAGCCCATGTCGCCAGTGCAAAGCTGTACCACGCGATAGTGCAACCCAAGCAACTGAAGCACGCGCTCGGCATTCGCCACCAATTTCTCAAGTTCCGCGTAGCCTTCCTCGGGTTTGGTGATCTTGATCAGTTCGACTTTATCAAATTGGTGAACTCGGATCATGCCGCGGGTTCCGACCCCTGCCGCGCCAGCTTCGCCTCGGAAACAGGGAGTGTAGGCGCAATAGCGGATTGGCAACTGGCTTTCCTTGAGAATTTCCTCGCGATGAATGTTGGCCACCGGCGTCTCAGCGGTCGGAATAAGAAAGAGCTTGCCCAGCGTGCTGGCATCGGTTCCCTCTTGAACACCATAGTATTGATCGACAAACTTGGGAAACTGACCGACACCGACCATGCAATCGCGATTTACCATGAACGGTGGTGAAATCTCGGTGTAATCATGCTCAAGGGTGTGGAGATTCAGAAGCATCTGGATCAAAGCACGTTCAAGGCGCGCGCCCCAGTGGGTATAGAGAATGAAACCGCTGCCGGAGATTTTAGCCGCTCGCGCAAAGTCGATCAGCTTGAGCGACTCGCACAACTCAACGTGTGTTTTGGGTTTGAACGAGAACCCGGGCTTTTGGCCCCAAACACGAACCTCGGGATTGTCCTCGGCGGTCTTGCCGATTTTCACCTTCTCGCAAGGCAGGTTGGGCAATTGGAGCAGGAGCGCATCGCGTTGTTGCTCGACCTCGGCCACCAACTTGTCCAGCGCCGTAATACGATCTCCGATCTGTCGGGTTTCGGTCTTCTTGGCTTCGGCTTCGGCCGGTTTTTTTTGCCCCATCAGAATGCCGATCTCTTTGGAAATACGGTTGCGGGAGGCTTTGAGTTGTTCAACCTCGGCCAAAGCTGTGCGACGCTGCTCATCCAAAGCGAGTACCTGATCGATTTTCAGTTCGTCACCCGCATTACGGGTGGCCAAGCGCTGCCGGACAATGTCGGCATGTTCACGGATAAATTTTACATCCAGCATTGGCGCATTATAGAAATGCAAATCCACAGGGCAACGAAGAAAAGCATAAACAGGCGCAAACAGGCTTTATTGTGGACAGAATCGTGTTTTACTTGCGGGGATGTCTGACAACGCAATGCTGATTGAAGGAACCGCCTGGTACTTGGTGTTTCTATTTTCCACCACGGTCCATGAGGCGAGCCATGCCTTGGTGGCGTGGAAACTGGGCGACGATACGGCGTATCGAGGTGGCCAAGTCTCGTTGGACCCGACGCCGCACATACGCCGCGAGCCGTTTGGCATGGTGGTGGCGCCTATTATTTCATTTTTTGCCGGCGGTTGGATGATCGGCTGGGCCAGCGCACCCTATGATGTGCTCTGGGCTCGACAGTATCCCAAACGGGCGGCATGGATGGCGGTGGCCGGGCCAGCCTCGAACTTTGCGCTGGTAATTGTGGCGGCAGCGGCCATTCACTTGGGGCTGGCGGTTGGCCTATTCCAGCATGCCAACGCCATCACCCCGATTCATTTGATCGACACGGCCAGCACCGGGATCGGACACGCGATGGGCATGCTGATCAGCCTGTTCTTCTCGCTGAACCTGCTCCTTTTCACGTTCAATCTGCTGCCTTGCCCACCTCTTGACGGCAGCAGCATCGTAACCTTATTCCTGCCCGATTCAATGGCTGAGAAATTCCGCGAAGCCGCTCATTCACCCGTTTTTTCGCTGATTGGTTTTATTGTAGCTTGGAAACTCTTTGGCGTGATCTACCCCCTCGTCCAGTCCTTCGCAATTACTTGCCTGTTTCCAGGACTATACCGCTAACACATCGACTGCTTAATAACATTATCTGTTATCATGTATCTATACGTTGTATTTCTGCATAGTTCTTCGGACGTAGCGCATACATTTTTGTCTGCCGTTCCGCCGACTTTCCAGTCGGCGAAGCGTCGAAAGCAAGACAACCGCTGGAATTACCGACGCACCCTTCAGGTTGAAAAATCCTACGAAAATAAAGTTTGGAAAACAACTTGAAATAGGATCGCCTGTAGCGGTAAGAGAATTTACCTTAGAGAAATCTGAGATGGAGGGTAATCGGAAGCGAAAGCGCCGTTTGCTATATCTTCGAGGAAATGAAGAAATTAAGTTCATAACAGAAACAACAATACAGACCAGAAATGCTGACTTAATTTTGGCACTTCTTGGTAGAAACCAATGAGATGCACCTCAGTCAAAATAATATGAAGAAACTACCATTGCTGTTTGCGGTGCTGGTCATGGTTGCGGTCTCTCTGGTGTTTTTGAGGTGGAAATTCCACACTGTGCCAGTCATTCCGGTGGGGATGGTTGGTTGGCTGGCCTCCGGCGCAGTAGTGGGTTCAAGCGAGATGCATGCCAGCGATCTGTTCATTGAGGAACATCCGAAAAGCCGCATCAGGATTGTGTTTGTGGATGATGAGTGGAAATCGGAACTGGCGGCAACTGTCATTCAAGAGGCGATGAAAAATGGGGTGCGTTTTTTCATCAGCGCTGTTCCCTCAAAATGCACAGTGGCGAGCATCCACCTGTTCGCCGATTCACGAGCACTCCAAATCACTACAGGGTCTGCCGCTCCAGCCCTGACCGGCAAGGACGACTTTCTCCTGCGCATAATTCCAGACGCTGTGCAGGAACAGCGAGCTATCGCCCGCTATGTCAGCCAGTTGCCCGGCAAACGCATCCTGGTGTTGCAGGGGATGCCGGCATCTCCCCTACACCGACCCTGCATTTGCGACCTTCTCCGTTGAACTCGGCAATTTGGGGAAATGGGATATTGTACATCGGAAACTGTTGGTTTCGGCGTTTAATCCCAATGAATACCGCTCCATCATGGCAGAGAATTACGATGCCCTGTATATTCTGGCCGGCACCTACCAGAGTTCCATCGGGAATATCGCGCAATTATTTCATTATCTCCATCCCGAGATGCCAATCGTGCTCACCCCTTGGGCGAGATCGCCGGCCATTCTGGAAACCGCCGGAGATGCGATTGATCACATCATCCTTCCAAGCCATTATTCTCCCCGTCACCTGGATCCGGCATTAGACAGCTATTTCAGAAGATTCAGCGCCCGTTTCGGCTATGAACCTCACTCCATGACCGCTGGGGTAAGGCAGGCATTGGAACTTCTGGATCAAGCTTTTGCCAAGGGGTATGATACTCCCGAGACTGTGAAACAGTATCTGCTCTCAACCCCGACGCACCAGACCAGCCTAGGACCGGTTTCGTTCGATAAATACGGAGATGTTACCGCCGGTAAGTTCTTCTTTATCCAAAACCTAAGGCAGGAACTTAAATGATCTTTCCGCCCAGAAGAACTTTCTGGCGCTATACTCTTTTTCTGGAGATATTGGCGCTGCTTCTGACGTTCGCCATCCTGTTTGTGGCGGTCTGGGTTATCCTGTCCGAGATTAACCGTAAATACCTTGATCTCCGCCTGGCCGACATCGGCAGGGTTCAGCTTTTTCTCGAACTGCACCTTGATGATGCCCAAAAGTCGCTTGAGGACTTCGAAAGTCTGCCCGAAGCGGAACGTTCGCCCGCTGTAATAAAGCTCTTTTCCACGTTCTCTGACATCTATCGTGTCGATCAGAGGCTGCGCGTAACGCAGATTTACAAAGCCGTATCGGGCAGCAAGGTGTTTTGCGGCTTTTCATTCTCATCTGGAAAACTGGCGGACTACGTGAAGTTCAACGGCAAGGGCAACGGTCATGACTTTTCCGAGATTATGAGAGGGTATGAGGATGATAAACCCAGCGTCTATTTCGTCATCCGGCAAGAGAGCCATTTGTACCTGGGTCGCCTGAATCTTGAATATGTTCAGAAATTTCTGGGAGAATTTTCACGATTTTCAGGAAATCCTATCATGCTTATCGCAAGAAACGGTTTCGTGATGCTCTCCAGTGACACTAATCTGCGTATCCCGGCTTTTGATCTCAAAAAGTGGGATGGATCTGCCTCCGCAAGCCGAACATTGACGGCTGGCAACCGCCGTTGGATACCGGTAATTCTGGAAAAAAGTGCCGTTGGCGCTGGTATTGTCGTTCTGATTCCCACGGAGTTGCTGGATACCCAACGCAACACACTGTTGGCATTCCTCTTCACCTTCATGGGTATTCTGATCCTCCTTGTTGTGATCAAGAATCGCCAGCTCAACCGGTTTATCGTGCAACCGATCACGTCTTTAGCCGAAAAGATGCGCAATCTTGAAAAAGGCCAAAATCCATCTGACGACCATCAAGCAGACTACCGGTTTGAAGAACTGGTCAGCATCCAGACAGGCTTCCGTTCCATGTCTGATGCAATTATACAACGGGAACAATTACTGAGGGAAAGTGAGGAAAAGTTCCGATTGGCCTTCAACGATGCCAATACCGGCATGTGTCTGGTAAATCTGCAGGGAAGGCTTTTGAAGGTGAACGCGAAGATGAGCGAAATTTTCGGCTACAGCCAGCAGGAATTGGAAGAACTCAGCGTCAATGATCTGGCTTTGCCAGAAGATGTCAGTCTGAGTTCGGAGTTCATACTTGAAGCGATACACGGGGCCGTGGAAAGCTCATCTTTCGAAAAGCACTATCGCCATCGGCAAGGGAATGCTATTTGTTGCCAAGTCTCATCTTCGTTGGTGCGTGACCCGCAGGGCACCCCCCTCTATTTCATCTCTCAGGTCCAAGACATTACCGAGCGCAAACAGGCGGAGGAAAAACTCATCAACATCAACCAGAGTCTCGAACAAGCGACCGTCCGTGCCGACTTGGCCAACGCAGCCAAGAGCGAGTTTCTGGCCAATATGAGCCATGAGATCCGCACGCCGCTCAACGGAGTTCTGGGCATGGTCGGTCTGTTGCTGGATACAAACCTGACTGGGGACCAGCGCCACTACGCTCAGACCGCGAGCGCCAGCGGTGAAGCCCTGCTTTCCCTGATCAATGACATCTTGGATTTTTCCAAAATCGAGGCTGGGAAACTCGAACTGGAAACCTTGAATTTTGGCCTGCACAGCTTTCTGGACGACTTCGCCGGGATGATGGCACTGCGGGCTCACCAGAAAGGACTGGTGTTAGGATGCGTGGTGGCACCGGAGGTTCCATCGGCCCTTCAAGGCGATCCAGGGCGTTTGCGGCAGATTCTTATCAATTTGACCGGCAACGCCATCAAATTTACAGCCCAAGGCGAGGTGGTTATCCGAGTGAATGTAATCTCAGAAACACCCAGCGATGTTCGACTCAGGTTCGCCGTGCAAGACACCGGGATTGGCATTCCAGCAGACAAGATCGGACGGCTCTTTGGGAAGTTTTCGCAAATCGATACTTCAACGACGCGCACCTACGGCGGTATGGGGTTGGGCTTGGCGATTTCCAAGCAACTGACCGAGTTGATGGGGGGCGAGATTGGAGTTCAAAGCGAGGCTGGCAAGGGCTCGGAATTTTGGTTTACGGCGCTTCTGGCAAACCAGCCCTACCATGAACCTGCGGCAGCGTCAGAGCTGGCCGATTTACGCGCAATGCGAGTCTTGATTGTCGATGATCATCCGGTCAATCGGGAGGTTCTCATGGCCTCGCTCACGTCTTGGGGCATTTACTCTTCTGAGGCAACCGACGGTCCGTCCGCCCTGAGGGTGCTGACTCAAGCCCAAGTCGTGCGGCAACCTTTCACGCTCGCCATTCTGGGGATGCAGATGCCTGGCATGGATGGCAAATCGCTGGGGCGCGCCATCCGTAATTGTCCCGGCATTGAGAATACACGATTGGTGATGTCCTCATCCATCGATCAAATGGGTAACGATCAAGAGCTCAAAGAAATCGGCTTTAGCGCCACTCTGCCCCAACCCGTTCGGCGACAGGAATTATTTGACGTGCTGGCGTCCGTCATTAGCGGCAAAGAGATTGTCCCATCGCGGATGAAATCGACGCCCGTTATCTCCTTTGGGCAAGGTTTCGGCCATGTGCGAATTCTGCTTGCCGAGGATAATATCACCAATCAGCAAGTGGCGGTGGGCATTCTCAAGAAACTGGGGTTAAGAGTCGATGTGGTCGCCAACGGTGCTGAGGCTCTCAAAGCCCTCGAAGCTCTGTCTTACGACTTGGTACTGATGGACGTGCAAATGCCAGAGATGGATGGGTTCGAGGCCACCAGAGCCATTCGCGACCCACAATCGCGTGTTCTCAACCACCAAG